>JAVHYE010000076.1:0-9968 GCA_031119295.1 Pedobacter sp. | reverse complement strand
AAGTGCAGCGCACCAGTCATCTGGCGCCGCGCTTCCAGGATTATCCGGCCGTGGCCGCCTGGCTGGCGCGTATAGGTTGAAATGCTGCAAATAAAAAAGCCCGGCATTGCCGGGCTTTTTTTATGGACGGGCTCAGGCGGCCTGTTTGTCCTTTTCGTAGGCGTAGCGGTCGCCATCGCTGACATATTCGGCATGGCCGTATGCCACCAAAAGGCCGTTTATTTTCTTGACCAGCACGCGATCGGCAATGGTATTGACGATGGGAATACGCTGCGCAATCAGATTGGCCTGCAGGCGCGGCAAAACATAAAGATTGGTAGCGAGGAAGCAGAGGTAATCGACGACATTGGGCTGCACACCCATTTGCCGTGCACGTTTCTTGTCGGCACCGCGCAGGAAGGTGTGGGTGAAGAAAACCTTGGAAAAGCCGGTTTCCACCTTGTTGAAAATCTGGCTGCGCAGGGATTTGTCCTGCGGGCGGTAGACCGCCATGGTGGAGCGCACGAGTTTGCCGCAGGTTTCATCGTCATAGCCGTCACGCAAGGTGCCGGCATAGGTGAGCATGACATTGAAGATATCGCGCGGGGTTTCCGGCAGCAGGTCTTCCGGCAGGCCCAGCAGAAAGCTCTGGTAGCGGCAGAGTTCTACCGTGGCACGTTCTTCATCCGAGAATTCGGTCTTGCGACGCTGCACCAGATTGAAGGCGGTGATGAAGGCGGGCATGGTGCCGGCCGGCATCTGGTCCACCTTGGGAACGGGAATGCCGTAGACACTCACATCCCATTTGCCGGAACGCTTGAGCAGATTGAAACGCACCATGGAGTGCATGAGACGCACCATGGCAGCGGCCTTGAAGCCGGGACCGTAGCGGTCCAGCGAGCCGGGCATGGCAGCGGTGGTGAAAAAGCTGGCGGTTTCATTGATGCGCTGCAGCGAAGTGTCGTCGGTCAGCGTGCCGGTCAGGGCCATGGGCAGGCCGGAATATTTGTTCATGAAAGTGGCCACGAAAGAACCACGAATCGCGAAGGGCACGAGATGCGCCATGTAATTGCGTGAGACGCGTGCACCCTTGCGCACGAGATCCATGTCTATCCAGTCCGGCACTTCTTCCATGGCGCGTATGAAGTTCACCAGCTCTTGTGGTGCATCCGGCACACTCTCTACACCATTGTCGCAGGCGTCTTTCAGCATCTGAATCAGCTGTGGCATGCGGTATTTGCCCATGAGGGCGGCATAGGCATCGGACACATGATCGCCCAGCATGGTGTAGAGGCGGGCGCGCTCTACACGCTCTTTATCTTTCAGCAGGTCGCCACGGTATTTCTTTTCGAATTTGCGCGGCATCAGCGATTTCTCACTGCCGTCGGCGGTGAAGCGTTCCGGCGTGATGGAAAAATCGATATCACCGTAGAGGGAGGGCACTTGCTCTTTCTGGGCGTAAACCTGGGCGCGCAGCTCTTCAAGTGTCAGTCGCATGATTGTCCTGCCGTGTCTTTTTTATTGGGTCTGTTCGGCTGCCAGAGGCAGTGCCTGTGTCGTGGCGGCAGTCGTACGGTCCGGGTTTTGTGGGATGACCGATGCCGCTCTGGCCCGAGAATAGGTTGTGACCAATGGGTGCTGTCAAGGCAAAACGGACGGCAGTGCCATTAAGCGAATGTCCTTCATGTTTTTATGAAGTTATTTCAGGTTTTCAGGGACTTATCTGGCAATAAGTGCTGAGTAATCTGAAGGAATTTCAGATTTTCCCGCGACGCAGCTCGCGTATGAAGAAGCGCGAGGGGTGCAGGCTGTCCAGCGTCTTTTGCGAAACCGGGGCAGGCTCGGCACAGATTTCACTGGCGAGAATTTCGGCGGCGAGACCGGCCTGGGAAAAGCCGTGCGAGCCCTGGGCCAGATGCACATAAAGGCCGGGCAGGGTGGCCAGCGGCGGATAGTCCAGCCGCTTGCCGTCTTTCAGACCGATATAGTCTGCCGCCATTTTTTCAGTCGAGGCCACAGGGCCAAGCAGCGGCAGGTAGTCCGGACTCTGGCAGCGCAGGCTGCTGCGGCCTTGCCATGTGTTGGGGCTTAGCGTGCCAGCCAATGCCGGTAGCATGTCCCGCAGTTGCGCGAAGTTTTCCTCATGCTCGCTTTCTCGGATATCCAGCGACTCATCATCGGGAACAAAGCTGGCGCCCAGGCAGTGCTGGCCATTCGTGAGCCCCCCATTCGCGAGTATTGGCGTGATATAGCCACGCGCGCAGACAACAGTTTTCAGCGTCTGTGATGTGCTGGAGGCGGGTAGCAGTGAAATCTGTCCGCGTACGCTGCGCAGGGGCAGGTGGGCGGTCTGCGGGAAATATTTTGCAGCCTGGCTATTGGCAATAACGAGCACAGGCGCCTCAGCAATCATCTCGCCGTTTTCATCCACGGCCTGCCAGCCGCCTTGCACATGGCGGACTCCATGTACTTTGCAATTCTGCTGCACGTTGATGCCTGGATGCGCCAATAACTCGCGACACCAGCCCGCAGCATCCAGCCAGCCTGACTGTGATTGCCAGATGGCCTTGTCCTTGATGGCTGTGTTCTTGGCATCAATACCGCACAAATCTGAGGCCTGCTGCGCATCCACTATTTGCGATAGATTTTCCGGCAGTTCCTTGCTGCTATTGCCGGCAAAATCCTTGCGCCGGTTTTCGGCAGGCAATTCCAGTACGCCACAGGCATGCCAGAGCTTCTTGCTAGTTGCTTCTGTGGCGAGTTGCCGCAGTGCATACAGGCTGGCTTGATGGGGGAAATGATCCAGTGCTTCATCTTGCGGCGCTGTTGCAAGCGAAACTACAGCAGCGGGATTACCCGAAGCGGCACCGGCAATCGTCCCCGCCTCAAGCACATTTACCTGCCAGCCACGCTTGGCGAGGGCATGCGCTGTGCTGGCGCCGGAAATGCCAGCGCCTATAACGATGGCGTGTCGCTTTTCATGTGCTGTTTGAGGGCGTACCAGCCAGGGTTTGCTCCCGCTTTTTTCTGAAGCAGCACCAGCGAATTCACCACAGAGCATTTCGCGTTTCTTGCCAAAGCCTGCGGCTTTCCTGACAGAAAAGCCGGCGGCAGCAAGACCACGACGTACATCCCCGGCAGCTGTAAATGTGGCAAAGCTGCTGCCGGTGCGACTGAGTCTGGCCATCTGTGCGTACAGCTCCGGTGTCCACATGGCTGGGTTACGGCTGGGGGCAAAGCCATCCAGAAACCAGGCGTCGGCCTTTGCCGAGAGTCGCGGCAGGGCATCCTGCACATCGGCAAATACCAGAGTCAGCGTGCTTTGCCATTGCGGAAAAACGAGACGGTGAAAGCCGGGCACCAGCGCCGGGTATTGCACCTGCAGGGCCTGCGAGAATTCTGCAAAAGCCGGCCAGCAATCCTGCGCCTGTTTCAGGTCGGCCAGTTCCAGCGGGTGTTTTTCTATGCTGACGTAATGCAGCCAGCCGCGATGATCGTATTCAGAGCGCAGGGCTTGCGTGCACAGCCAGTTAAGGCCGGTACCGAAACCGGTTTCGATGAGGGTGAAGGACGCTTCGGGAGCGAGTGCGGCAAAACGTTGCAGCAGCTGGTTGCCGGCTAGAAAGACATGCCGGGTCTCGGCATCACCGCCATCACGCGAAAAATAGATATCGCCGAATTCGCTGGAGGCGGGCTGCCCCTGCGACCAGTCCAGCCGCGCCGGTCGCAGGGTTTCAGTCATTGAGGATTACCAGCTGCTCTTGCGGCGGCTGCCGGAGAAATACCAGCCCATGAGGAAGCCGGCGATGACGGCGAGGGCGCCTTTCCAGATGCCGTCCGAGCTCTTGTCCAGTTTCAGGCGGGTGTTCTGCAGGCCGAGATTCTCGTTCTGCAGCTGCAGCTCCTGGTTCTTGGCCAGCAATTCGCGATTGGCCTTGTCGATGCGCTCGGCATTGGCCAGCAATTCTTGGCGACGACGCTCCTCCAGTGTGATCACAGGAGCGGCAGCAGGATCGGTGACCAGCGGAACGGCGGCGGCTGGCGCTGCTACTGCTATTGCAGGCGCGGCAGGTTTCACCGGCGCTACTACTGGTTTTGCAGGTGCTGCTACTGCCGGAGCCGCCGGAGCGGTAATCGGCGCTGCTGTGGCTGCTGGTGCTGCGACGGGAGCCGGTTTCACTGCAACTGGTGCGCGTGCCGGAGCGGGAGCAGCAGGGGCTGGTGTTGTTGCCGGAGCAGTCTGGGCCTGAACCATGCTGCTAAAAAGCAGCGCTGCAGCCAGAGTTGAAAAAGCAAACTTGTTCATGCGCAGGGTCTCAGGGCAGGACTTTCTTGAAAGGTTTGACGGTGACCTTGGCATAAACGCCGGACTCACGATACGGATCTTTGGCTGCCCAAGCCTCGGCTTCGGCCAGGCTGGCAAATTCGGCGACCACGAGGCTGCCGCTAAAACCGGCGGGGCCCGGGTTTTCACTGTCTATGGTCGGATGCGGACCGGCCAGCAGCAGGCGGCCTTCGGCTTTCAGCTGCTCCAGACGCGCCAGATGACGCGGGCGCACTTCAAGGCGCAGATCCAGGGTGCCGGGTGTGTCCTCGGCAAGAATGGCGTACCACATGTTTTATCCTCGCCCCTTAAGCGGAAGGGCTTTCCGGGTGTTTGATATAGCGGCTGAGATAGAGGGTCTGGGCAACCACGAAGACCAGGGTCATGCCGAGGCTGCCGAAGACCTTGAAGTCCACCCAGTGGGCTTCCCAATGGAAGGCCACATACAGATTGATGGCGCCAGCAAAGATGAAGAACAGCACCCAGGCGAGATTGAGCTTTTTCCAGACTTCAGTGGGCGCCGTGATGGCGTGGCCCAGCATGCGTTCGATGACGACTTTCTCGCCGATGAAATGGCTGCCCAGGAAAACGATGGCGAAAACCCAGTTGATGATGGGGGCCTTCCACTTCAGATAGGTCACATCATGCAGGGCCAGGGTGATGCCGCCGAAGAGCAGGGTGACCACCAGGGTGATGAGCTGGTTGCGCTCCAGTTCACGGGTGGCTATCCAGAGGCCGCCGTAGACTATGACCGTGGCAGCTATCAGGACCATGGTGGCGGGAAAGATGCCCAGAACCTTGAAGGCGATGAAAAAAAGGAGAAGGGGAATGAAATCCAGCCACTGCTTCATGCGGAAGGGCGCTCAGGTGGTAAAGTGCGGCATCTTAATGCAGCGTTCCCGGCCATTCCATGCCTCTTGTTGATCTGCACAGCCACAGTCACTGCTCCGACGGCGCCCTGAGTCCGACAGAACTGGTCGCGCGCGCAGCCGCGGCTGGCGTGACGGTGCTGGCCTTGACCGATCATGACTCGGTGAAGGGCGTGCCCGAGGCCATGGCGGCGGCCGAAGTCCATGGCATGCAATTACTGCCTGGTCTGGAGCTGTCCTCCAGTTGGCAGGGCCACTCTGTGCATATCGTGGCGCTGGGCGTGGATATCCATCATCCGGCGCTGGTGGCGGGGCTGGCCGAGCAGGCCGATGCCCGCGCCCGTCGTGGCCGTGCCATTGCCGAGCGTCTGGAAAAGCACCGCATGCCGGGTGCTTGGGAGGGCGCGCTGGCACTGGCGGGCAATGATCCCGATCGCGTCAGCCGTACCCATTTTTCGCAATGGCTGTTGGCCGAAGGCAACGTGAACAGCCTGCAGGGCGCTTTTGACAAATGGCTGGGGGCCGGCAAGCCGGGCGATGTGCCCATGCCCTGGCCCGAGCTGGAGCCGGCACTGGCGCTGATCCGGGAAGCGGGCGGTACAGCAGTGCTGGCCCATCCCGGCCGCTATCCGCTCTCGCGCACCAAGATGCGCAGCCTGATCACGGCGTTTGCCGCTGCTGGCGGCGAGGCCATGGAGGTGGCCACGGCCACGGAAAAGCCGGATATGGTGCGCTATCTGGGTCAGCTCTCGGTGCAGTTCGGGCTGGAGGCTTCGCAGGGCAGTGATTTCCATGGGCCGCATATGCCCTGGATACAGCTGGGACGTTTCCCGGCCATGCCGGCGGGTTGCAAGCCGGTCTGGCAGCGTTGGGTAAAGGCGGAGGGCGACCAGCTTGCGCTGGTCTGAGAAAGCATATGGCGCAGGACTTCTACATACACCCCGATAACCCCCAGCCGCGGCTGATCAAGCAGGCGGTGATGTTCATACGCGATGGCGGCGTCATGGCCTATCCCACGGATTCGGCCTATGCCCTGGGCTGCCATATCGGCGACAAGGCGGCCATGGAGCGCCTAGTGCGTCTGCGCGAGCTGGACGACAGGCACAACTTCACGCTGCTTTGCCGTGACCTCTCCGATATCGCCACTTATGCCAAGGTGGATAACGCCACCTACCGCTTGCTGAAAACCCATACGCCTGGCGCCTATACCTTCATCCTCACCGCCACCAGTGAAGTGCCCAAGCGCCTGCAGCCCAAGCGCAAGACCATAGGTATACGTGTGCCCGATCATGCGATTTGTCAGGCCCTGCTGGCCGAGCTGGGCGAGCCACTGCTGACCACGACGCTGCAGCTGCCCGGGGAAAGCGAGCCGCTGAATGATCCCGAGCAAATCCGCGAGGTGCTGGGCAGTCGGCTGGATCTCATCATCGATGGCGGCTTTGGTACGCTGGAACCCACCACGGTGATTGATCTCAGTGAGGGTAATCCGGTCATCCTGCGCGAGGGCAGGGGCGATCCTGCTCCTTTCCGCTAAGCGCCAGCCGTTTCGTTAGGTTTTCTGCTCGTTTTATCGCCAAGAGTTATTGGCTGCCTGCTCAAAATTTCGCCTAAGATTGCGCCCCCATGTCGCGGTGCCCATTAGGCGGTGCCGCATGGTGTTTCTTCTGATTGGCATCTGCTTGCATCAGTTGAGTGTCACGCTCTCAAGTTTCTCCTTTCGCGCAGGTCCTCAGTGACCTGCTTTTTTTTGCCCGCAAGCCGGCCCCTGCTGCGTGGTTTTTGCTGCGGCGTGGACGCTATAATCGCAGGCTTCGCCAGAGTGGCTGCCTGTTGCGCCGCTCCCGCCCGGCCGCCTTGCGGTCCTTGAGCTTCAAAGAGAACACCAAGGAGTTGCACTTGAGTTCCGTCGCTTCCCAGCAGCGTGTGCTGTCCGGCATGAGGCCTACCGGCCGCCTGCATCTTGGCCACTACCACGGCGTTCTCAAGAACTGGGTGAAGCTGCAGTACGAATACGACTGCCTGTTTTTCTCCGCCGACTGGCATGCTCTGACCACCGCTTATGAAGACCCGCGCGGCATCGAGCAGAGCAGCTTCGAGATGGTGGTGGACTGGCTGGCGGCCGGCATCAATCCCAATGCCTGCAGCATCTTCATCCAGTCGCGCGTGCCGGCCCATGCCGAGCTGCACCTGCTGCTCTCCATGATGACGCCGCTGTCCTGGCTGGAACGTGTGCCTACCTACAAGGACCAGCAGGAAAAGCTCAAGGACAAGGATCTGGCCACTTACGGCTTTCTGGGCTATCCGTTGCTGCAAAGCGCCGACATCCTGATTTATCGCGCCGGTCTCGTGCCCGTGGGCGCCGACCAGGTGGCGCATGTGGAAATCACCCGCGAGGTGGCCCGCCGCTTCAATCATCTTTATGGCCGTGAGCCCGGTTTTGAAGAAGCCGTGGATGCCGCCATCACCAAGATGGGCAAGAAGGCCTCCAAGCTTTATGCCGATCTGCGCAAGCGTTACCAGGAGTCCGGCGATGCCGAGGCCCTGGCGACGGCACAGGCGCTGGTGCATGACCAGCAGAACATCACCCTGGGTGACAAGGAGCGCCTGCTGGGCTCGCTGGAAGGTTCGGGCAAGATCATCCTGCCGGAGCCGCAGGCCTTGCTGACGCCGGCCTCCAAGATGCCGGGGCTGGATGGCCAGAAGATGTCCAAGTCCTATGGCAATTTCATTTCCCTGCGTGAGCTGCCGGACGATGTGGATGCCAAGGTCCGCAAGATGCCCACCGATCCGGCCCGTGTGCGCCGTACCGATGCCGGTAATCCGGATGTCTGCCCGGTCTGGCAGCTGCATGAAATCTATTCCGACGATGCCACCAAACAATGGGTGCAGCAGGGCTGCCGCTCTGCCGGCATAGGCTGTCTTGAGTGCAAGAAGCCGGTGATTGATGCCATCAATGCCGAGCTTGCCCCCATGCGTGAGCGCGCGCGCGAATTCGAGAGTAGCCCGGAAGTGATACGCGGCATCCTCAATCAGGGTAATGAACGAGCCGCGGATCTTGCTGAAGACACACTGCGCGAAGTTCGTGCGGCCATGGGGCTGAGTTACCGCTGATGGTCGGGTGACTGCTACGCCTGAAATCGGGGCTGTGGCAGTCTTCCCGGCTGCGCTATCATGGCGGCCGCATCCAACGGTGGATGCGCGTCACTGCTGCAAATAACCGCTGTGAAGCGGCAAGAGGTTTTTCACGATGGCTGGAACGGAACAGGACGACGAACTGGTATTGGCGGCTATAGCCGACATCCAGGCCGACACGGAAGCCACTGCCGCGGCAGCACCTGCCGAGGCCTCCCCGCAGCAGCAGGAAATGCCTTTCGCCCTGGTCTATGGCCAGGCGTTTACCAAACTCCCTGACGATCTCTATATCCCGCCGGATGCGCTCGAGGTTTTCCTCGAAGCCTTCGAAGGTCCGCTGGATCTCCTGCTTTATCTCATCCGCCGCCAGAATCTCGACATTCTTGATATTCCCGTGGCCGACATCACCCACCAGTACATGCAGTACGTGGAAGTGATGCGCACCATGAATATGGAGCTGGCTGGCGAATATCTCGTGATGGCCGCCGTGCTGGGTGAAATCAAGTCGCGCTCCCTGCTGCCGCGTCCCAAAGGCGAGGACGGTCAGGAAGAAGAAGATCCGCGTGCCGAGCTCATACGCCGCCTGCAGGAATACGAACGCTTCAAGAAGGCCGCCGCAGACCTTGATGGCATGCCGCAGGAAGGTCGTGATTTCTGGCAGGTGAAAGTGGCCGGGCCGGATTACACACGTGAAAAAGAACTGCCGCAGGTGGATCTGCGTGAGCTGCTGCTGGCCCTGCAGGATGTCATACGCCGCGCCGACCTGTTTGAAAGCCATCAGGTTTCCAAGGAAACCCTGACCCTGCGCGAAAAGATGAGCCATGTGCTGGAGCATTTGCAGGGCCGTGAATTTGTCCCCTTTGTATCGCTCTTCACCATAGAAGAAGGTCGTCTTGGTGTGGTGGTGACCTTCATGGCCATTCTGGAAATGGTGAAGGAGGGCGTGCTCAGCCTGGTGCAAACCGAATCTTTCGGTCCCATTCATGTGAAGGCACGGGCCCAGGAAGTGGAAGGCCATGGCTATGATCTGGCCGAGCTGGAAGACGATGGCAGCGATGATGCTTTTGATGCGCCGCCCGCGGTCGAGGCCGAACCCGAAGCACTCCAGAGTGATTTTGATCTGGGCGAAGAATTTCCTGATGAGACGGCGAAGGAAGATGATTCCTTCCGTCGTGATGAATGATGGAGCCTGTTGCCATGAATGAAGAGATGGGCAGCGAAGCAAGCAGTGAAGTGGAAAACGAAGCGATTGATGATGTTGCTGCCGAGTCAGTCGCCGCGCCTGTCGTGGCCATGTCGCCCGAGCTCCTGAAAAAAGTACTGGAAGGCGCCATTTTTGCCGCCGGCCAGCCCATGAGTCTGGATCAGCTGGGCTTCCTGTTTGACGAAGCCGATCGTCCGGACAATGCCACCATGCGTGCGGTATTGGATGAGCTGGTGCAGAGCTACGAAGGTCGTGGCATAGAACTGAAAGAAGTGGCGTCGGGTTTCCGTTTCCAGGTGCGCCAGGAAACCGGCCCCTGGGTCAGCCGTCTCTGGGATGAAAAGCCTTCCCGCTATTCGCGCGCGCTGCTGGAAACGCTGGCACTGATCGCTTACCGCCAGCCCATCACCCGTTCGGAAATCGAAGAAATCCGTGGCGTGTCGGTGAGCTCGCATATCGT
>JAVHYE010000208.1 GCA_031119295.1 Pedobacter sp. | reverse complement strand
TGGCCTGGAAAATCACTTTGCCGGTCTTGTCCACCACGCGGTCTATGAACCACGGTGTCACGCGCAGGCCGCCGTTGGCGAAAGCGGAATAGCCGGTGGCCATTTGCAGGGGCAGCACTTCGGCGGAGCCGAGAGCCAGGGTGAGATTATTGGAGAGTTTGTCCTGGGGAAAACCGAAGCGGGCGATATAGCTGCGTGCCGTACCCACGCCCACCGATTGCAGCAGGCGTATGGACACCATATTGCGCGACATATAAAGCGCGCGGCGCAAGGTGATGGGGCCGAGGAATTCACCGTCGGAATTGCCCGGCTGCCAGAGCGAGGAGCCTTCGCCGAAGGTGATGGGGGAGTCGTTGATCAGGCTGACCGGCAGATAGCCGCCTTCCAGTGCCGCAGAGTAGACAAAGGGCTTGAGGGTGGAGCCGGCCTGACGCCAGCCCTGCAGGGAGCGGTTGAATTTGCTGGCGGTGTAGTCGAAGCCGCCGACCACGGCTTCCAGTGCGCCGGTTTCCGAATCCATGGCAATCAGCTGGCCCTGTACGGCCGGAACCTGCAAGAGCTCCCAGCTGCCGGCCTTGGTCTGGCGTACGCGGATGATGTCGCCGACCTTGACGATGTCCGCAGCTTTTTTCGGCGCCGGGCCGATGCGGTTCACATTTACATAGGGGCGCGCCCAGCTCATGCCTTCCCAGGGAATGGTCAGGCTGATGCCATTGGCGAGCACGGCAGTGATTTGCTGGTCCTTCACTTCCGTGACCTGGGCGGGCTGCAGTCCGCCGACGGTATAAAGGCCGTCCAGGCTCTCAGCCTTCACCGGGCCGCGCCAGCCATGGCGACGGTCATAGGCCAGCAGGCCTTCAATCACGGCTTGCGAAGCGGCATTCTGTCGTGCGGCACTGACCGTGGTGTAGACCTTGTAGCCCGAGCTGTAGATGTTTTCGCCGAATTGCTGCACCAGCTCATCGCGCACCATTTCCGCGAGATAGGGGCCATTCACTTCGGCAAAGGTGGCGCGGAAATTCAGGCCGACCGGGGCCTTGAGGGCTTTGTCGTGCTCGGCCTGCTGGATATAGCCCAGCTCCAGCATGCGATTGATGATCCAGTCGCGGCGTATCAGGGCGCGTTTGGGATTGTTGACGGGGTTGTAGGCGGAAGGGGCCTTGGGTAGGCCGGCAATCATGGCGATTTCCGCCAGATTGAGTTCGTTGATCTTCTTGCCGTAGTAGACCTGCGCAGCAGCACCTATGCCGTAGGCACGGTGCCCCAGGAAAATCTTGTTCACATAGAGCGTCATGATCTCCTGCTTGGTGAGGGAGTCTTCTATGCGCTTGGCCAGCAGGATTTCCGTGAATTTGCGGCTGAAGGTGCGTTCATGGCTGAGGAAATAGTTCTTGGCCACCTGCATGGTGATGGTGGAGCCGCCGGACTGTATGGAGCCGGTGCGCAGGATGTCCACGAAGGCGCGGGCCAGGCCCTTGGTATTGATGCCCTCATGTTCGAAGAACTGGTCGTCTTCGGCGGCCAGGATGGCCTTGATATAGAGGGGCGGGATCTGTTCATAGGTCAGCGGGGTAGTGTGCTTCTCGCCAAACTCGGCAATCAGGCGGCCATCCCGGCTGTAGACCTGCAACGGAGTCTCGAACTTGACCTCCTTCAGGGTCTCCACATCGGGCAACTGGGGGGCCAGATACAAATAGAGGCCGGCCAGAATGAGCAACACCCCACAAAACGGAAAAGCGAGAATTGCCAGAAGACGCTCGCGATGGCCTACTTCTTTGGTGATTTTCATTGAATATCAGCTACTTGCGTGATGCTGTTGGTGAGGGGTGTGAACTGGGGCCCATTATAAGCGGGTTCGACGCTTGTACAGCAATTGCGCTCGTGATAAGACTAGTATTTAATGTAGTTGTACATAAATGTGACGTAAGTGCACATTTTCCATAGAAAAAATAAAAGGGAACCTGATCGTGCTGTCCTTTCTTGGGAAAAAGAACTCTGCGTTGCTCGGGTTGGACATTAGTTCCACCTCGGTCAAGCTGCTGGAGCTGAGCCGGCAGGGTGATCGCTATCGCGTCGAGTCCTACGGGGTAGAGCCTCTCCCGCAAAATGCGGTGGTAGAGAAGAACATCAATGACGTCGAGGGCGTGGGCGAAGCCATCAAGAAGCTTCTGTCCAAAGCCAAGCCCTCGGCCAAGCAGGCGGCCGTTGCCGTGGCCGGCTCCGCGGTGATCACCAAGATCATCGAGATGGATGCCGATCTCTCGGATGACGAGCGTGAATCCCAGATCCGCCTTGAGGCGGATCAGTACATTCCTTATCCCATGGAAGAAGTCAGCATCGACTTCGAAGTCGTCGAGCCGCTGGAAAACAATCCTGCGCGCGTCAATGTGCTGCTGGCTGCCTCCCGTAATGAAAACGTCGAACTGCGCGTGGATGCGCTGGAAATCGGCGGGCTGGGCGCCAAGATCGTGGATGTCGAAGCCTATGCCATGGAGCGTGCCTTTGGCCTGATTGGTGACTCCATCTCCAGTGGCCCGGAAGGTACGGTGGCCATTATCGATGTGGGCGCCACCATGACCACGCTGAATGTGGTCAATGACGGCAAGATCATCTACACGCGTGAACAGCTCTTCGGTGGCAAGCAGCTCACCGAGGAAATCCAGCGTCGCTACGGCCTGTCCTTCGAAGAAGCCGGTATGGCCAAGAAACAAGGCGGCCTGCCTGATGATTACGACTCGGAAGTGCTGCGTCCCTTTATGGATGCCGTTGTGCAGCAGGTAACCCGTTCACTGCAATTCTTCTTCTCCTCCAGCGCCTATAACGATGTCGATCACATCGTGCTGGCAGGCGGCACTGCTTCAATTGACGGGCTGGCTGCACTGGTTCAGGAAAAGCTCGGCACTCCCGTGACGGTGGCTAATCCCTTCATGAATATGGCTCTCTCTCCCAAGGTGAATTCAGCGGCTATTGCCAATGATGCTCCGGCCCTGATGATTGCCTGCGGCCTTGCGATGAGGAGTTTTGACTGATGGCTAATATCAATCTACTCCCTTGGCGCCAGGAGCTGCGCAAGCAGCGTCAACAGGAATTCATCGCCATTCTGCTTGCTGTTTCTCTTGTTGCTGTAGGTATCGTGCTGTTTGCGCATATGGCGCTGTCCAAGCAGGTCAGTGACCAAGAGGAGCGTAATCAGTACATCAAGTCAGAAATTTCCAAGCTGGATTCACAGATTACGGAAATTGATGCCCTGCAAAAGCGTCGCGATGAACTGCTTTCCCGCATGAAAGTGATTCAGGATCTGCAGGGGCGTCGTCCTGTCATTGTGCGTGTATTTGATGAGCTTGTGCGTGTGATTCCGGATGGCGTTTTTCTCAAGTCGCTCGAACGCAAGGACGATACGTTTACCATTACGGGTGTTGCTGAGAGTGCTAACCAAGTTTCCAATCTAATGCGTAATCTTGATGCCTCGCCGTGGTTTAAG
>JAVHYE010000075.1 GCA_031119295.1 Pedobacter sp. | reverse complement strand
GCAATGTGCTGGCGCGTGCGGTGAAGTGGCATCTGGAAGACCGCATCATCGTGCATGGCAATAAAACTATCGTTTTTAACTGAAGCAACTTTCAGGGGCGAAAAAATGCGGGCAGGGACGAAATAAATGCAGGCTTTCTACGCGCTGATTGATCGCCTCGAACGCTGCAGCGAGGATGAAAAGAAGGCCCATGAGGAAGTGCTGTGGGCGACTTTCGGTCTTGAAGCCTGTGTGCTGGCGCTGGACATGAGCGGTTTCTCGCGCACCGTACATGCCAAGGGCATCGTGAGTTACCTCGCACGTATACGCCGTATGCAGCAGCTGAGTTCGCCCGTCGTCGTGGCGCATGGCGGTGAAGTGGTGAAATACACGGCCGACAATCTGATGGCGGTTTTTTCCGATGCGGCCAAGGCCTTGCAAGCGGCTATTGCCATTCGCCATGCCTGTATTTCCCTGCCTGAGCCGCTGGAGGTTTCCATAGGACTGGATGTCGGCCGCTTTCTTTATGTGCCGCATACTGATTGCTTTGGTGATCCGGTCAATGTGGCCTTCAAACTGGCAGAAGACATTGCCGGCAATGGCGAGATACTGGCCAGCAGCGGGGTGTTTGCGGC
Source organism: Pedobacter sp. (assembly GCA_031119295.1). Lineage (GTDB taxonomy): Bacteria > Pseudomonadota > Gammaproteobacteria > Pseudomonadales > Moraxellaceae > UBA2031. The sequence continues at coordinate 17,015 of JAVHYE010000075.1, read as the reverse complement.
GGCCGGCTTGCAGGTGCCGGCCGGTGGCTGGAGCGAGTCGGATATTTCCGGTCTGGATATCGCCTATGCTGCTGTTCGCTGAATAGCTTCATTGCAGGAGGACGATCATGAAAGTCACGGATTTCTCGCTCAATACTCTCGAAGGCAAGCACTTCGATATTGCTTCGCTCAAGGACAAGGTCGTGTTGCTGGTGAATGTCGCCAGTCAGTGCGGCTTGACGCCGCAGTACAAGGGGCTGGAAGCCTTGTGGCAGGAGTATGGTTCACGTGGTCTTGTGGTGCTGGGCCTGCCCTGTAACCAGTTTGCCGGTCAGGAACCGGGCACAGCGCAGGAAATTCGTCAGTTCTGCGATACGAATTACAAGGTGAGCTTTCCGCTGACCCAGAAAATCGACGTCAACGGCACTAACCGCCATGCGCTCTATCACTGGTTGACGGGAGAGAAGGCCGCCTTCCCCGGCGACATCACCTGGAATTTCGAAAAATTCCTTATTGGCCGGGATGGTGAAGTGAAAGCGCGCTTTTCGCCGAAAACCGCGCCGGAAGATGCGGCCATCCGTGAATCCATAGAGAGTCTGCTTTAAGCGCGTGAGAAGGCAGTTGTCAGTGATTCTTCATTGGTGCAGAGCCGGGCTTTATGCCAGCCTGCGTCAGCTTTCTTTTTGACTCTCCCTCATGAATGAATCCGCTTCCCTGCGCGCCCGTCTGGGTCTCCTGCTGACGCTGTATATCTGTCAGGGCCTGCCTACCGGCGTTTTCACCCAGGCACTGCCGGCCTTGCTGCGTCAGTATGGCGTGTCACTCACCGTCATAGGCTTCAGCGGCCTGCTGGCCATGCCCTGGGCGCTGAAATTCCTCTGGGCGCCTTATGTAGACCAGCATTTCTCTGCACGCTACGGCCAGCGTCGCAGCTGGATCATTCCCATGCAGCTGGCCGCGGTGCTGGCACTGCTCTATATCGCTTTTTTTGACCCACACCGGCTGGATACGGCTTCTGGTGTGACGGAATTTTTCCTGCTCATGCTGCTGGTGAATCTGTTTGCTGCTACGCAGGATATTGCGACTGATGGTCTTGCCGTACGCACGCTGGCTTTTCATGAGCGTGGCCTGGGTAATGGCGTGCAGGTGGCGGGTTATCGTCTCGGATTGATTGTTGGCGGCGGTCTGCTGCTCTATCTCATAGGTGCCTGGAGTTGGCAGGGCTCTTTCATTTTTCTCGCCTGTTTGCAGGCGGCACTCACATTGCCCGTGCTGTTTTTTCGCGAGCCTGCCGCCGTCGTGGCGCCGCTGCACGAGCGTCAGCATTACTGGAGCGCCTTCAGCAGCTTCTTTGCGCGCCCGGGCCTGTATGGCTGGCTGGTGGTACTGGTCACTTATAAAGCCGGCGAGTCGTTGGGCTCGGCCATGGTCAAACCCATGTTGAAAGACATGGGCCTGAGTCTGCAGGACATAGGGCTGATGGTGAGTCTGGTCGGCTCGTTTGCTGCCTTGTCCGGCGCCCTCCTGGGCGGTTGGCTGACGACAAAAATCGGACGCTGGCGTGCGATTATCGGTTTCGGTTTCCTGCAGGCGGTGACGGTGGCGGCCTATGCCGTTTTGTCATGGCGACATGATCAGGGCATGCCGGTGGATATTGTTCTGGCCTCCGGCATCAATGCCCTGGAGCATTTCGCCAGTGGTATGGCCATGGCGGCGCTGCTGACGGCAGTGATGGATTTGTCGCGGCCCGAGCATGCGGCCTCCGATTTCACCGTGCAGGTCAGCATACTCGCGATTTTCGGCGGCAGCTTTTATCTGGCCGCCGGTATCACGGCCGAGTTGCTGGGTTTTACCGGCTATTTCCTGCTCTCCGGTGTCATCGCTTTGCTGCTGCTCTGGCCGGCCGCCGTGTATTGCCGGCGCCTGCCGGCCTTGCAAGGCTAGCCAGTCAGGGCAGGGGTTCCGGTACTCCGGCTTTCGGGCGACAATGCGCGCCCCTGAATGCCCGCTTTGCCCTGACCGCCATGACTGAAACCGCTGCCCACCATCTGGATGCCAGGGGCCTCTATTGCCCCGAGCCCGTCATGATGCTGCATAACAAGGTGCGTGACATGAAGGCAGGCGAGCTGCTGGAAGTCATCGCGACTGATCCCTCCACCACGCGCGATATTCCCAAATTCTGCAACTTCCTTGGCCATGAATTGGTCGCACAAGAAGCATTGCAGGAGAAAAAGGAATTCCGCTATCTCATACGCAAGGGCGGCTGATTTTTATCTGGTGGGATGAGCGAGCTAGCTAGAGCCATGCACCAATAGTAGGCGCCTCTAGGCGAGGCAAAGAGCAGGCGAAAAAGCGGAGTTTACAGGTAGTAAATGAGCATTTTTCGCCCGCTCTTTTCTCGATACCCCCTTGCGGGGTAAACGCCGCAGAGCCGACGCGCAGCCGCTCAGCGCGTGCCGTCCAGAATCAGTTTTGCGACTCCCTCCGGATCATCCCACATCGGGACATGACCCCAGCCACGCGGCTTCAGCCAGCGTGTGTGCGAAGGTAATTCATCACGCTGCTGTGCAGATTTCGTCAGCAGCCAGTCGCGACTGCCAAAGGCAATGGTCAGCGGCACGGTGATGTTCTTGCCGCCTTCAAAGTGTCCGGCATTGGCAAAGGTTTCTTCAAAGCCAGTGGCGGCGCTGATATCGGCTACACAGGCCAGCGCATCTTCTTTGGGAATTTTCCAGCCTTGCGATGACACCGGAATGGCCAACGTCAGCCAACGCAGTGGTGTGATGGTGGTGGCTTTCTGTAGCAAATCCGGCGCGGTTTTGGCGCCCCAGCGCGCGGCCTTGAGACTGAGGCTGATATGCGGAGCGAGACCGCCTTCGGTCCAGAGCCCACCAGGGGACAGCCCGACCACGCTGCGCGCCAGGCCCTGTTTCGCTGCTTCCAGCGCGATATAGCCGCCCATGGAGTTGCCGGCGATATCCACGGGCATTTCCACGCCGATTTCCTGCAGGGTTTGACCGAGTGCTGTTGCCAGATTGGCTGCTGTGGGGGCTGTCCATGCCGGCAGGCGCGGTGTCCGGCCGAAACCGGCCACATCAAAAGCCAGTACGCGGCGCTCGCGGGCGAGCAGGGGGATGATGTTTTTCCAGGCATGGGAGGACATGCCTATGCCATGCAGCAGGACCAGCGGACGGCCACTGCCTGCTTCGATGTAGTGCCAGGGCATTGTTCTTGTTTTCCGGATCAGAGGGCGTGCCATTGAATAACCGCAATGCGGATTCGGGCCAATGGCATCCGGCGGATTTTTCAGGGCAAAACGGTAACAAGCCTAGTCATTTTCCTGATGGGCCTGCACATGCAGTTCGCCGGTATGGGTGCCGGTGACGCTGAGCTCCATGGGACGGCAGCAGACGCTGCAGTCTTCTATCCAGTCCTGGTCACCTTCGCTGCGGTCCACCAGGATTTCTATGCTTTCGCCGCAATAGGGGCAAAAGAGCTGCACATTTTCCAGCGCTTCCATGGCCGGCTTCTCCTGATCGTGATGGCGAGCCTCAATGTCCTGTGGCGGGAAAGCCCTGCTTTTGCAGCTTGCGCAGCTGTTTGCGCAGGCGCCAGTTCAGCAGCACAGAGGCAACGGCGAGGCCGGCAACAAGACCGGTCCAGAAACCATAGGGGCCGTAGCGCTCGCCAGTGAGAAAGGTCAGCCCCAGTACATAGCCTAAGGGCAGGGCGACAATCCAGTAGGAGATCAGTGTCAGGATCATGGGGCCTTTTGTGTCCTGCAGGCCGCGCAGGGCGCCGGCCGCGCCGACCTGTAGCGCATCAACAATCTGGTAGGCCGCGGCAAAGAGCAGCAAGTTGCCGGCGAGATGTATGACCTGGGCATCGTCGGTATAGATGTCGGCCAGCCAGTAGCGTGTGAGCACGATGAAGGCTGCCGTGACACAGGCAAACAGGCCCAGGGTGACGAGGCCGGTGCGGCGCGTGGTGCGTATGGCCTGCAGATCGTGCCGGCCGAAGGCATGCCCGGTGCGTATGGTCATGGCGAAGGCCAGACTCAGCGGGAACATGAACAGAAGTGAAGTCACCGAGAGCGCAATCTGGTGGCCGGCCACCTGCAATTCGCCGAGCGGGCTGATGAGGATGGCGACAATGGCAAACACGCTGACTTCAAAAAAGATGGCGATGCCTATGGGCAGGCCCAGCTTCAGAAAGGTCTTGATCGATTGCCAGTGTGGCGCACTGCGTTCATGCAAAAGGCGTGTGTTCGCAAACGTTTCTGCATATAGCACGTAGACGGCCAGCATGAGCAGCATGATCCACATGGAAATCGCCGAAGCCCAGCCACAGCCCACGCCGCCCAGTGCTGGCAGGCCGAAAGAGCCGTGTATGAATATCCAAGCCAGCGGGACATTGAGGACGAGGCCGCTAATGCTGATCAGGGTTACCGGCAGTGGCTTGGCCATGGCTTCGCAGTAGCAGCGCAGCACGGAAAACAAGGCGATGGCCGGCAGACCCAGGGAGATGGCGGCGAGGAAGCGGCGCGTCATGTCGCGCAGATGTTCCGGCGTATCCAGCCAGGTGAAAACCGGGGTCACATGATGCAGCAGCACAGCACCGGCAATACCCAGGAGGGCCGCCAGCCATAGGGCCTGGTGCACAGTGGCTGGCACGGCGGCCAGGTCGCGACGTCCCCAGGCCGCCGCCACCAGTGGTGTGGTGGCCATGAGGATGCCTGAGACCAGCAGCACCATGGGCAGCCAAAGACTGGCGCCCAGGGCCACCGCCGCCAGATCCAGCGGCGAGACCTGGCCGGCCATGACGGTATCGACAAAGCCGAAACCGGCCTGGCAGAGCTGGGTCAGCAGGATGGGGGCCATGAGCAGGACAAGGGCACGGAACTCGGTGCGGAAAGATGCGGCAGACATGCGGACCTCGGCAGGGGCGCGCATTGTAGCAGTGCTTCTTTCCCAGTCGTCATGGCCCTAAGGGGGCTTAAGGGCAGGCAACAAAAAAGGCGCGAATTTCGCGCCTTTTTTGTTTGCAGCCAACGACGATCAGTTGGGGAAGAAATTCAGGTCGTGAGTACCCGTCCAGATTTCTACCTCATAGGCGCCGAAGTTGAAGCCCTTCACAATCGCCAGGATCTTGTTTTCCAGATCCGGGTTATTGAGCTGGCTGTTGGCCACGGAAGCGGAAGTCACCGAGCCATCCGGCGCCACGGTCAGCTTGAGGCGGACCGTACCCTGCATGGTGGGATCATCACGCAGTGCACGCTGGTAAGCATTGTTCAGCTTGCCGCCGTACTGGTCGAAGGTCTTGCGGATGTCTTCGGACGTACGACGCGACTTGCCGTCCTTGCCGACACGGCCGTTGACGTTGGTGGCTTCAGTGCCAATGGCGCTGCCCACCGACTGCAACTTGCCGCTACCACCAGCAACACCAGCGCCGAGCATGCCGGCACTGCCCTTGCCACCGGCCTTGCCGCCACCGAAACCGGAGCTCACGCCACCGGCATAGGCAGCGCCTGCGCCGGAGCCGGAACCGGCACGGCTGGTCAGCAGATTACGGCTGGTGCCTGCTTCTTCGGTGCTGGTGATGAGACCGCTGCCACCCGTACCTGTACCTTTCTGGCCGGGCAGGCCAGTGGGGGCCGCCATGGCTTGCACATCCATGTCGCGGATGTCTGCCAGGGCATCGCTGATGCCGGCGTCCTGAATGGCCTTGGACGCACGGGCCTTGGCAGCACTCTTCTGCAGATCGGTGACGACCGGCTTGGGCGCCTTTTCAGTGGCTTCTGCCGGCTTTTCAGCCTTCACAGCAGCCTCATCCGGCTTGACGGTTTCTTCCACCGGCTTGGGGGGAGGTGGCGGTACCACTTTTTGCTGCACCACCAGCTTGGCCAGACGCTCAGGCACGGCTTCAGCTTCGGAACGTTTGACCTCGGGAATCTTCACCAGTGGCACAATGATCCAGATCAGCAGAGCCAGCACCAGCATGAAAGCCATGAGGGCGCGCAGGCGATTGCTTTCACCCGGTAGCGGGTCCCAGGGGAGAATGGGACTGACGTATACAGTGCTCATCGTGTCCCCTCCTTGGTACGCAATACGGCAAATGAGATCTTGCTGTAGTCGGAAGCGGAGCAGGTGGCCATGACCTTGCGCAGCAGCGAATAGGAAATCGCCTTGTCGCCGAGGATCATGATTTCACGCTCCGGAATGCCTTCGGCATTCACCGTCGGTGCCGTCTTGCTGGCACGGTAGGCGAGTTCCTTGGCAAGTTCCGGAATGATGTCACCCTGGACCTGCTGGGCAGAGGCGGTATCCGTCACCTTCACGCCCTGCACGACAATGCTCTTCTCGTTCACCATGACCGTAAGGGTGGTATCGGAGGCGCGCTTGTCAGCAGTCGATTTCGGCAACTGCAGCTGCTGGCTGTCCGGAATATTCGTCACGTTCTGCGAGTTCACCAGAAGGAAGAACACGAGCACGGTGAGAATGTCGATCAGCGAGGTCAGCTGTATGGTCGCCGGTTTGCGGAACTTGTGGCGGCGGGCCATGCGGTTGATACGGGCGCTATTGCTCATGCCTTGCCTCCCGGATGCTCGGGCGCATCGCCAATGCCGATATCCGGGAACAGCTCACCCTTGATCCAGGTGCCGTTCACCAGCTTGGGCTTGTAGCGCACGGTATCCATGGTCTGGATGAGCGTGTCGTAGTCTGTGGTCGGCTCCAGCAGGATGGTGATTTCCGTGATTGCCGGATAAGAAGCTTTCACGCCTGACAGGAACTCTTTCAAACCGGTGTAATCCTGACCCTTTTCAGTTGCGGGCAGGATTTTCAGCGGGCCGGACTGACGATCAGACACGATCATCTGGTCCTTGTAGATGGATACTTCCAGTACCAGCGGTTTGCGCGCTTCTGCGCCGCCGGCACCCGCACCACCGGACGGCAGGTTGACCTGCAGTTGCGACAGTTCGGTAAAAGCAGAGGTAACGAGGAGGAAGGCGAGCAGCACCACCATCAGATTGATGAAGGTGGTCATGTCCAGATCGGCTTCCATCTCGCGCGGTTTACGGCGCCTCATGATGGATTACTCCTTTCGCGTATCGCGTGACGGGCGCTGCTTACTGCTGGTTCGGCTGGCTGCCCAGCTGGCGGATCACGTTCAGGAACTTGATCGAAGCGGCTTCCAGGCTTTCAACGGCCTGACCGGTCTTGGACTGCAGCACGGAGAACACAACCAGCAGCGGAATCGCGGTAACGAGACCGAAAGCGGTACAGTTCATGGCTTCGCCCACAGCGGCGGAAAGCATGTTTGCCTTTTCGGCAGGGTCAGCGCTGGCCACCGCGGTGAAGGCGTGGATCAGACCGATAATGGTACCGAGCAGACCGAGCAGGGTGGCAACGTTGGCCAGGGTGGAAAGGTAGTGGGTACGCTTTTCCAGACGCGGCAGGTTTTCCATCAGGGCTTCGTCCATGGCGGTTTCCACATCTTCAACGCGACGGGCGCTGAGGCTGCGGGTCAGGCCATTGGTGAGCATGAGGCCAAGAGCGGTATCGGAGCTCTTCACCTTGTCCAGGGCAGCCTTGAGCTGACCCTTGGTCACCAGCGGGAAAGTGTCGGCCCACACGGCCTTATTCAGCTTTTCCACCTTGTTGAGGTAGAGGAAGCGCTCGATGCTGATGGCGATGCCGGTGACCAGAGTCAGGAGGATGGGATACATCCAGAAACCACCGGCCTGCATGAAGTGGGCAAACTGCTGAAAAATGTTCATTACTGACTCCTTAGCTGAATTTGGGTTGACCCATGTTTGAAATGACAGATTGGCCGGCTTTTCTGTCCTGGAAATACAGCGCCTGCCGCTTTCTGCATTTCCTGTTTTTTTGGTGAGGCTTTTTTTATTCCTTGCCGAGCGCCTGCTGCAACAGGATTTCCCGGCGCAGCACGTCACGATCAAGAGGTTGCAGCGTTTCACGCAAGATGGAGGTGTTCACTTCCTTCTTGGGAATTTCCATGCCTTTTTCCTTCCAGGGCACGATATTGAACACGCTGGGGGCTTCCTTGCTGCCGATCACATCGGTTTGCGTGGCAACAGGAGCGCTGGCTGCATCAGCCACCGCCTTTTCATCCTTGCTCTGTCCGCTTGCCGCGGCTTCCGTCTTCTTGGCAGGGGCCTTGGCCGGAGCGGCAAAGGCGGCCGGCGCCAACGAGATCGTCAGGCCAAGCAGGACGGTTGCACTTGCTTTCATCATCATGATTTTTTCTTCCCTTTGACGGGCTTTTTGGCCGGCGCCGGTGCGGGCGCAGCAACCGGTTCGGCTGGTGCAGCTGCCGGTTGCTCAGCGGCAGGGTTTGCCGCAGGAGCATCACCAGCGGCAGGCGCCTCGGCTGCAGCCGGTGCAGCGGCATCGGCCGGTACTTCCTCAACGGTTTCTTCCGGTGGCGGCAGCGCGGCGGGCAACGGTGCCGGCGGCACATAGGTACCGGTACGTTTTTGCAGATCGATTATCCAGTTGGCCACAGCCGGATCAGGCTTGCCCTGCAGGGTCTGGTAGCGCTGGTAATGACTGAGTGCCAGTGGCAGGTCCTGCATATACAGGTCGGCCAGTACGCCCAGATTGAAATGGGCTTTGGCGTAATTCGGGTCCAGGGCGAGAGCCGATTCATAAGCGGCCTTGGCATCCGGGAATTTGCCCAGTTCACGCAGGGCCACGCCCAGCAGATTGAAGGCGTAAGGATTCTGCGGGTTTACCTTCACGGCCTCTTGCAGCACTTTCTCGGCATCGGCGTACTGCTGCTTGCGCAGATAGATCAGGCCTTCGTTGACCAGCGGACCGGAAAACTGCGGTGCCTTCTGGGAAACGCCTTTGAGGATGGCAAGCGCATCATCATCTTTGCCATTACTCATGAGACCCAGAGCCTTGGCGTAATCAGCACCAACGGCGGCCGCTGCCTGCTGCTTGGCCAGATCCACGGTGACCGTCGGCGACTTGGAACTGTCAGCCGTTGCAGCGGAAGGCTGGCGGTCTTCGGTTTTTTCCTGGCGCTGCAGCGTACCGGCAGCCATGCGCTCACGCAGCTGGGCTACCAGATCCGGCTCATTGCTTTCCGCAGGCGCTTCAGGGCCGGCGGTTTCTGCCGGCGTCTGCTGCTTGGGTGTACTGGCACAGCCAGCCAGGAAGAGGGCGGCAGCGAGGGCGCTCAGTGCGAAAGTGTTTTTGATACTGAAATTCACGTTCACGGACAGGCGCCTCAATAAATCACGTCAACAAAGGTTTCAGGCTGCTCGCGCTTGTTGTAGCGGCCCGGGGAGAGCTTGGCGAGCGCATCGAAACTCTTGCGTACGGAGTCGTCGTAAATGTTCTGCTTGGCGAGATTGGCGTTGGCCACGTAAAGATCCAGTGCCTTGTCTTCAAACGGAGTGGACTGCTCTTCCAGCAGGATGCCGTACTGTTCCAGTTCCAGCTCGTTCAGACCTTTCGGGCGTTCGCTGGCCATGAGGTCGGCAGCGAGCTTGCGATAGATTTCAGCGATCTGGTAGTTGGAGGCCGTAGTGAATTCCGCGACGCCAATGGCAGCGGTTTTCGCATAGGCATCCAGTGCTTTCTGCATGGCCAGTTTCTTTTTGCCCAGGCTCTGCTTCAGCGGCTGCTTCAGCGGGATGGCGGCAAATTCGTCATACAGCGGCTGGTTCAGCTTGAACTTGGCCATGGCACCGAGATAGCTGGTGCGGGCCGTATTTTCGCTACCGGCACGATCAAAGCCGCGCGAGAGTTCACGCAGCATGTTCTGGCTCTGTGCCACATTGCCTTGCTTGTCGTAATAGCCGTAGAGCTTGAAGGTGGCTTCCATATTGTTGTCGAAGGGCTTGGGATAGGCCGCCACATACTTGGTGTAGATGCGGGCGGCATCATCCGGCTTGTTCGACTTTTCATACATGGAGCCGGCCGTCCACAACGCTTCACGCGCTACTTCCGGGTTAGCCTTGGCATTGCTGGCAGAAATGCTTTCGTATTCTGCCGCCGCCAGATCCAGCTGCCCGGTCTTCTCGTAGGAGAGGGCCAGCTTGTCCGGGATTGTGCTGTTGAGCTCGCTGCCCGGGTGCGTGCTGCGGAAAGCCACCAGCAGGGGAATGGCGGCCGCATAGCGCTCGGCATTGAGATAGGTTGTTGCGGCGTCGAATTCAGCCGAGGCCTTGAATACCGGATCGGCGGAAACGCTGGCGGCGCGCTGGAAGGCGGCGACAGCACCATCCACATTCTTGGCGTCACGCAGTTTTTCGGCCTGCTTGTAGACAGAGCCAGTCAGACGCTCCTGGTATTTCTTGCGCTGCTCGGGTGTCAGATCCTGATAGCCCAGCACTTTGGTGTAGGCAAATTCGGCAGCTTCCGGGCGACCCAGATCGAACTCGCCATCAGCCAGTACCATCCAGGATTCTTTCTGTACGGCATCAGGTGCAGGCGGCTGCAACTGCAGGATGGTACTGGCAGATTTCATGGCACCGGCCAGATCCTTGCGAGCGATCTGGTCGTTGGTCAGGCCCTGCAGTACCAGCGGTGTATTTTTGTCGCCGGGGAATTTCTCGGCGTATTTGTAGGTGCTCTCGGCGCGGCGCTGCCACCACACGTCCTGCTGTTCCTTGGTCTGCTTTTCTATGCTCGGTTCCTGCTCGTTATAGGCGAGCAGGGCAAAATAAGCGGCTTCCTGACCCTTGGTATTGGAGGGATAGCCGTAAGCCGTTTTTTCAAACTCGACGATGGCTTCGTCGAATTGCTTGGCGGCAAACAGGGCCTCAGCCAGCAGCTGGTTGATGGTGATGGCTTCGGATTCCGGCGGATTCAGCGCCAGATGCTCACGATACCAGCCGGCGGCCTTGAGATAGTCCTCGGGCTTTTTGCTCTGTTGCGCCGTGGCATGCCAGTACTTGGCAAGATCGATGATGTGCGCCTGCAGCAGCGGCAGGATGTTGTCGCGGGTCTTTTCATCAGACTTGGCCCAGAACTCGCTCTTGGGGCCGTAATGCTTGATGAAGTTTTCCTTGGCCGGAATCACTTCCGACGGGAATCCGCCATCCTGATAGGCCTTGATGGTGGCCGAGCTGAATTCCGGTGCGCGTGGATCAAACGGATGTTTGGCCACGAAGAAATCGAAAGTTTCGGCGGCATTACGATAGAGACGTTTGGACAGATAGGTCTGGCCGAGATTCATGTAAACGTCAGCTTCGTATTCCTTGGCGCCAACTTTCTTGAAGTACTGCTCCACCGACTTGGCACCATCCTGCTGGATGAAGCCGAGACTGATGATGTTGAAGGTGTCATCCAGCAGCTTGAGCGCGTTCTGGCTGACATTCTTGTCGGGACTGGCGGCCTTGGGCTGTAGTTCTTCCACCACCTGGAAGAAAATCGGCTGCGCCTGCTCGTAGTCGGAGGCCTTATAGAGTGCCCAGCCCTGCTTGTAGAGGGACTGGTCACGGAAATCGGTGTTGTCCGGGGATTTCACCACTTCGCCGTAGTGATCAGCAGCGGCGGCATAGTGGCCTTCGGAGAATTCGTACTCGGCAATACGGAACTGCGCTTCGACGATGTTCTCGCTGCCGGGATATTGATCCACCAGCTTGCGCAGCGCATCCACGGATTCAGTGCGCTGGCCGTTCATGTCATAGGCCTTGGCGAGGTTGTAATAAGCCTCGGCACGTTCCGGTCCGCTCTGGGCGTTTTTCAGCACCTGCTGATAGAGCGTGATGGCTTCGGCGTAATTCACCTGGGCCTTGGGTTTGACCGGCGTGGTTTTCTTGGTCTGCGTGGCGGTCTTGCGATCACGCGCGCTGCTCATGCCCTGCATGAACTGCTCATAGAGCTGTTCATCATTGGTCGATGGCAGATCGGCATCGCTGGCCGTGCCTTTTTCCGCCGCAACATCACGCGACTGCGAGGATTCCATGGTGAGGTCGGCCATGCGGCGCATGGTGTCCAGACGTGCCGTGGGATCGCGGAAGAGGGAAAGTGCGGCCTGATAATTGGTCAGGGCATCTTCTGCCGACTGTGGCGCCAACTGGTCGGATTGCACCTGGATATCGCGGCCTTCCAGGTCAGCCAGGGTCGCGCCACTGAAGCGGCTCTTGTTGGCCAGTGGAGCGGCAGGCGGCTCTTTTGGCGTGGCGGCACAGCCGGCCATGATCATGGCAACGGCCAGTGGAGTCAGGCGCAAGGCGAGACGGGAGACAGAGGGACGTCGTGAATTCATGGCTGCGGCTTCCCGGAAGCACCGTCAGCACCGCCGCGGTTGAGAGCGGCATCCTGGAGACGGGCAATGCTGAGGTGGGCCTCGGCAAGATCGTTATTGATACGGGTACGTGTGTCGTCGAGCTGGTTTTCGGCCAGCGTGCGCAGATAGAGGCGGTACTCATCCAGTGCCTTGTCCACCTGTTTCTGGCTGGAGGCCAGACGGGTTTCCAGCGTACGGATACGTTCGGCATTGTTGGTGCCGGCCACTTTCTGGTTGTCCGCCAACAATTGCTGCAGGGCTTCCATACGTACTTGCGTAAGGCGCAGCTGTGTCTCGTTGCTGGCGATATCGGCGTAAATCTGCTCCTGCGAGGCGGGCGCGCGACTGGCGATATCCATCAGTACCAGGCCCTTGAGGGTGCGCACGCGATTTTTCAGGAGACGGTTGGCCGCTGTATCCGGCTGTTTGGCCAGATATTCCTCAGCCTGACCCAGCTTGAACTGACGCTCCATGTTCTGGACGCTGACGGCACCGCCGGAAACGCTCTTGCCGTCACGTGCCACCTGACGACCACGCTTTTCCAGAATGGGCCAGCGATCAGCCACCAGGCCCAGACGCTTTTGCACTGCATCTACGCGCGTAGCGATGCCGGGCAGGCTGGACTGGCGCTTCTGCATGACAGCGGCTGTGTCGCGCAGGGCGCGCAGATCGTAAGCGCGCTGGTCCAGCAGCAGCTTGAGGCGCTGCAGCTGCACATACTGCTGGAAGCCTTCATTGAAAGGATGCTGGGCAAACAGGCCGTAGAGCAGGGCTACGGTATCGGGATCAGCCGGTGTTACCGAGGCAGCCACATCCATGGGGTCGGCATTGACGCCACCATCGGAGCTGGGGCTCAAGCCATCCAGCCATTCCGGTTTCTTGATGGCCGTGCCCAGCTTGTCGAGTTCGGCAAGCTGGTTGCTGAGTGTGGTGATGGCGAGCTTGTAGCCGAAGAAAGCCTGCTGGCTGGCATTCAGGCCTTCATAGGCGCGCGGCGCCAGGATCATGGCTTCCTGTACGGAAGGATCACCCGGGTTACGGGTGAGCAGCTCCAGCCAGAAAGACAGCGAGCGCTTGTAATCCTTCTTCTCGTAATTGGCATAGCCGAGAGCGAGCAAGGCGGCATTACTGAATGGGCCTTCGAGACGCACATTGATAAGGGCGTCGCGGGCCTTTTCCGGATCCTGCTGCTGCAGGAAGTTGTAACCGATAGCCAGTGCCGCGCGATCTTTCAGAGCATTGGTTTCAGAGTCGCTGACGGGCAGGTTCATCACTTGCTGCAGCAGGGCCACACCTTCGGGCGAGCGATCCGCACGCAAGTGCGCAACACCAGTGTTGTAGGTAGCGTAGGCGCCCAGCTGAGAATCCAGTGGTATAGGCGCCAGCAGGTTGCGAGCCTCGACGAATTCATTGCGGCTCATCATCACATTGGCCAGCATCACGCGGCGTTCGGCTTCCAGCGGTGTGATCTGGGTATCCAGCGGCACATTGAGGATGCGTTCGGCTTCGAAATAATTGCCTTGCTGATACTGCAGGCGACCCTTGCGGAACAGGGTTTCGTTGCGGGTCTGCGTGCGCATGTCGCGTGCGGCCATGCGCGAGAACGTGGTGTCGGCTTCATCGGGCATGCCGAAGGCGGTGTAAAGATCACCCAGCAGCAGTTCCGATGTGGTGACGCTTTCGTCAATGCGTCCCATGGCCTTGGCCAGCAGGATGTCATTAAGTGCGCTGAAGCTGTCGCCCTGGTAATAGTCGTACATCGTCGTGCCGAGCACGACTTCACTGGCTTCCTGGCGGACATTGAGACGTTTGCGGAGGTCGGCGGCATCGGCCGCCTGGGTCAAGCTAAGTGCAGCGACGGCAAGCGCAAGCAGTTGCGGGGCGCGTCTAAAACGGAACGGCTGATTCATGGCCCGGATAATCCTGTGCGGCTGCCTGACTTACTGGATTTCCCACTCCCGGAAGCGGATCTCGCCCTGAGTGTGGGTGGCATTGTCTGCCGCCTTGATTTCTATGACCTTGCGGGCTGCGCCCTTGGTGAAGGTGTAAGTAGCGGTGCGCTGGAAGTCCTTGCCGCTGGGGTCGTAACCCGTCATCACGGTTTTCAGCGTGTGCTGGCCGCTGGGGATATTGCCCGCGAAAATGCGCTGCATGCCGCCCTTGGCGAGGGCACTGTATTCCTGGTCGCTGTAGTAGTGGTAACCGACATTCTTGTCGTCGATCAGCACATTGACGTCGACTACCTTGACGCCGGAGCCGGCTTCAACCGACACCACCACGGCGGTTTCGGCGCTGGGGAAAAGCAGTTCGTTTTCCAGCTGCGAAATATCGCGATTGAGGTTGAGCAGCTCACCTTTCATGCCCTGAAGATCGGAGGGCAGCGGAGCATCGGCGGCGAACAGGGAAGAGGAGAGTCCGGCAGCAGCCGTAAAGCCCAGGAAAGAAAGGGCGAGCAAGCGTCCACGAGTCATTGTGATAATCCAGAAAACAGATTGGTTGTTTAAGAGGCGTGAGCCTTTGTCCTTTGCTCAAAAACCGCGGGTCTTTTTTGCCCTCTGCAACAATCGTGCTGAGAGGCTTCGCCCTTGAAATCCGGGCTATTAACGCACACTACCATTCGTCCGTCAAAGCCTCGAAACCATGATCTTTCAGGGCTTTGCAGGTGAAATTTCATGTCACGCTGACGGCATTTCCGGTCTGCTGATCGTCGCCGGATATTGCCCCATTGCGGTGCTTTTGCAAGGACAAAGGGGTGACGCTCATTGGTCATTTCCTGCCGTTGGTCTGTGAGGGACTCGCGGGTCGCCATATGCAATCCGGCAGGCAGCCAACACCGCATGAAGGCGACCGGCAATGACGAAAGCATGACGGTCAGGCTGACATTTATGGGCACTGTGCTTGCCAGCATCGTTTGTGCTGGGCAAAGTGCCGGCAAAATTGGCGGGAATAATGACAATGCGTTTGCTGGCAGATGAAAACATGCCCCTGCTGGCCGAATTTTTCGGCGACTTTGGCGAGTTGCGTGCCCTGCCCGGGCGACATATGAGTCCCGCGGATGTGCAGGCAGCAGATGTCCTGCTGGTACGCTCGGTGACCCCTGTCAGTCGTGAGCTGGTGGCGGGTTCCAGCCTGCGCTGGGTGGGGACGGCCACCATAGGCACGGACCATATCGACAAAGCGGCACTGAGCGAGCAGGGCATTGCACTGGCCTCGGCTCCCGGCTGCAATGCCCGCGCCGTGGGGGAATATGTGGTTACAGCCCTGGCCATGCTGGCGCATGAGCAGGCCTGGCTGCCGCAACAGCGCACTCTGGGCATCATCGGTCTGGGCAATACCGGCAGTGCCGTGGCCAGACTGGCGGCAGCCATGGGATTTCGTCTGCTGGGCTGTGATCCGGCGGTAGAGCTGCCAGGCGTACCGGCTCGTACTCTGCCGGAATTGCTGGCGGAGGCGGACATCCTGACCTTGCACGTGCCGCTGCTAAAGGACGGGCCACATGCCACCCGGAATTTACTGGGCGAGGCTGAGCTCTCTGCGCTCAGGTCCGGCAGCATCCTCTTTAATTGCAGTCGTGGCAGCGTGGTCGACAATGCGGCGCTGGACCGTCTTCTGGCGACCCGGCCCGGCCAACTGACAGCGATATTGGATGTCTGGGAAGGGGAGCCGCGGATATCGGCCAGCCTGCTGGAGAAAG
The DNA here is from genome assembly GCA_031119295.1 of Pedobacter sp. Taxonomy (GTDB): domain Bacteria; phylum Pseudomonadota; class Gammaproteobacteria; order Pseudomonadales; family Moraxellaceae; genus UBA2031. The sequence goes on along the minus strand of JAVHYE010000075.1, from coordinate 1,075 downwards.
TGCATACCGGCACACCCCATGTGGCCGGTTATAGCCAGGAAGGGAAGTGGCGGGGTACGGCCATGCTTTACCAGCGGCTGTGTGAATTCCTCGGACAGCCAGCGACCGTGAGTCTGGAGTCAGTTCAGCCTGCCGGACTGCCAGCGCCTCTGACTGTAGATGCCGCACTGTCTGCGCCTGCGGTGCTGGCTTCTGTCCTGCTGCAGGCCTGCCCTTTGCGGCGTGATGATGCCGCTCTGCGAGCCAGCATGAACGCCGCTGATCCTGCGGCTGCCTTTGATGCCCTGCGCAAGAATTACCCGCCGCGGCGTGAATTCACGGCGCACCGGCTTGTGCTGCCGGCCGATCATTCGGCCTGGCCCGTCCTGAGTGCCCTGGGTTTTCGTCCGGGCTGAGGCTGTTGCCGGCCTTGCTGGCAGGAGGTGGCGTCTTTAAACTCGGGCGCTTGGCCAGGCGGCGGCATGGCTGGTGATGTTCATAACAACAAAGCCACGGGGCAGCGGCACCCGGGCAGTAACGGGAATCCTTCATGTCCAGACTTCTTCAGACCATCCTGCTGGCGTTCAGCCTGCTGGCGACGGCTGCGTATGCGGCCGAGGCCGATGAGCAGCTTCTGGGCAGCAAGAAAACCAGGATCAAGGTGGAAAACACCGACGATATCTATGTGGGCGTCGGCCTTTTCAGCGACATGCTCAATGCCAATCTCGAGTTCGTGACGGACGAGTGGGGCTACATCATGGTCCGTGCTGGCCGCTTCCATAATATCGGCGAAGGTTTTGCTGCCAACGCCAGCTGGCGCCGGCCGCTGACCGTGGATGATAAGCTGGGCAGCGGTTATTACATCGGTGTATTCGGTGGCCAGGTTTCCGGTGATGTGCTGGAGGGAGAGATTTATCAGCGTATCGGTGGCGGTGCCGAAATGGGCTATCACTGGGTGACTGAATACACCCGTGCCGAAGCCACGATCGGCTTGGGTGCTGCCATGGCAGAAAAAAACGAGCAGACTGGCAAGGAACTGACCGCCGAGCCCACGATTTTCTTCAGTTTCAATATCGCCCTCGGTTATTGAGGGCAG
>JAVHYE010000074.1 GCA_031119295.1 Pedobacter sp. | reverse complement strand
GTTCAGGGTGGGAGCAAAAGAGGGCTTTATTCCTGGTCACGTCTATGAAGTTGAGTATACGCCGCGTTTTGATGATTCGCTGGCGAGCGACTGGCGCTACCCACGTTCCATAAAGTTTGTATTGGGTAAGCCGGTGGGTGATATTGCACAGGGAAAAGTACTTCTCGAAAAGGATGGATTGCCAAAAGTGCAAAAAATACCCCTTCCTATGGGAGGGAGCTGCAGTGGGGGAGTGGCTGCGAGCACCCAATGGCTCAGATATTCGGTGCCGAATGACTATTTGCAGTATAAGTCGTTGATGGTTTTCTTTACGAAATCAAAGCCTACTGCTGATGGGGGCTTGCCAAAGAAAAAAGAAAATCCAGATGCGTTCAGGTGGCTAAATTATGTGGCGTCAGACGGTAATGGCCCTCGTTTCGGTAGTAGCGACGCAGGTCATGGGCGCGAGCTTGTTTATGAAGAATGCGGATATGGTGCAAAGGTCGAGGAAAAGACATTGCATTACAGGGTCAAGGGCTATGCCGGCTTGCTTGAAGTGGATGATGTCTTGCAGGAAACCCCTGAGATTGATGTCACTATCAGTACGAAGGGCTGTTCCGCACCGCCGTGGCTATGAAAGCGTTTCCTGTCATACTGATGTCCGCAGCTCTTGCAATGTATCTCTGACGGCGAGATAAACAGGTCACTAAAACAAGAAGCCTCAGCAAGGCAGGAGCCCTTCATGCACAGTCCCATACTCAATGCTGTTGTCGCCCTTGTGGTCTGGTCTCTCGTGATGTGGGCGTGGATGTATGCCACGCGCATCCCGGCCATCATGAAAATGAAGCTGAAACTGGAGCCGGAGGCACCGCGCGGTGAGCAGATGAATCTGCTGCCGGCGAACGTGCGCTGGAAGGCGGACAACTACAACCACCTGATGGAACAGCCGACGATTTTCTATGCCATCGCCATCACGCTGGCTTTGATGAATGCCGGTGACGGCATCAATGCCACCCTGGCCTGGACTTATGTGGGCTTGCGTGTGCTGCACAGCTTTGTGCAGGCGGTGGTGAACAAGATTGAAGTACGCTTTGCCGTATTCTTCATTTCATCGCTGGTGCTGATTGCACTGGCCTTCAATGCGGCGTGTATTGCGCTGGCCTCATAAGAGAATGAAGAGGGGCTGCCCTGCGTTCAGCTTGTGCTGCAGGGCGGCCGTTCTCAGTCAATAAAATATTCCCAGCTTATCGAGCTGAGTCGCCTGGACTGGAAGCAGAGCATGGCCGAGGCGATCTGGGTGTCAGAAAAATAGACCTCGCATTTGCCGTCTTTGCGATTAGGCGGGCCCAGTCGTTTGCTGACATCTTCTTGCGGCATGCCGATTGCCAGTCCATGCGGTATGGGCCAGCCGGCGCCGTCAATCTTCAAGGTTTCTATGTAGAAGCGTGTCGGGTCCTGAAGCGGGTACAGGGCCGTGAGGCTGAGCGAGCGCAGCTGCATCTTGCGCCAGTTCCGTCTTTCCTCATTGCTTTCACCAAAGCCTTTCTCCAGCGTCTGGAAAGACTCTTCACCGCATTTGCGCGCAATGATGTCGCATGCCCCCAGAGCCGTTTTGGCGCCAGCACGGATAAAGTCTTCGGCGGCCGCTGAAAGCGCTTGCTCAGGTGGAGCGGCGTGTGCCGCTGCGGTGCTTAGCGTAGCAACAAGGAAAAGCAGTTTTCTGTTCAAGGCCGCTCACCTTCGGCTTCGGGCACGAAACCTTGCCGCGCCGGAATATTTTCCGGGAGCCAATTGGCTATGCCCCAGGCCAGCAGTTCGCGCGGGCTGCGGGTCTTGAGTCCGGAGGAAGGTTGCTGGCCCAGAAACGTCAGGGCCTGCCAGACGAGAAGGCTTTCGGCAGGTGTCGGCAATTCTTTGGCGAAGGTCTGTTTGGAAAGCTTGCTGCCATCGGCATGCAGGGCCAGGGGCAGATGCAGATAGCGGGGCGTGGGCAGGCCCAGCATGTTTTGCAAAACGATTTGCCGCGCCGTGTTGTCCAGAAGATCGGCGCCGCGCACGACATCCGTCACCCCCTGGAAGGCATCATCCACCACCACGGCCAGCTGGTAGGCAAATAATCCGTCGCGACGCAGGATGACAAAATCCCCCACAGCCTCTGCCACGTCTTCTTCCTGTACGCCGAAAACCCTGTCGGTGAACGCCACGCTGCCTTGCGGGACGCGCACACGCACGGCGGCATCACGGCGTGGACTCTTGAATTCACGGCAGTGGCCCGGATACATGAGGCTGCCATTGCGGGCGAGCTCGCTGCGCGAGCAGCTGCACCAGAACAGATGGCCGGCTCCCTGCAGGGTTGCGATGGCATCGTGATAGGCGTGCAGGCGATTGCTCTGGAAGATGAGCTCGCCATCCCACTCAAAACCATAGGCCTTGATCTGTTCGATGATGCGGCGGGCGGCGCCCGGCATTTCCCGTGGCGGGTCCAGGTCCTCCATGCGCAGCAGCCATTTGCCGCCGGCAGCGCGGGCATCGCAATAACTGGCGACGGCTGCAATCAGCGAACCGAAGTGCAGCGGACCGGTAGGAGTGGGAGCAAAGCGGCCGATATAGGACATAGCGGTTGTCGTGCACATAAAAAACGCCGCGAAAGCGGCGTTTTCATGATCACGTAGCGGGCGGGCATCAGCCCACCAGCTGCTTTTCCTTGATCTCGGCCAGGCTCTTGCAGTCTATGCAGAGCGTGGCAGTGGGGCGAGCTTCGAGACGGCGGATGCCGATTTCCACGCCGCAATCCTCGCAGTAGCCGTAATCATCTTTTTCGATGCTTTCCAGCGTCTTGTCGATCTTCTTGATCAGCTTGCGTTCGCGATCACGCGTGCGCAGTTCCAAGGAGAATTCTTCTTCCTGGGTGGCGCGGTCATTGGGATCGGGCAGGCTGCCGGATTCGTCCTGCATGTGATGCACGGTGCGATCCACTTCCTCCATCAGCTCGCGCTTCCAGGCGCGCAGGATGACGCGGAAGTGTTCCAGCTGTTTCGGATTCATATAGTCCTCGCCCTTGGCTTCCTGATAGGGCGCGGTGCCATGGATGAGGACATTGCCTGCAGGCCCGGTGGGCGTGCGTGTGGCGGGTTTGGAGGCGGCCTTGACGGCGGGTTTTGCTACAGCAGGTTTGGTGGTTTCGGTTTTCACGGGTACGGCTTTACTGGAAGGTGAAGTTTTTTCGGCCGGAGCAGGGCTCGCGGCAGGCGGTGTTGCCTTGGCGACTGGCGCCTTGGCAGGAGTTTTGGCGGCTGCCGGAGCAGCTGTGCTGGCCTTGCTGGCTGGTGCGGCCTTGGGGGCAGCGGCCGGTTTTTTCTCGGGAACAGCTTTGGCGGCGGGCTTGGCAGGTGCTTTGACCGGCGCTTTGGCTGCAGGTTTCTTTTCCGTTGCTTTCTCGGTTTTGGCAGCCGGCTTGGCGGGCGCTGCCTTGGCCGGGGTTTTGGCTACCGGCTTTTTCTCGGCGGGCTTGGCGGCCGGCTTTGCCGGTGCCTTGGCTGGAGCTTTGGCGGCGGGCTTGGCCGGAGCCTTGCTCGCGGGTTTCTTGTCGGTGGCTTTGGCAGCCGGCTTTTTCTCAGCGGGTTTGCTGGCCGGTTTGGCTGGTGCCTTGGCGGGCTCTTTCTTGGCAGCGGGTTTGGCTGGCGTCTTGGTAGCAGGCTTTGCCGGAGCCTTGCTGGCGCCCGTCTTTGCCGGCTTGCTGGCCGGTGCGGGCGTCGTCTTCTTGCTCTTGGTCTTGTCTGCTGCCGTTGCCATTTGTGCCATTCCCTCAGGCGAATGAAACGCCATCTATATCAAGAAGCGATTGGCCGGACAACCGTGCATCCTGCCCGGTTGCAGAAACTGCTGAGCCAGTGGCAACAGCCCTAGGCTTGTGCATTTTCCAGCCACAGTGTGTCACCTATGGTCTTCAGTGCGACGGGGGTCAGGGACTGCCCGTTGCAGGGGCCGAAGACGCAAAGACCATCTTCAATCTGGAACAGCGCACCGTGGTTGATGCAGTGGATATAGCGCTTTTCCGTATCCAGGAATTCGTCCGGCATGAAGTTGAGTTCTATGCCGAGATGCGGGCAGCTGTTGCGATAGGCAAAAATCTCGCGGCCCTGGCGTATGAGCATGACTTCGCCATCAGGCGTGGCCACGCCTATGGCATCCCCCTCGGGGATATCGTCTATGGAGCAGAGTCTGTGCATGCAGGGCCTCCGGAACGGCGGGCGATTATAGGCGCGAGGGCAGGCGTGTCCAGCCCTCGCGCCAAGCCTCAGTTCTGACGGTTGAAATCGCGCAGCAGGCCGGCATGCGCGTCCAGCGGCAGGCGCGGGCCGAACTGGCTGACCACGGCGGCCGCAGCACGGCTGGCGAGAGCACCGGCACGGCTCGGCTCCCAGCCGCGGGTAAGGCCGAAGAGATAGGCGCCGGCAAACATGTCGCCGGCTCCGTTGGAGTCCACTGGCGTGGCCGGGCTGGCGGCGATATCGATACGCTTTTCACCGTCCCAGACCAGCGCGCCCTGGGCACCACGGGTGATGACCACTTCGCGGGCAATCTTTTTCAGGGCTTCCAGCGCAGCGTCCACACTCAGGGTATCGCTCCACAGGCAGGCTTCTTCTTCATTGCAGAACAGCAGGTCCACGCCGTCGTCCAGCATTTCCGCGAGGCCGGGCTTGAAGAAACGCACCATGGCGGGATCGGAGAAGGTGAGGGCGATTTTCACGCCATTGGCGCGAGCAATGCCGCGGGCTTCTTTCACGGCAGCGCGGGCGGAGTCGGAGCTCACCAGATAGCCTTCGATATAGAGCCACTGCGAGGCCTTGAGCGAGTCCGGCACGAGCTCGGCGCTGGCGACATCGGAGGTGATGCCGAGAAAGGTGTTCATGGTGCGTTCGCTGTCCGGCGTCACCATGACGACACAGGTGCCGGTCACACCGCTTTCGCGTTCGGGCTTCAGATTGCTGGAGACGCCGGCGGCGTGCAGGTCGTGCACATAGAAGTCGCCGAGGCCGTCGCTGGCCACCTTGCAGGAATAGAAGCTGCGGCCACCGAAAGCGGCAACGGCAATGATGGTATTGGCGGCGGAGCCGCCGCTGGCGCGTTTTTCCAGACCGAACTCGCTGTCCAGATCACGTATCAGTGCTTGCTGGGGGGCTTCTTCCACCAGGGTCATCTGACCCTTGGCAATGCCGTGGCGGCTGAGGAAGTCATCGGTGACACGGTATTCGGCATCGACTAGGGCATTGCCGATGGCATAAACATCAAAACGCGAGGAGCTCATGAAAAAAGGCCTGTTACAAAAGTCGGGCGATTATGCGGCGACGCTTCACTGCCCGCCAGTGCCGATAGCACCTAGAATTGGCGCCAATCCTGCCCCTGCCCGGTACCTGCTGGCTTCATGACCGCTTCCCGTCCTCGCGCCTCTCGCGGCTTCATCCTGACTGCTCTTCTGCTTTTGCTTGTGGTCTTCCTGCTGGTTCTGGTGGGAGGCGGCATGTATGTGCTCAAGCTGGACAGCACCGTGCGCGAGAAATTCGAGGGCAAGCGCTGGGCCATTCCGGCGCGTGTGTATGCACGGCCGCTGGAGTTGTATGCGGGGGCGCCGCTGTCCATGGCGGATGTGCAGGATGAATTGCGCATTCTCAATTACCGGCAGCAGGATCCGGCAGCCACCGGCAGCTGGCAGGAAAAAGGCAGTGAGCTTCTGGTGCATACCCGCGGTTTTGCCTTTGGTGACGGCGTGGAAAGCCCACAGGTGCTGCGCCTGCGTTTTGCTGGCAACAGCCTGACCGATGTTGCCAGCACCCTGCAGAGTGATCGTGGCGTGGTGCGTCTGGAGCCGTTGGTCATAGGCGGCATATATCCGAAGCAGAATGAAGATCGTGTGCTCATGCAGTTGAAAGATGCGCCGCCGCATCTGGTTGAGGCGCTGCTGGCTACCGAGGATCGCGCTTTTTACAGCCACCACGGTATTTCCCTGCGCGGCATTGCTCGCGCGGTCTGGGTGAATGCCACGGCCGGCGGCCTGCATCAGGGTGGCAGTACGCTGACGCAGCAGCTGGTGAAGAATTTCTATCTCAGCAATGAGCGCACCCTGTCGCGCAAGCTCAATGAAGCGGCCATGGCCCTCTTGCTGGAGTTGCATTACAGCAAGAATGAAATCCTCGAGACCTACCTCAACGAAGTGGCGCTGGGGCAGAGCGGTGACCGCTCCGTGAATGGTTTCGGTCTGGCCTCACAGTTCTATTTCGGCCAGCCCATTTCCGAGCTGGATCTGGCTCAGGTGTCTTTGCTGGTTGGTATGGTGCAAGGGCCGTCTTTCTATAATCCGCGTCGCAATCCGGCGCGCGCGCTGAAGCGCCGTAATCTCGTCATCGACAATCTGCTGGTGGAAAAAAAGATTACGGCAGAGCAAGCCGCTGCCGCCAAGCAGAAGCCATTGGGTGTGATTGCCAAACCCACGGCAGCGACCACGGTTTATCCTGCTTTTATCGATCTGGTGCGTCGCCAGCTGCATACCGAGTACAAGGAAGAGGATCTGTCTTCCGAGGGCCTGCGCATTTTCACCACGCTGGACCCACGCGTGCAGAATGCCGCCGATGCCGCTTTCAACGGCACCATGGCACGCCTGAAAAAATCCAGTCCCAAGCGTCTGGCCAATCTGCAGGGCGCAGCCCTGGTCTCCAATCCGGAAAATGGTGAGCTGCTCGCCATCATCGGCGGCAATGGTGATTTTACCGGCTATAACCGCGCGCTCGATGCACAGCGCCAGATAGGCTCGCTGGTGAAGCCGGCGGTTTATCTCACGGCGCTGGAGTCGGGGCGCTATACGCTGGCGAGCCCGCTGGATGATGGCCCTGTGTCCTTGCAGACCCAGGGCGGACAACTCTGGGAGCCGAAAAACGATGACGGCGAAAGCCATGGCATCGTGCCGCTTTTTGTGGCGCTGTCACGCTCCTACAACCAGGCCACGATCCGCATGGGCATGGAAGTGGGCGTGCCCAATGTCATCGCCACCCTGAAAAATCTCGGTGTGACACAGACCATCAATGCCTATCCCTCGCTCATGCTGGGCGCGGTGAATATGTCGCCGCTGGATGTGCTCTCCATGTTCCAGGTCTATGCCAGCGGCGGCTTTCGCACGCCGCCGCGCAGTATCCGTGAAGTGGTGGATGCCAAGGGCAAGCCGCTCAAACGCTATGGGCTGGCGGTGCAGCAGAGTGTGGATCCGGCGTCGGTGTATCTCGTCAATTACGCCCTGCAGCAGACCATGCGTGCCGGCACCGCGGCCAGTGCCTACAACACCTTGCCGGCGGATCTCGTGATGGCGGGCAAGACCGGCACCACCAATGATTTGCGCGATGCCTGGTTTGCCGGCTACACCGGCAATTATCTGGCTGTGGTCTGGGTGGGCAATGACGATAACCGTGCCACCGGACTGTTTGGCGCTACCGGCGCCCTGCCGATCTGGGTGGATACGATGAAGCGTCTGCATCCGGTGTCGCTGGTGCAGGTGCAGCCGGAAAATGTGCAGTGGCAGTGGATGGACCAGGCCAGCGGCAAGCTGTCTGCGGAAACCTGTTCCGGTTCCATTTATCTGCCTTTGCGCAATGACACCATCCCGCAGGAAGCGGTGGCCTGTGCCGAAGGCGGAGTCCCGGCTGTATTGGATAAGGTCTTCCACCGCGTTATCGACTGGTTCTGAGGCGTCGGTTTTTTGCAAAAATGGCGGTTCATGATTGGCAAAGCAGTGCGGCTGCAGTAATCATGGCCGCGGGCCATCGCAACAGGCGGCCCTGTATTTTTGCTGATGGCCTCGGCCAGGGAACCATATGCATCGCCTCCGTTTTTTTGCTGTCTTCTCGCTTGTTTCCTTTTTGGCCGCCTGCAGTCACGCACCCACTCGTAATGTGCCCGTGACGGAAGGCCGCACCACGGTTCCGCCGGCCACAACGACAGCGCCTAGTCCCGGTCCCACTACACCCGCACCATCTGCGCCTGCTGCTACACCACCGGCCACACACGGGCTTTCCTATCGCCCGCCGGTACAGCCACAGGCGCCACGGCAGATGGCCGATGGTGCGCAGCTGCCCGCTGTGCAGGGGCTGCTGACAGCGGCAGATCGTGCGCTGCGCAGCAATGATCTGGATCTGGCAGCAGTGAATCTGGAGCGCGCACAACGTTTGGCGCCGCAGTCGGCCACGGTTTACCAGCGTCTGGCCGATGTGCGCCTGCGTCAGAAACGCCCTGCCGAAGCCGAGCAGCTCGCGCGCAAGGCGCTGGCTTATGCCGGCACCACGACACAGCAGGCCCAGCTCTGGCGCCAGATTGCCACGGCAAGGCAGCAACAGGGTCAGACGCAGTCTGCGCATGATGCCCTGCAACGTGCTGCAGCTCTGGAAGCAGCCGGAGTCACGCCATGAGGTTTTTGCTGGCCGGCATTTTCGCTTTGGGCATGAATGCAGCGCTGGCAGCAGAACCTTCCAGCAGTCCTGTTGATGCGACGGCCGCGCCAGCAACTGAAAGCCTGCCGGCTGACATGGAGCAGAAATTACTGGCCGTGGCCTCGCCGGAAGCTGATCGCGGTATCAGTGGCCATGAACCCACCTATATCGTGCTCGGTGGTAACTGGAAGGGCGAGGGCGATTACGGCGCCAAATTCCAGTTCAGCCTGAAATTCCGCATCCTCAATCCCGATGAAGTGAAAAAGACGGATTGGTGGGAAAAATTCTATTTCGGTTATACGCAGACTTCGATCTGGGATTTGGAGGCCGAATCCAAGCCTTTCCGCGACTCTTCCTACAAGCCGGAGTTTTTCTGGGAAGATCCGGGCTTCTCGCCGCTGCCTTCCATGGAAACCCTGGCGGGTTTGCGCATGGGCCTGGGGCATGAGTCCAATGGCAAGGATGGTGCGGATTCGCGCAGCATCAATATTGCCTATGTACGCCCCACCTTCACTTTTCCCAGTACCCGGCATGGCTATATCTGGAGTTTTGCGCCCAAGCTCTATGGCTATGTGGATCGCAGCGATAATCCGGATATTGCCGATTACCGCGGCTATGGTGATTTCCTCTTCAAGCTGCGCAAGGACGATACCTGGGAATTCTCTGCGCTCCTGCGCAAGGGCACGCAAAGCAAATACGGCAGCATGCAGCTGGATGCGAGCTATCCCTTCCGCGGCTTCCTGCGTCAGCTCAATGGTTATCTCTATGTGCAGTATTTCAATGGTTATGGCGAAACCATCCTGGACTACAACCGCAAACTGCCCTCGCATATCGGGGTGGGCTTGATCGTGGTGAGATGAATTGCGCGCAATAAAAAGCCGGGCTCGTGCCCGGCTTTTTATTGATGAAAACCTAGCGTTGCAGACTGGCTTCATCCAGCTCCAGCTTCACCACGCGCCGTACCAGCTGCGCCAGCGAATCGGCTTCCAGCTTGATGAAGATACGTGCGCGATGGGATTCCACAGTGCGTGTGGACAAATCGATCTGGCGCGCGATCAGCTTGTTGGGCAGGCCTTCCAGCATCAGCGCCAGCACTTCTTTTTCACGATCGGACAGCTGCGCCAGCTTGCCGCGCAAATCATCCACATCGTTTTGCGTGCGCTGTGTTGCGATAGCCTGGCTGATGCCCTTGCGTATGCTCTGTATCAGCGCCTGTTCATCCACGGGCTTGATCAGGAAATCCACGGCACCACCCTGGAAGGCGCGGCGGCAGGCGCTGACATCGCCATGGCCGGTAATGAACACGATGGGAATGCTGATGCCGCGCTCCTGCAGCAATTGCTGCAGGGTGAGCCCGGAAATGCCGCCCATGCGTATGTCCAGCACCAGGCAGCCTATGGTGTCGTCCCGCCAGGCCTCCAGAAAAGCTTCGGCACTGGGCAGGCTTTGTACTTGCAGGCCATAGGTGCTGATCAGCATGTGCAGGGAACTGCGCACGGCATCGTCGTCGTCCACCAGGAATACGGTTGGCTCAAACAAGGGAGTGTCCATGACGCATTTCCTCGGTGATGAAAGCAGGCAGTGAAAAGCGGAAGCAGGCACCGCCTTCGGGTGTATTGCTGCCGTCGAGTTCGCCGCCGGCGGCTTCCAGTATGGTGCGGCTTATGGAAAGTCCCAGTCCCATGCCATCCGGCTTGGTGGTGAAAAAGCGCGTGAACAGGGGCGGATTCTGTTGCGCCGAGAGACCCGGGCCGGAATCGGTGACTGTCACGTGGACGCGGCCGGCAATAGTGTGGGTGCCGACATGCAGTGAGCGTTTTTCCTCGGGCGTCTCCTGCATGGCTTCTATGGCATTGCGTATGAGATTCACCATCACCTGCTCCAGTTGCAGGGCATCGGCACGCACCGGAGGGCAGGGCTGGGTGTGCAGGCTCACGCGCACCTTGGCTTCGCCCAGTTTGTTGCCGAGCAGGGTGAGGGCATTGATCACCACCTGATTCACCGCCACGGGGCGCAGTTGCACGCCCTGGCGACCGACAAAGGCGCGCAGACGTTCGAGTATGCCGGCGGCACGGCGGGTCTGGTTGACGGCTTCGGCCAGGGCCTCGGAAACGCGGTCCACATCCGGCGTTTCTTCCGCCAGCAGGCGTAGCGCGGCCTGGTTGAAGCTCATGATGGCGGAGAGCGGCTGGTTCATTTCATGCGCAATACCGGTGGCTAGCTCACTCACGGTATTGAGGCGGGCCATATGCTGCAGCATGAGCTCATGTTCATTGCGCCGGCTCACGCTGTGCGCTTCAGGGCCTTCGTTACGCACTTGAAGATACAGCAGGGCGCCGTGATTGCCAGCCATCTCGGCCGGCAGGATGCGGCCCTGTATCGGCAGGCGGCGGCCATCCGGTGTCACCAGGACGGTATCGTCATCCAGCTTTTGTTCGCGCCGTGACAGCAGGCATTGCACCACCGGATTACGGCGCCAGCCCTGGGCCAGTTCGCGTTCAAGCTGGAAAGCATGGCGCCAGCTGCGTCCTTCCAGCGCACGCCTATTCAGCTGCAGCAATTCGCAGGCGCTGGCATTGGCGGCACGCAGGATCTGGGCGGCATCGATAAGAAAAAGCGGATCAGGAGAGCGGGCAAACAGGGGCGCGGTCAGGGCGGAGGCAATATTCCGTCCTGGCAGGAGGCCACGCCTTGGCCGAGGCTGGCGCAGTGTGTGGCGGCGGTGCGGGACCATCCTTTTCCCCTGGGGGCAGACATGCTGCCGGCCTGCTTATTGTTAATTCTTGTGAGCAGGCTCTATTGAAAACGTCAGTCAGGGATTGTTCAAGCTTTCCCGCTTGCCACGTTCGCGTACCCACTCGGGAATTTCGGTGGCGTTATTGTCATCTTCGCCATCATCACTGCGTGCGCCCAGCACTTGCTGGCCCTCCAGCTCCAGTGCCTTGACGCGAAACTCTATGCGATCGCCATTGCTGGTATGGCCGATGAATTTCACCGGGTAATTCAGGTAATCCAGCGCCAGCCAGACTTCATAGCCGCGCACAACTTGTCCTAACGAGTCATCAAAACGCTCGCCGGTGAGATGCAGTGTGCGCAGCGTGCCTGCCGGCAATTTGATTTTTTCTTCCGCCACGGCAATGAGACGAACCTGCGTCACGCTATTGCCAGTGCAGACAAAGAGACTTTGTGGCTGGCCATTGAAGGTGGTGGCGACATGGAAGGGCAGGCTGGCCATGTCCTGTGGCGTTACCGGCAAGGGCGCTGCTTTGGGATTGCTGACTTTGCCATAGCGGATTTCGCCATTGCTGTAACTGCAGGAAGAGCGAACTTTGTCGTTGATGGCTAATTGATACAGCTCGGGGCTGAGTCCGCCTTCCGGATTGATACGGCCTTCGCTGTTGATGGCCACGCTGAAGCCGAATTTTTTCGCCTTTTGCGTGATGGCATAGCGGAAGCCTTCCATCACCCAGTGCTGGTTGATGGTGAAAGGAATGCCGTTGACGCGGGCTTCCAGCTGCGCATTCACCTGTATGGGAAAGGCGGGCGGCGGTTCGGGAGTGACCGGGGCCACGACTTCTTCGGTTTTTTCTTCAGCCGCAACTTCCGCCAGCTGCTCTTCTTCAGCTGGTTGAGCCGGTATTTCTTCTTTGGCCGGTTCAGGGGTTTTCGGCTTTTTCTTTTTGGCAGCCTTGGTCTTTTTCGCCGGAGCGGCTTTGACGAACTGCAAGCCGGCCGGCTTTTTGGTGGCTGGCGGTGGCGGTTTTATCAGGCTGACCTGCTGTACCTGCCCCGGCTTCTTGCTTTCCAGGATTTCATCCGGAGGTGAATAGAAATCGGGCAGGGCGATTTCGCCGCCGGCGACAAAAATGAAGTGCAGCAGCAGGGACAGCAGCAAGGCCGCAAGCAGGGTCAGTGGCCGTTTCTGCATGGCTTTCCTGTGGGCGTCCTTGCGGGAGTCGTATCAGCGTTTCAGCGCGCGGCTGGCTGCTGCGGCGGTAGCGGCAAGATCCGCTTCCGTATGCGCCGCAGAGACAAAGCCGGCTTCAAACGCAGAGGGCGCGAGGTAAACACCTTCGGCCAGCATGGCATGGAAGAAATGCTTGAAGGCTTCTACATCGCAGGCGAGGGCATCGGCATAGCTGCCGACTTTCTTGTCCGTGAAGAAAACACCGAACATGCCACCGACCTGATTGGTGGTGAGCGCTACGCCATTTTCCTGTGCCGCTTTTTCCAGTGCAGCGCAGAGGACGGCGGTTTTCTTGCTCAGGCTTTCAAAGAAGCCCGGAGCAGAAATCAGCTCCAGGGTTTTCAGGCCGGCGCGCATGGCAATCGGATTGCCGGAGAGTGTGCCGGCCTGATAGACCGGCCCCAGCGGGGCAATTTTTTCCATGATGGTGCGCTTGCCACCGAAAGCGCCGACCGGCATGCCACCACCGATGACTTTGCCCAGCGTGGTGAGGTCAGGGGTGACGCCGTAATGCGCCTGTGCGCCGCCCAAGGCAACGCGAAAGCCCGTCATCACTTCATCGAAAATCAGCACGCTGCCGAAATCGTCACAAAGCTTGCGCAGGCCTTCGAGAAAGCCGGGGGCCGGCGGGATGCAGTTCATATTGCCGGCAACAGGCTCAACGATGATGCAGGCGACTTCGCTGCCACGTTCGCGGAAGAACTCCTGCGTCTGCTCGAGATTATTGAACTCCAGCGTGATGGTGTGTTTGGCGAGATCGGCCGGCACACCGGCGGAACTGGGTACGCCGAGAGTGAGTGCGCCAGAGCCGGCTTTCACCAGCAGCGAGTCGGCATGGCCGTGATAGCAGCCTTCGAATTTCACCAGCACATCACGGCCGGTATAACCGCGGGCGAGACGGATGGCGCTCATGGTGGCTTCGGTACCGGAGCTGACCATGCGCACCATGTCCATGGAGGGCAGGAGTTCGCAGACTTTATCCGCCATGCGGATTTCCAACTCGGTGGGTGCGCCGAAAGTGAGGCCGTTGACGGCGGCTTCCTGCACTTCGCGTATCACGTCGTCGTGAGCGTGGCCGAGGATGGCCGGGCCCCAGGAACCGACATAGTCGATGTACTGGCGGCCGTCAGCGTCAAACAGATAAGCGCCCTTGGCACGGGAGAAAAATACCGGCGTGCCGCCGACGCCGCGGAAAGCGCGCACGGGCGAATTCACACCGCCAGGAATATGGCGGCAGGCGGCAGAAAAAAGTTCGTCGGATCGGCTCATTGGCGGGCTCGGCAAAACAAGGACAGAAAAAGGAAGTCTGCAGTGAGTGCTGGTGCCGCACTCAGAACAAACGGGAAAATTCGCGGGCGCGGACCGTGATGTCGGGGGCGCTCCAGAGATCGCTGATGACGGCCACGCAATGCGCGCCGGCTGTGATCAGCGGCGCGGCATTATCCGCAGTAATGCCGCCAATCGCCACCACGGGCAGGTGAAAGCGCTGGGCCTTGCTTATGCAGGAGAGTGGTGCCTGCACCGCCCCCGGTTTGGTAGCGGAGGGATAGAAGGCGCCGAAGGCGAGATAGCTTGCGCCCTGATTAGCTGCTTCATTGGCGTAGTGCAGGGAGTCGTGACAGGTGGCGCCCAGGATGGCATCGGCACCCAGTCGCTGGCGGGCGGCGGCCAGCGAGCCATCGCCGCGGCCAAGGTGCACGCCGTCTGCGCCTATGGCAACGGCCAGTTCCACATCGTCATTGATGATGAGGGGCACCTTGTATTGCCGGCAGAGCTCCAGCAACTGCTCGGCCTCGAACCAGTGCCGGTTGCCGCCCTGCAGGGATTTATGCCGGTACTGCACCACGGCGGCACCACCTTCCAGCGCGGCTGCAACAGCGGGCAGCAGGTGGCCGGCCAGCAATTTGCTGTCGGTGATGACGTAAAGGCCGCGGGGCAGGGCTGTGGTAGAGGCGCTCATGCTGCTGTTCATGACGGTATCCGTACGGGCAGGAACTGGCCCTCGTCGCGGTGCCGGTCTGCACGCTGCAGGGCTTGTGCCACAAAGCTTTCAGCCGCATTGACGGCAGCCGGCAGGGAGAGTCCGGCGGCAAGGCCGGCTGCCAGTGCCGAGGCCAGCGTACAGCCGGAGCCGTGATATTCGCCGGGCAGGCGTGGCCACTGGCTTTCCGAGATCAGGCCGGCAGGGCCGTAAAGCTGGTTGCAGATGGTATTGCCGGGTTCATGGCCGCCCTTGAGCAGGACATGTCGCGCGCCTTTTGCCTGCAGGCTGGCCACGGCCTTGTCGAGATCGTTTTCGCCGGAAAGCCGGCGTGCTTCCACCGAATTGGGCGTGATGACAGTGGCTCGGGCAAACAGGCGGAAGAGGCCCTGGGCCAGATCGTCGTTGGCCAGATTGCCACCGGAATTGGCGGCCAGCACCGGGTCCAGCACCACGGGAATGGCAGGATGGACGGCCAGCAGGTCGGCAATCACGGCGGCGATGGCGCCCGAGCCCAGCATGCCCAGCTTCACGGCAGCTACTGGCAGGTCGGCCAAAACGGCTTCGGCCTGCTGCCGTATCAGTTCGGGAGAGACAGCTTCAAAACCGTAGACACGCTGCGAATCCTGTACGGTCAGGGCGGTGCAGACTACGGCGGCATGTCCACCCAGGACCGCAATGGCTTCTATATCCGCCTGCAGGCCGGCGCCGCCGGACGGGTCCAGACCGGAAAAGCAAAGAGTGACGGGGCGCATCTTTAAAAGGGTCTCACGATGACGAGTATGACGATGGCCACCAGGGCCAGCACCGGCAGCTCATTGAAAACGCGGAAGAAGACATGGCTTTTGTGGCTGCGGTCGGCGGCAAGTTCGCGCAGGAAATGACCACACAGCAGGTGGTAGACCACCAGCAGGGCCACCAGCGCGAGCTTGGCATGCAGCCAGCCCTGGGTTTTGTAGAAGGCCCAGTTTTCGCCCAGCATCCAGCCGCCAAAAAGCACCGTCAGGACCAGCGATGGCCACATGATGCCGCGATAGAGCTTGCGCTCCATGATCTTGAAGCGTTCGCGGCCGGCCTCATCCTCGGTCTGGGCGTGGTAGACGAAGAGGCGGGGCAGGTAGAAGAGGCCGGCAAACCAGCAGACCACGGCGATGACATGAAAGGCTTTGAGCCAGAGCATGAGGGCCTCGATGCAGTTGTCGCGGTGAAAAAGCTCCACCGATTGGCGGAAACGCGATGAATTTCACAAGTCTGCCAAACCCTTGCATCACATTTCTACAACTAAGCTCATTTGCCGAGCTAGGGGGCTTGGCTGATAATCCGGCCTCTTTTCCCTAAAGACATGAATTAAGTAGGTGATTACGTGCTCAAGGTAGGCATTGTCGGTGGTACCGGTTATACGGGCGTAGAGCTCCTGCGCTTGCTCGCCCAGCATCCCGATGTCGAGCTTACGGCCATCACCTCGCGTACCGAGGCCGGCATGCCGGTCGCCAAGATGTTCCCCAATCTGCGTGGTCATGTGGACCTGGCTTTCAGCGAGCCCTCCATCGACGTGCTGGGCGCCTGCGATGTGGTTTTCTTTGCCACACCGCATGGCGTGGCCATGAAGCAGACGCCGGAGCTCATCGCGCGTGGCGTGCGTGTGATTGATCTGGGCGCGGATTTCCGTATTGCTGATCCCGCTGTATTTGAAAAATGGTACGGCCTGCCGCACAGCTGCACCGATATTCTGGCGGAGTCGGTGTACGGTCTGCCGGAGGTGAATCGCGAAGCCATCAAGAAAGCGCGCGTGATTGCCAATCCCGGTTGCTATCCCACCGCTGTGCAATTGGGCTTTCTGCCACTTCTGAAAGCAGGTCTTGTAGATGCTTCGCATCTGGTGGCCGATGCCAAGTCAGGTGTTTCCGGAGCCGGCCGCAAAGCTGAAGTGCACACGCTTTTTTCCGAAGCCGCTGAATCTTTCCGCGCTTATGGGGTTTCCGGGCACCGTCATCTGCCGGAAATTTCGCAGGGTCTTGCTCGCATGAGCCCGGAAAAAATCGGCCTGACATTCGTTCCGCATCTGCTGCCCATGATACGCGGCATACACGCCACGCTTTACGCCACGCTGAAAGCCGATGCGGGTGATTTGCAAAAGCTTTATGAAGAAACTTTTGCTGGCGAACCTTTTGTGGATGTGATGCCGGCAGGTTCGCTGCCGGAAACGCGTTCAGTGAAAGGGGCCAATACCTGCCGCATTGCGGTTTATCGTCCGCAGGGCGCTGATACGGTCGTGGTGCTGTCCGTCATCGACAATCTGGTGAAGGGTGCGGCCGGCCAGGCTGTGCAAAACATGAACATCATGTTCGGTCTGCCGGAGACCGCCGGTCTCACGCAGATTGCACTGCTGCCCTGAGGCTGACTGGTGTTTCGTCGCGAAAGAGAGCAGCTGCAGAAACTGGTGCTGGTGCCTTATCGGCCCTTCCGTAATCTGTCGCTGGGCATTGGTGGTGTGATTCTCATCATCGCAGCAGGCGTGGGCGGCTTTTATGCCGGCTCGCGCTATAGCAGCAGCATGGTGGGTGCAACACCGGACGAGGTACAGCGCCTGCGCCAGACCGTGCGCATGTATGCCGACCAGTCCCAGGCCATGCGCGATGAAGCAGCAGTTGCGCATCACGATAGAGAAATCGTGCTCGGCGCCACGGAACAATTGCGTCAGGACAACAAGAATCTGCTGGAGTCCATCGCTGCACTGGAAGACCAGGTGGCGATGTACAAGAAGCTGTTGTCACCACGAACGGTAGCGACGGCAGGTCTCAGTGTTGATCGTCTGGATTTGCGCCGCAGCGCCTCGGGTCGTATCGCATATCGCCTGTTGCTGCTGCAGTCCAGTTCTGCGGCTGCACAGACCGTGGGAACGCTGGAGGCGCGCTTTGTCGGCGGCGGACGCAGTGTCGTGCTACCCGTGGGCGACAACCGTTTTGATTTCCAGTATTTCCAGAGCCTCACCGGGGAATGGTCTTTGCCCGAAGGTTTCCGTCCCGAGCGCGTGGATATCGTGCTCAAGCCCGGCAAGGGTGCGCCGGTGCAGAAAAGTTTCCGTTGGGAAGTGCAGCCTTAAGGATGAGCCAGACTTTCCGCAGTACGTATTGAGAGGTTCCCGTCATGCTGGGCAAGAAAAAAACCACGAGCAGCTACAAGGGCAATAACTACAAGGACCACAGCTATGTGGCCTGCAATACCGAGATCGAGGGCAATATCCGTTTCACGGGCGGCCTGCATGTGGAAGGCAAGGTCACCGGCAATATCCTCTCCGATGATGGTGCTGTGCATATCCATGG
>JAVHYE010000073.1 GCA_031119295.1 Pedobacter sp. | reverse complement strand
GCTCAAAGCGCCTCGCCACTGATGCCCTTGTCCCGGCTCTCGGGGGCAGACGGATTTTTCTCCGGCATCTGCTCGCCACCTTCAAACTTGCTCAGCACGCCGTTATCGAACCATACCGTCAGGCGGCGGTTATCCACCGGCTGCAGATTTGCCTTGCGGGCATAGGTGCCCGGCACGTAGGCATAGAGGTAGTCCCAGCGCTTGGGATTCAGCGTATCGGTGATCATGGGCGTGCCCAGTACATAGCGTACTTGCGAGGGCGTCATGCCCGGCTTGAGCTTGTCCACCATCTCCTTGGTGACCACATTGCCCTGGTCCAGATCGGCCTTGTACACGCGCAGGAAATTGCCGCAGCCGGACAGGGCCACAACAGCGAAAAGACCGGCCAGCAGGGTGGCGGTCAGGCGGAGCATGTTTTGCATCAGACCCTCAATTCCTCTATCTTGCGCCCTTCAATGGCGCCGGCCTGTGCCTTCCCTGAGCGTATCCGGGGGCGGCAGGCGGAAGCGGCGATGATACCCCAGCTTTGGTGGCCAGGGACTCAAGTCCCGGCCTGAATATTGGGGAGTTTCGTAAGCCATGCCCGGAGAGAAAACCATGTCCATCAGCAATCAGGAACTGCGCAAGGCCGGCCTCAAGGTCACCCTGCCGCGGCTCAAGATCCTCGAGCTGCTCGAGACCTCGCCCCTGCGCCACCTGAGCGCGGAAGATGTCTACAAGACCTTGCTGGAGCAGGGTGAAGACGTGGGTCTGGCCACTGTCTACCGCGTGCTTACCCAGTTCGAGACCGCTGGCATTGTCGAGCGTCACCACTTTGAAGGCGGTCACTCCGTTTTCGAACTGAAAGACACCACGCATCACGACCATATCGTCTGCACGGCCTGCGGCAAGGTGGTGGAGTTCAAGGACGAGGTGATTGAAGAGCGTCAGGCGCGCATGGCCGAGTCGCTGGGCTTTGCCCTGACCGATCACTCCCTTTATCTCTACGGCATCTGTGCCGACTGCCTGAAGGCTCAGGGCAAGAAAGCCAAATAAGTCCTCATCCATTGCCGGGTTATTGCATGCAATGACCCGGCAACAGGTGGTCATCGTTGTGATCGTCCTTCCGTAATTATCCCTATTGTCCGTCACGGTCCTCCGGCTAGACTGCCGGCTCGCAGTTTTCTGCAAGGACTCAGGACTTCATGGCTGTTCCCGCCGAATTTCCCGCTCATGCCTTCCATCCCTCACTGCCGGGTGGCAAGGCCAGCGGCACTTTGCGTGTCTACGAGCACGGTCTCGTTTTCAGCAGCGACACGCAAACCGTCACGCTGCCTCTCCATGGTCTTTCCCTCAAGCTGGGTGGTGCCGGTAATCGCATTGTTTTCTGCACGCATCCGGCGTTTGCCGAATGGCAGGTCTATACGGCTGATCGCAGTCTGCTGAAATTGCCGCTGCTGGCAGGTCATCAGGGCATGGCCGCGGTGAAGGCGCAGAAGCGTCAGCATCACACCACTTTCTGGGGTCTGCTCGCCGGCAGTCTGGTGACCGTGGCCTTGCTGGTGCTGGGCATCTGGTGGTCGCTGGATGCCATGAGTGCAGCCGCGGCACGGCAGGTGCCGGTGGAGTGGGAAGACAAGCTGGGTTCCAGCGTGATTGCCCAGTACCGCATCGGCAAAGACCTCATGCCGGACAAGGAAGCGTTGCCCCTGCTCAAGCCGCTGACCAATCCGCTGGTGCAGGCCCTGCCCAGGGATGGTCGGCACTACACCCTGCATTTCCATGTGGTGAATGATCCGGCCATCAATGCTTTTGCCTTGCCCGGCGGTTATGTCGTCATCAATTCCGGTCTCATCCTCAATGCAAAAACCGCCACCGAGTTGCAAGGCGTGCTGGGTCATGAGATCGCGCACGTTACCGAGCAGCACGGCGTGCGTGCCGTCATCCGTTCCACCGGCATTTATGTGATTGCACAAACCCTGATCGGTGATGCCAGCGGCCTCATTGCGGTGGCCGCCAATGCCGGTCCGCTTTTGCTCAATATGAAGTATTCGCGCGATTTCGAACGCGAGGCCGATGCCAAGGGTTTCGAGCTGCTCAAGCGCGCGCAGATTGATCCACGCGGCATGGTGACTTTTTTCCGCACCGTACAGGCCGAGCAGAAAAAGCAGATGGACAAGATTCCGGATGAAAACGCCCGCAAGGCCATGGAGGCTGCACAGGGTTTCATCGGTTCGCATCCGGAAACCGTAGAGCGCATCGCCACGCTGCAAAAGCGCGCGGACAGTGAGCCGGCTACCGGCTGGCGGGATGATCAGGCCGCTTTCCTGGCATTGCAGGAAAGCGTGAAAGAGTTTGTCAGGGCGGATGCTGCTGACGCGGAAGCAGAAAAAACGGAAAAGGGGGAGCAAGCACAATGAAAGCGGATATCAAGGGCAGTGATGCCTTTGCCTATGTGGATGTGGAGCTGGAGCCGGGCGACAAGGTGATTGCCGAGGCCGATGCCATGTCCAGCATGTCGGCCGATCTCGACATGAAGGCAAAGTTCAATGGCGGTTTCTTCGTGGCCATCCTGCGCCGGCTGCTGGTGGGCGAAACCCTGTTCGTGAACCATTTCAGCAATAACACCGATGGCAGCCGTCGCCTGACCCTGGTGCAGCCAACACCGGGTGCCGTGCGCTGTCTCTATCTCAATAATGAAACTTTCTATCTGCAGCCGGGTGCCTTCCTCGCCTGCGGCGAAGACATCAAGATCGGTGTGAAATTCGCCGGCCTGATTTCCTGGATTGCGCGCGAAGGTCTGTTCCGTATCGCGGTCAGCGGCACCGGCATGGTCTGGTATGGCGCTTATGGCGCATTGATCGACAAGGAAATTGATGGCGAATACATCGTCGATACCTCGCATCTCGTGGGTTATACGCCGGGCATAGGTCTCAAGCTGCAACTGGCCGGAGGTCTCTTCTCCAGCCTTTTTGGTGGTGAAGGTCTGGTAACGCGTGTGGTTGGCAAGGGGCGCATCGTCATACAGACGCGCAGCCTTTCCGGACTGACCAACTGGATCAACCCCAAACTGCCCTGAGGACGGAAAAATGCAGATCGACTTCATTCATCGTCCCGGCAATACCGCAGCGCGCGTGTTGCTGAGCCCGGGCGAGACACTCACTTCCGAAGGCGGCGCCATGATTGCCATGAGCGGCCACCTCAATGTGGAAACCACCACGCACAAGAAAGGCAGTGGCGGCTTCCTGAAAGCGGTCAAGCGCATGATCGCCGGCGAATCGCTGTTCCTGAATCATTTCACGGCCGGCAACAAGCCGGGTGAAATCTGGCTGGGCAGCAATCTGGCCGGCGACATGATGCGTTATCAGCTGGATAACGAAACCCTCATCGTGCAGTCCGGCTCCTTTGTGGCCTGCGAGCATGACGTGAATATCGATATGGGCTGGCAGGGCTTCAAGAATTTCATTTCCGGCGAAAGCCTGTTCTGGCTGCGCCTCAATGGTCGTGGTCAGGTCATCCTCAATGCCTTCGGTGCGATTTATCCGGTGCAGGTGGATGGTGAATACATCGTCGACACCGGCCATATCGTGGCCTTCAGCGAGACCCTGGACTTCTCCATGACAAAGGCCGGGAAAAGCTGGATTTCTTCCATGCTGGGCGGAGAGGGGCTGGTCTGCAAATTCAAGGGGCGTGGCACGGTGTGGTGCCAGTCGCACAATCCCGGCAGCTTTGGCCGCAACCTGACGTCCGGCTTGAAGCCGCGTCGTGCTTGAGCCGGACAGGGAGACAGGAAAATGACAAACAAGATCGTGGTTTCCGGTTTTGCCGGCACGCATGAAAAAGAGCGTGTGATTGCCGCCTTTGCCCAGCTTTTCAAATTGGCACCGGAGAAGGCCGAACAGATGCTCTCGCGCTTTCCCCTGGCCATCAAAGATGGAGTGGATGCGGAAACGGCGCAGAAATATCGTGCCAATCTGGAAAAAATAGGATTGCGCGTAGACGTGATTCCGGCGCCGGTCGAGCTCACACTGGAGCCGATTGCGCCCAAGGCAGAGCTGCAACAGGCTGCAGCATCCGCAGGCAAGCTGGAAGCAGCAGTTAATCCGGCTGCAGGGCCGCAGCCCGGCTTCCAGTTCCGTATTGAAGGCCGTCCTGATTACGCCTTCCTCACGGTGCAGCTCAAAGCCAACGAGACCATCAAGGTGGAAGCCTCGGCCATGGCCACCATGGACACCAATCTGAAGATGAAGACCAAGCTCAAGGGTGGCCTTGGCCGCTTCCTCACGGGCGAGTCCATTTTCGTCAATGATTTCACGGCCGAAAACGTACCGGGCGAGATCGGGATTGCCCCGGCCGCGCCGGGAGATCTGGCGCATGTCTATCTGAATGGTGAAACCATCTTCCTGCAGAATTCCGCTTTTGTGGCCTGTGATCCGGCCGTGAATCTGGAAACCAAATGGCAGGGCCTGACCAAGGGCTTTTTCTCCGGCGAAAGTTTTTTCCTGGTACGCGCCAGCGGTAAAGGTGATCTCTGGTTCAATACCTACGGTGGCATGATAGAGCTGGATATCGAGGACGATTATGTCGTCGATACCGGCAATATCGTGGCCTTCACTGAAGGGCTGGAATACAGCATCAGCAAGGTGGGCGGTTATAAGTCCCTGTTCTTCTCCGGCGAAGGCCTGGTCTGCCGCTTCAAGGGCAAGGGCAAAGTCTGGATACAGACCCGTACCTCAGCCGCTTTTGTCAGCTGGGCGCACTGGTATCGTCCGGTGCAGAACAGCAACTAAGCTGCAGCCAATAAAAAGCCCGGCAATGCCGGGCTTTTTTATGAGCGGATGTTCAGCGCTTGCTTAAAAGCACCATCACAATGGCGAGAGCCCATACGCCGCCCAGCTGCAATGACAAGCGGCCCATATTCACACTGCCCATGGCTTGCACCATGACTGGCTTCTGCAGGGCGAAGTGATAGCCAAGATCGGTGCCGGTGGCCGTAATGATATAGGGCGGATAAACCGCCATGACGGCTGAGGCAATTACGGCAAGCAGTAGGATGGCGGTTTTTGCAGGGCTCATGCGATTACTTCTTCAGCGTGTAAAAGCGTGCCGGCTCTTTCGAGCTGTCGGCATAAGTATCCAGCTGTGTCCCCATGGCATCCGACAGCATTTCCAGGCGCTTGGCTGGCGAAGGATGGGTCTTGAACATCAGCGCCACGGCACCATCCTGCGGATTCACGGCATCCAGGGTTTGCAGGGAACCAACCAGGCCGAAGGGGTTGTAGCCGCCGCGTGCTGCAATCACCACGCCCATGCGATCGGCTTCGAACTCGTCGTTCTTGTCGAGGCCGCGGGCAAACAGTTCGGTGCCGGCGGTGAAGGCTTTCAGCTGGTTGGCCGCACGGCTGCTGTCCTTGCGTTCGGCCACGGCCGTGGCCAGCTCCATCTGCCATTCGCGACCCAGCTGCGATTTGATGGCCTTGAGCTGGTGCTTCTGCACAACGTGTGCAATTTCGTGAGACAGCACGCCGGCCAGTTCCGATTCATTGCGGAATTTTTCATACAGGCCGCGGGTGATGAGAATGGTGCCGCCTGGCGTGGCAAAGGCATTCACATCCGGATCCTCGGTAACCCCGAAACGCCAGGGCAGATCGGGGCGCTCGGTTTGCAGGGCCAGCCAGAGGCCGACACGGTTCACGTATTTCTGCAGGGCATCATCACGCACCAGCGGTGCCGCGCCCAGCAGATTGGCAGCAATGCCTTTGCCTATCTCGATTTCTTCGGGCTCCGGAATTTCCTTCAGCGATTGCAGGGCCTTCTTGCCTATGCCCAGCGCTTTCTGTGTTTCCGGATCATTGAGTTTGTTCAGGGCCTTGCCGAGATCAAAGGCCTGGGCGGAGGTGCTGAGCAGCAGGGCTGCCAGAAGCAGGGATTTTTTCATTATTCATTGCCTCCATTCGCACCAGTCACCGGCAGGTAATTCACCTGGTTGGCCGTGAGCTTGCCCTGCTTGGCATAGCTGCGCGCATCCGTGCCATTGTTCTTGTATTTGTCGAGGCGCTGCGCCTCTTCTTCATTCGGCTGCGCGTTCTTGAGTTTTTCTTCCGACAGGCCTTTGACGCCGGTACTCACCGTATTGCCGCTGGAGCCGGTTTTGAACAGCGAGGCGATGGCGCCAGCGCCAACATCGCCTTTCTGGCCTGAGCCGGTACGCAGATTGAGCAGGCGTACCCAGCCGGTCTGGCCTTTGGTGGTTTGGATATTGGCCCAGGCACCTTTGCGGGCGGTGATCTCCACTTTTTCCTTGGCCTTGAGCATGACGACGATATCGGCATCGCCCAGCGGCTTGGCGCGCATCTCGCTGTCTTTCAGGAGGCTGGCCGGTTCGGCCCACGCCGTAGTAATAGCCAGGGCACTGGCCAAGAGGCCGGCGGTGAGTAAAAGCAGACGCATCGTGTATCCCTCTCTTTGCTTCATGTCCGTTTTGCTTTTTTGGGTTCCAGCAATTCTACGCCCTGGTCGCGACCTTTGACGTGAAACTCGCCATGGTTTGCAAAGTCGAAGCGATCGGGTGCGGATTTTTCACAGGCATCGCGCGTGGCGCCGGAAACCAGTACGCGGGCCACGCCCTTGGTGCAGCCTTCAATACGGCTGGCCAGGTTCACGGTATCGCCTATGGCGGTGTAATCCAGTCGGTCGTCGCTGCCAAGAAAGCCTACGACGGCCGGGCCGGTATGCACGCCTATGCCGATATCGAAAGCATCCAGGGCGGCGCCGCCATCCGTGAGCTCTTGCTTGAAGCGATCCACGGCTTCGCCCATTTCTATGGCGGCGGCAACAGCATCGGCCGCATGTTGCGGATTGTCGGCCGGTGCATTCCAGAAGGCCATGATGGCGTCGCCTATGAATTTGTCCAAGGTGCCGCCGTGGCGGAAGATCACTTCCACCTGTTGGCTGAAATAGGCATTGAGCAATTCCACCACGGCTTCCGGTGTGCGTGTTTCCGACAGCGTGGTGAAGCCGCGGATATCGGAAAACAGGATGGTGATTTCGCGCGCTTCCGGTTTTGTATCGCGCGAGAGCTCGCCGGTTTTCACCAGATCATCTACCACGCGTGGATCGAGAAAGCGGCGGAAGAGCGAAACCGTGGCTTCACGCTCGCGGCGTTCGCGCAGAAAGGCTTCCGTGGAAAAAAGCGCATAGGCCAGCCAGCTCAGGGTCAGCGCAGCGCCCACCGGCACATACCAGCGCAGTGGCAGCAGGAAATAGGCAGAAACAAACAGGGTCAGCGAGGCTGCAAGCAGGGCAAGGCCGGTAGTGGCGGGATTGGCGCGGCGCCAGAACGCCAGCGTGAGGGCGGCAATCAGCAGCAGGCTGAGCGGCCAGCGCGCCGGCACATCGCGCAGCCAGTCTTGCGTGCGCAGATTAGCTATCGCCGTGGTGATGATCTCTGTACCGGGCATGAGCGCATTCACCGGCGTCGGGCGGAAATCATTCAGGCCGGGGGCCGTGGGGCCGACGATGACGATGGCGTCTTTCAGCGATGGCGCCAGCTGTGGCTGTTCGCGCCCCAGATCATGGAAAAGATCGCTATAGGAAATGATGCGCGGCGGCTTGCCATACCAGTGCAGGCGGATACGGCGTTGCTCGGGCAGGGGGCTGCCGCTGTAACGGGCAATAGAGGCGGCCAGTGAAGGCAGCTGCCAGCCTTCGATATTCTTTTGCACGCGGCCAAAGCGACCGACACGGTCACTGCCTTTTTCTTCTTCGAAATTGGCCAGGCCGCCCTGCCAGTTCTTCATGTCCAGCACCAGCGGCACCATCAGTGGTGCGGTGGCTTCGGGATTGGCATCGGCTTTCCGGGTGACGCCAAAACTTTCCGGCAAGGCAGAAAGTGGTGCGCCACGGCCGTCGGTGAGCAGCAGGGAGGGGAAAAAGAGATTGTCGTATTGCTGCGCCGTATCGTGCAGCACGGCATCGCTTTCAGGGCGGAAGCGGTCAGCCTCGTTAAAGAAAATATCGAAGGCGATGGCTTTGGGTTGAAAGGCCTGCAGGCCGTCAATCAATTCGCCGTGCACGGCACGCGGCCAGGGCCAGGAGCCGGCAGCCTCGGCCAGCTTTTCGTCTTCCAGGCTTTTCTGGTCTATGGCCACCAGCACGATATCGGCAGGCGGCCTGCGCGCGGCAGATTCGTGCACCAGCAGGAAATCACCGAGGCGGTTGTCCAAGCGATCAAGTGCGCCAGAGAAATGCAGCAAGGCTGTGAGGGCGGCCAGCAGGCCCAAGGGGATCAGCAGGGGCTTTCTTTTTCTTTTGGGCATGCTGGTAACTCAGTTTCTGGTTTGCTGGAAGGCCAGGATATAGCCGTTGCAATCCGTGATGCCGAATTCGCGTGAGCCGTAGGGCATGTCCTGCAGGGGCCAGCTAATGGTGATGTTGGCGTTCAGCTGTGAGAAAAGCTGATCTACATCGGTAACGGTGAAATAGAAGGTGCCGCTGCACATGGGCGGGCTTTGCCAAAGGTCTTGCTCGGTAAAGAGCAGGCGGTTGCCAGAAAGCTCCAGCGTCAGCAGGGAAGCATCTGCAGCAATGACAGAAAAGCCGGGCAGGGAAGCATAAAAGTCCTGTGTGGCTTTCAGGTTTTTGCAACGCAGCAGGGGGGTGATGGACATGAGGCTTCCTTGCTCGTTTATTTCCTCTCCCACAAGGGGAGAGGGAGTGCTTTCACGTTGCCGCGAGCATGGCTTCGGCATGTTTACGGGTTTCTGCCGTAATCGTGACGCCACCGGACATGCGCGCGATTTCTTCCACGCGTTCGGCATGGCTGAGTTCGCGTACGGCACTTTCGGTATTGCCTTTGACCACTGTTTTTTCCACGCGCAGATGCTGATGGCCAAGAGCGGCTACCTGCGGTTGATGCGTAATCGAAAACACCTGTGCGTATTCGCCAAGTTCGCGCAGCACGCGGCCCACCACCTCGGCTATGCCGCCGCCTATGCCCACATCCACTTCGTCAAAGACCATCACGGGTACGGGCGAATGTTTGGCATTCACCACTTGAATTGCCAGCGACACGCGCGAAAGCTCGCCGCCGGAAGCGACTTTGGCCAAGCCCTTGAGTGGCTGGCCTGGGTTGGCACTGATGAGGAATTCGATATCGTCGAGGCCGGCAGCGGCCGGTTTTTCCAGTGCCGTCATGGCGACTTCAAAGCGGGAATTGGCCATGCCAAGCATCTTGAGGCGGGCCAGCACATCCTCGCTGAATTTCTTCGCGGCTTTGCTGCGGGCGCTGCGCAGTTTTTCAGCTGTAGCGAAATAGGTCTTTTCCAGTTTGGCCACTTCACGGGCGAGTCCGTCCAGATCCTGTGCGCGCGTGAGTTGCTGTTGTTCTTCGGCAAGCGTGATTTGCAGTGCCGGTAATTCCTGCGGAGCCACGCGATGTTTGCGCGCCAGCTGGTGCACAGCCGCCAGGCGATCTTCCAGTTCGGCCAAACGTGCCGGGTCGGCATCCAGACTTTCCA
The DNA here is from genome assembly GCA_031119295.1 of Pedobacter sp. Lineage (GTDB taxonomy): Bacteria > Pseudomonadota > Gammaproteobacteria > Pseudomonadales > Moraxellaceae > UBA2031. The sequence continues at coordinate 8,556 of JAVHYE010000073.1, read as the reverse complement.
GATAGTGACGCAGCTCGCTGGAGCCTTCTCGAATATTGATCAGTGCGCCATCCAGCAACTCAGCCACTGCATGCAGGCGCGGATGACGCGAACGTTCGCCCTCCAGCGCTTTCAGGGCTTGTTGCAGGCAGCGTGTGGCATTGTCGGTTTCATTTTCGGAAAGACGGTCCAGCACCAGGTCGCCGTTCTGCAGCAGGCTGCCGAGATTGGCCAGCGCATCGTGATCCTGTTCCAGCTTTTCATAGTCGCCGGGTTGAAGGCCAAGTTTTTCCAGTTCGTCCAGCTGATGCGAGACCAGCTCCAGTCGTTCGCGTTGCGCATCTCCTGCCTTGGTCAGGGTGGCGAGTTCGCGCGCGGCTTTTTGCCATTGCTGGAATTGCGAAGAAAGTTCGCGGGATTCGGTCGTGAGTCCGGCGCAGCCGTCCAGTAAAAGGCGGTGATTTTCCTTGCGCAGCAGGGACTGGTGTTCGTGCTGGCTGTGTATGTCGATAAGCATTTCGCCCAGGGCTTTGACATCCGCCAGGGTGGCGGGGCTGCCATTGATATAGGCACGCGAGCGGCCGTCAGCGCTGATGGTGCGGCGCAGCCAGCATTCGTCTTCTGTCTCCAGTTCGCGCTCGCGTAGCCATTCTTTGGCGTCAGCGATACGGCTGATATCAAAGCCGGCGCTGACATCGGCGCGCTCGGCGCCGGCGCGCACCACACCGGCTTCGCTGCGGTCGCCCAGACAGAGGCCCAGCGCGTCCATCAAAATGGATTTGCCGGCGCCGGTCTCACCAGTGATGACGGAAAAGCCCTTGCGGAAATCCAGCTCCAGGCTGGAAACGATGGCGAAGTCGCGAATCTTGAGGTGGCTGAGCATGTGATGGCGTTCTTGAGGACTTGGCGACGTGATGCGGCGATGATAGGCCAAGGTCCTGGCCTTTATAAGTGTGCAGTTCACCTCCATATAAGTTCTTAACAAGGCGCGGACTACCCCGTATAAACAGCCCATGGATCGTTCCCAGCTTCTCTTCAAGACGCTCGTCGAGTGTTATATCCGCGACGGCCAGCCGGTCGGCTCCCGCCATCTCCTGCAGATGGCGGAGCTGCCGCTATCGCCGGCCACGGTGCGCAATGTCATGGCGCAGCTGGAAGAGCGCGGGCTGCTGGCCGCGCCGCATACCTCGGCAGGCCGCGTGCCCACGCAGCAGGGCTATCGCCTTTTCGTGGATCGCCTGCTCACCACCGAGGCGCTGGATGAAGAAACCGTCACTGCCTTGACCGAGGAATTGAGCCCGGGACAGGCGCCGCGGGACCTGGTGGAAAAGGCGTCGGCCAGTCTGGCCGAGCTCACCCGTCATGCCGGCCTCGTCATGGTGCCGCGCCGCGATCTGGCCGATCTGCGCCAGATCGAGTTCGTGCGTCTGGATGAAAAGCGCCTCTTGGCCATCGTCGTCTGCGCCAATGGTGATGTGCAGAACCAGCTCATCCAGACCGAGCGGGGCTTTGACGACACCGAGCTCAACCAGGCCAGTAACTATCTCAACCACCACTTTGCCGGCAAAAGCCTGGGCGAGGTGACGCAGGGCCTGTTGCGCGGCCTGCGTGACGACCAGCTGAATCTGGATGCCTTGCTGCGCTCTACCGTGGAGCTGGCCGAGCGCGCTTTTGCGCCGCGACAGTCGGCGGACTATGTGCTGACCGGCGAAGCCAATCTGCTGCGTATGGGCGAAAGCAGCGGCCTCGACCGCCTGCAGGAGCTTTTCCAGGCCTTCACTGCCAAGCGCGACATCCTGCATCTGCTGGACCGCTGCCAGCAGAGCGAAGGCGTGGAAATCTATATCGGTGCCGAGTCCGGCTATGCCCCCTTCGAGGACCTGACCCTGGTGACGGCGCCTTATGCCGCCAATGGCCGGGTGCTGGGGCGTCTGGCCGTCATAGGCCCCACCCGCATGGCCTACCAGCGCGTGATTCCGCTGGTGGAAGTCACGGCGAAAATCCTTTCCCGGGCCCTTTCGGCACCGGAAGCCTCCTGAAAAGCACTCTCCAGACTTGAAACCTGCCGTCTGGCCTCCATAAAGCCCCCCGGTTTTGTTTTTTGGCCGCCTCTTTGGCGGCTTTAGCGCTGCGGCGTTGCTTTTAGAGAGGCTTGAGTCATGTCTGAGCAGGAAAACCCCCAATCCAATCCCGTGCCGGAAAACCCGGAGAACGCCGCCCCCGAGGCGCCCGAGGTCGATCTGGCCGCCCGTGTGGCCGAGCTGGAAGCCCAGGTGCGCGATGTGCAGCTGCGCGCCCAGGCGGAAATCCAGAACATCCAGAAGCGCGCCGAGCGCGAGGCCGAGAGTGCCCGCAAGTTCGCCGTGGAGCGTTTTGCCGGCTCCCTGATCGATGTGGTGGACAATCTCGAGCGTGCGCTGGACTCCACTCCCGAATCCGAGGCCACCAAGTCTTTGCGTGAGGGCATAGTCCTCACCCACAAGTCCTTTCTGGAAGCCCTCAAGCGCAATGCCGTGGAGCAGGTGAATCCGGTGGGCGAGCCCTTCAATGCCGAGCTGCACCAGGCCGTGAGCATGCAGCCCTCGACGACTGCCGAGCCTAACTCCGTGACCGCCGTACTGGCCAAGGGCTACACGCTCTCCGGCCGCCTGCTGCGTCCGGCCATGGTGGTCGTGGCGACAGCGGGCTGAGTGCTCTGGTTTAACGCCCGGGCCAGCTCCCTCTCCTGGGGGAGAGGGTTGGGGTGAGGGCAAAAGAAGGCTTGAAATCGGTGTGGCCATCGCCATATCGGATGACAACAGATTAAGGCGGCTTATCCGGGGATGACCCCGGCCGCTAGAGAAGAGGAGAGAACGCAATGGGTAAAATTATCGGTATCGATCTGGGCACCACCAATTCCTGCGTGGCCGTGATGGAAGGTGACAAGGTCAAGGTGATTGAAAACGCCGAAGGCGCGCGTACCACGCCTTCCATCGTGGCTTACACCGACAACGAAGTGCTTGTAGGTGCTGGCGCCAAGCGTCAGGCCGTGACCAATCCCAAGAACACACTCTTCGCCGTGAAGCGTCTTATTGGTCGCAAGTTCACCGACGACGTGGTGCAGAAAGACATCAAGATGGTGCCCTACAGCATCGTCGGCGCCAACAATGGCGATGCCTGGGTGGAAGTGAAGGGCGACAAGAAAGCGCCGCCGCAGATTTCTGCCGAAGTGCTGATCAAGATGAAGAAGACGGCCGAAGATTATCTCGGCGAGCCGGTGACCGAAGCCGTGATCACCGTGCCGGCTTACTTCAATGACTCGCAGCGTCAGGCCACCAAGGATGCCGGCAAGATTGCCGGTCTCGATGTGAAGCGCATCATCAACGAACCGACAGCGGCTGCACTGGCTTTCGGTCTGGACAAGAAAGAAGGCGATCGCAAGATTGCTGTGTATGACTTGGGCGGCGGCACCTTCGACGTGTCCATCATTGAAATTGCCGAGCTCGATGGCGAGCACCAGTTCGAAGTGCTGTCCACCAATGGTGACACCTTCCTGGGCGGCGAAGACTTCGACCTCAAGCTGATTGATTATCTTGCTGACGAATTCAAGAAAGAGCAGGGCATAGACCTGCACAATGATCCCCTGGCCCTGCAGCGTCTGAAAGAAGCCGCTGAAAAAGCCAAGATCGAACTTTCGTCTGCACAGCAGACCGAAGTGAACCTGCCTTACATCACCGCTGATGCTACCGGCCCCAAGCACCTCAATATCAAGGTGACGCGTGCCAAGCTGGAATCGCTGGTGGAAGCCCTTGTGGCCCGCACCATAGAGCCCTGCAAGATTGCTCTCGCTGATGCCGGCCTGAAAGTTTCCGACATCGGTGACGTCATCCTCGTGGGCGGCCAGACCCGCATGCCCATGGTGATGGACAAGGTGAAGGAATTCTTCGGCAAGGAGCCGCGTCGCGACGTGAATCCTGACGAAGCCGTGGCCATTGGTGCTGCGATTCAGGGCGCGGTGCTGTCCGGTGATGTGAAAGACGTGCTGCTGCTGGACGTGACCCCGCTCTCCCTCGGCATTGAAACCATGGGTGGCGTGTCCACCGCGGTGATCGAGAAGAACACCACGATTCCGACCAAGAAATCACAGACCTTCTCCACTGCCGACGACAACCAGACGGCCGTGACCATTCACGTACTGCAAGGCGAGCGCAAGCAGGCTTCGCAGAACAAGTCGCTGGGCCGTTTCGATCTCTCCGACATTCCGCCGGCTCCGCGCGGTATGCCGCAGATCGAAGTGACTTTCGATATCGACGCCAACGGCATCCTGCATGTGGGCGCGAAGGACAAGGCCACGGGCAAAGAGCAGCGCATCGTGATCAAGGCCAACTCCGGTCTTTCGGATGAAGAAATCCAGAAGATGGTGCGTGATGCCGAGGCCAATGCCGAGGAAGACAAGAAGTTCACCGAGCTGGTCAATGCGCGCAACAGCGCCGATCAGCTGGTGCATGCCACCAAGAAGGCCGTGACCGATCTGGGTGACAAGGTGTCTGCCGAAGAAAAGGCCAGCATCGATACGGCTGTGGCCGCACTGGAAGAAGCCATCCAGGGCAGCGATATCGAAGCCATCACTAGTAAGACCGAAGCACTCTCGCAGGCTTCCCTGCCGGTGATGCAGAAGGCCTATGCCGAACAGCAGCCGCAGGGTGGCGCTGAGGGCTCCGCCGATGCTGGTGCCTCCGCTTCGCGTGCTGATGACGGCGCTGTCGATGCCGAGTTTGAAGAAGTGAAGGACGACAAGAAGTAAGTTGGTCCTGACAGCCTTGAGCTGTTGCTGATGTAAACGCAAACGCGGGGACCTTCCCCGCGTTTGCGTGTCTGCCTTTTGCAGGCAGTGCTGAATATTTCCAGGGTGAAAAATGGCAAAGCGTGATTTTTACGAAGTGCTGGGTGTTGCCAAGGCCGCGTCGGCTGACGAAATCAAGAAGGCCTATCGCAAACTCGCCATGAAATACCATCCGGACCGTAATCCGGATGACAAGGCGGCTGAAGAGAAGTTCAAGGAAGCCAGCGAGGCCTACGAAATCCTTTCGGATGAAGACAAGCGTGCGGCCTACGACAGGCATGGCCATGCCGGTGTCGACCCCAATATGGGTGGTGGCGGTTTTGGTGGCGCGGGTGCCGGTAATTTCTCCGATATTTTCGGCGATGTCTTCGGCGATATTTTCGGCGGTGGTGGTCGTGGTGGCCAGCGCAGCAATCGCGGTTCCGATCTGCGCTACACGCTGGAACTGGATCTGGAAGAAGCAGTGAAAGGTACCACGGTACAAATCCGTGTGCCCAAGCTGTCGACCTGTGAGGTCTGCGAAGGCTCCGGCGCCAAGAAAGGGACATCGGCAGAAACCTGCCGTACCTGTGCCGGTCAGGGTCAGGTGCGCGTGCAGCAGGGTTTCTTCTCCATGGCCCAGACCTGCCCGACCTGTCGTGGCCGTGGCAAGACCATAAAAGACCCGTGCACGGCCTGTCATGGCCAGGGGCGCGTGGAAAAAGCCAAGACCCTGGAAGTGAAGATTCCGGCCGGTGTGGATACGGGCGACCGTATCCGTCTTTCTGGCGAAGGCGAGGCCGGCCCCAATGGCGGCCCGTCCGGCGATCTTTATGTGCAGGTGGCCGTGCGCGATCACAAGATTTTCGAGCGCGATGGTGCCGATCTGTATTGTGAAGTGCCGATTTCCTTTGCCGATGCGGCACTGGGCGGCGAGCTGGAAGTGCCGACCCTTGATGGCCGTGTGAAGTTGAAGATTCCGGAAGGCACACAGACCGGCAAACTCTTCCGTTTGCGTGGCAAGGGCGTGAGCCCGGTACGTGGTGGTGGCCCCGGTGACCTGCTGTGCAAGGTAACAGTGGAGACGCCGGTACAGCTCAGCAAGAAGCAGAAAGAGCTGTTGCGTGAATTCCAGCAGGACATGGATGGCGAAGGTGGCAAGCACTCGCCGAAACAGACCTCCTGGTTTGATTCGGTGATGAATATCTTCGGCGACAAATAAGCTCGTCCGAAGCATAAAAAAGCCCGGCTATGCCGGGCTTTTTTATGGGCTTGAGGCGGTGTTCCCGCAGGTGCTGTGCAAATACTGTCGGTATTGTTTTGAGGCTGCTGGTATCGCTGCAGCGCCCTCCCTACAATGGCAGGCCTTGTGCCGGCTGGTCCGGCTTTATCTTTTTGTGGAGGCGGCAATGACGCGTATTGCCATCAGTGGAGCTGGCGGCCGCATGGGCCGGGCCCTTATCCAGGCCGTGGTGGCTGCCGAAGGCGCTACGCTGGCTGCTGCTATCGAGCGTCCGGATTCATCCCTGATAGGCAGCGATGCCGGCGAGCTTGCCGGTGTCGGTGCTCTGGGCGTGAAAGTCTCCGGCGACCTTGCTGCCGTGGCAGACGATTTCGATGTGCTGATTGATTTCACCGTGCCGGCAGCCACTGCCGCCAATATCGAAACCTGCCGTAAGGCTGGCAAGAAAATCGTTATCGGCACCACGGGCCTCAGTGAAGAGCAGAAAGCTGCCTTGCAAAAAGCGGCTGGCGATATTGCCCTCGTGTATTCCGGCAATTACTCCATAGGCGTGAATGTTTCCCTGCGCCTGCTGGAGCTGGCCGCCAAAACCTTTGGTGATACCGTGGATGTGGAAATCATCGAAGCGCATCACCGCCACAAGATCGATGCCCCTTCCGGTACGGCGCTGATGATGGGTGAGGCGGTAGCCGGTGCGCTGGATCGTGATCTCAAGGATGTGGCTGTGTACGAGCGCTATGGTCACACCGGTGCGCGTGATCGCCAGACCATAGGCTTCCAGACCATACGTGGTGGTGACATCGTGGGGGATCACAATGTCATGTTCATCGGCGAAGGCGAGCGCGTGGAAATCCGTCACGTGGCGACCAGTCGCATGAATTTCGCCAATGGTGCCGTGCGTGCCGCGGTATGGCTGGGCGACAAGCCGGCCGGGCGTTACGACATGCGTGATGTGCTGAATCTGCGCTGACGGGCGCATTGCTGCGTTGTGTCCTCACTCACCCCTCGCCTATCTATTCGATATGTCTCGGCGATTCGCTGCGGGACGCCTTGCATTGCATCCCGTCAGCACAGAGACAGGTGCAGTAGATACAATAAAAAAACCGGCAGCTGCCGGTTTTTTTATGCGCTGGAAAAGCTCAGGCCACGGCCTGGCCGGGTACCGGCTCGCCATCCACGCTGACACGATTGCGACCGCTTTCCTTGGCGCGGTAGAGCGCCTGGTCGGCGGCCAGCAGCAGGGCTTCAGGGCCGTTATGGCGATTGCTGGGCGTAATGCTGGCCACGCCGAAACTGGCGGTGACATTGCCATGGCTGCTGCGCTGGTGCGGAATGGCCAGTTCGACAATCTTGTCGCGCACGCGCTCAGCCACCACGCGTGCTTGTTGCGCGGTCGCGTTGGTGAGCACGAGAACAAATTCCTCGCCGCCATAACGGGCAGCGAGGTCGCCCGGACGACGGGCAAAATCTTTCAGGGCGGAAGCAACGCCGCGCAGGCATTCATCACCGGCCTGGTGGCCATAGGTATCGTTGAAGAGCTTGAAATGGTCCACGTCGATCATGACGAGACCAAGAGGCTCGCGCTTGCGCAGGGCGCGTTGCCACTCCGTGGACAGGCTCATGTCCAGCGAGCGGCGATTGGCAATCTGGGTGAGGCCGTCAATTGCCGTCAGGTACTGCAGGCGCAGATTGGATTCCTCCAGGCCCATTTTTTCAAACGAGAGCATGCGTGACTGCAGATAGTTCTGGCGCAGGCTGCGTTCGAACAGGAAGCAGCCCAGCAGCGAGAACACGGCGGAAATAAAGAAGACGGCGTTGTGGATGATCATCATCTGCTGGCTTTGCTGGCCGATCACGCCAAAGCCTGTGTTCATGACGATGAACATGATGGCGGCAGACAGGATGCCCCACATGAATTGCAGGCGCGACAGCACAAAGACCACCAGCATGACCATGGTGATATTGGCCGAGTAGTAATGGTTCACGGGCTCCAGCGCCGTCAGTGACAGCGCCACCAGACCGGCCACAAAGACGGGCGCGCACACGGCGATGATGGGCTGCATGAAGCGGGTGGCGATGCTGGTGCGGCTGAACATCAGCAGCAGCAGGATGGGGCCGGTGGTCCAGGCACGTATGGCCCAGAGCTGGTCGGCCACTTCGGGCATCCAGAAATAGTCCACTGCACCCGGGCCGAGGATGGCCAGAACGCCCAGCAGACCGGAAAGGATCATGTGGCGGTGGTAGCGCAGGGCATAGTCGGCCTGGAATTCGGCCTCCAGTGCCTGGGGGAATTGCAGGCGCCAGCCGCGGTTGTCCATGAGCTGGCGCAGGGTGTTGAGGTCGGTAGGGTCCATAGGGTGAAGACCTGTTTTTCTTATTTCAGGGTGGCGCTGCTACAGGGTATGGGCAGGCCGGTATTCTTGTTGGCACCAGTAATGGCGCGCTTTTCGGGCATGCGAGCATAAGGGAGGGGGGCGTAGCAATGGCCCAGGGGGCGACCGGTGGACAGTCATAGGGGTTTGCCCGGATGACC
>JAVHYE010000072.1 GCA_031119295.1 Pedobacter sp. | reverse complement strand
GCCTTCGCGCATGTCTTCACCCGTGGTGGCGACCTTCTCTTTCTTGAGCAGGCCTTCCTTTTCCACAGAGTTGTTCAGGGTGCGGGTGAGGGCGGTACGGAAACCCTGCAAATGGGTGCCGCCGTCGCGCTGGGGAATATTGTTGGTGAAGCAGTACACGCCTTCCTGATAGGCATCATTCCACTGCAGGGCCACTTCCACGCCTATGCCATTGGTGGCATCGGACTGCGGCACGATGAAATGGAAGACGCTGGAAAGCGTGGTCTTGTTGGTATTCAGGTATTCCACGAAAGCGGCTAGGCCACCTTCGTACTGGAAGACCTCTTCCTGACCCGAGCGCTCATCTTTCAGCACGATACGCACGCCGGAGTTCAGGAAGCTGAGCTCACGCAGACGCTTGGCCAGGATGTCGTATTTGAATTCGATATTGGTGAAGGTTTCCGGAGAAGGATGGAAACGCACCTCGGTGCCACGGCCCGTGGTTTCACCGACTTCACGCAGCGGATATTGCGGCTCGCCGTGCTGGTACTCCTGCTCATAAACCTTGTTGTTGCGACGTATGGTCAGGATGAGTTTGGTGGACAGGGCATTCACCACGGACACGCCCACGCCGTGCAGGCCACCGGAAACCTTGTAGCTGTTGTCGTCAAACTTACCGCCGGCATGGAGCACGGTCATGATGACTTCGGCAGCGGAGACGCCTTCTTCCTCGTGGATGTCCACGGGAATGCCGCGACCGTTATCGGTCACGGTAATGGATTCGTCCGGATGGATGATGACGTTGACTTCGGTGCAGTAGCCGGCCAGCGCTTCGTCGATGGCGTTGTCCACGACCTCGAACACCATATGGTGCAGGCCGGAACCATCATCGGTATCGCCGATATACATACCGGGGCGTTTACGCACGGCATCCAGGCCTTTGAGAACCTTGATGCTACTGCTGTCGTACTCTTTCTCTTCGCTCATCTTCTTCTCCGGACCTCCTGCAATCCGCTGCACCCTCGTGCCCGCGGCTGGATTCGGCCTTTGTTGTGGTTGCCTTTCCGGCGTTCTACTCAGCTTCCCTGACGGTTCCATGTTCCACGTGGAACATCTTGTAGCCTTGTCCCTGAAGCAGTCCCGTGCCTTCCAGCGCGGGTTTCACGGCCTCCGGCTCTATCGCAGTAATGAACACCTGCGCACCGCATGCCGCCAGATATGCAATCAAACGGCTGCGGGCTTCGGCATCCAGCTCGGAAGCCAGATCATCCACCAGCAGCACACAGTCACGGCCCGTTTCGCGCAGCAGGGAAACCTGCGACAGCTTGAGGGCACAGACCACCAGCTTCTTCTGACCCCGGGACAAAACCTCGTCTGCCGGAGCCGTTCCACGTTTCACCCGGATATCCGCCCGATGCGGTCCAATCTGGGTAAAACCTCTTTCTCTGTCCCTGTCCCAACTGGCAGCCAGCAGCTCTGCCAAAGACTGTTCCTGCTCCCAGCCTGGGCTGTATTCCAGAGCCAGCTCCTGCTCAGGTAAAAACTCCCGGATGCGGGCCTCCCAAAGGGGCTGCCAACGCTGGAGATAGTCACTGCGGAAGGTATGCAGGAAGGCCGCCGAGTCCGCCAATTCACGGTCCCAGACGGCTGACTCAAGGCGTCCAATACTACCTGATCTGAGCAGGGAATTCCTTTGCTTGAGGGCTCGCTGATAACGCTGCCAAACCGGGTAGAAACGATGTTCCACGTGGAACACTCCCCAATCCAGCTGGGCGCGGCGCGGCTTGGAGCCAGCATCCAGAAGGTCCATGGATTCGGGGTCCAGCAGGGCCAAAGGCAGGCGGTGAGCGAGTTCAGCCAGCGTGATCTGCGAACGGCCATCAAGACGAAGCTGGGTGTCACCGTTTGCTCCGCGTTCTATGCCGGCAGAGCCTTGCTCACCAAAGCTGGCAAAGACTGTGGAGCTGTTCTGATCGTCGTTCACCAGACGACGCGCGCGACCAGAACGGAAGGAACGGCCCAGACCCAGCAAATGCAAAGCTTCCAGCACAGAAGTCTTGCCGCTGCCGTTAACACCAGTCAGGAGATTGAGACGGGGATGGGGGAGGAGAGAAACAGACTGGAGATTGCGCAGATGGGCAATCTCCAGTCGGGAGAGAGTCATCGAGAATCAGACTCCCGGATCACAGACGCATGGGCATAACGACATAAAGGGCAGAACCATTATCGGCATCCTGCATAAGGGCAGAGCTGTTGGCATCGCCCAGGATGACCTTCGCCGTGGCTGTTTCCAGCACGCCCAGCACGTCCAGCAGGTACTGCACATTGAAGCCGATTTCCAGGGAGCCACCGTTGTACTCGACGGTGACATCGTCTTCGGCCTCTTCCTGGTCCGGGTTATTGGCCTGGATACGCAGCAGATCCGGCGTCAGTTGCAGACGGATGCCACGGTATTTTTCATTGGAAAGAATGGAAGCGCGGGAGAGGGACTGGCGCAATTCTTCACGATTGGCCAGCACCACCTTGTCTCCGCCCTTGGGCAGCACACGCTCGTAATCAGGGAATTTGCCGTCGATAAGCTTGGAGGTGAAGGTCACATTGCCCACCGTGGCACGTACATGATTGGTGCCCAGAGTAATGGTGACTTCGCCATCGTCATCCGTGAGCAGACGTGCCAGCTCATGCACGCCCTTGCGCGGCACGATGACCTGCATGCGGTCATTGCTCTCGGTACGGGCTGGAGCATCACACATGGCCAGACGATGGCCGTCGGTGGCCACGGTACGCAGACGACCTTCGGTGACTTCAAACAACATGCCGTTCAGGTAATAGCGCACATCCTGCTGGGCCATGGCGAAAGCAGTCTTGTCGATCAGCTTCTTCAAAGCTTTCTGGTTGATGGTGAAGCTGAACGCGCCCACACCTTCTTCCAGATTAGGGAATTCGTTGGCGGGCAAGGTCGTCAGCGTGAAACGGCTCTTGCCGGATTTCAGCGAAAGTTTCTGCGCATCCAGTTTGAGTTCGATTTCAGCAGAAGCGGGCAGGGACTTGCAGATGTCCAGCAGCTTGCGCGCCGGCACCGTGATTTCACCATCACCAAATTCACCAGCCAGATCCGCACGAGCAATAAGCTCGACTTCAAGATCAGTACCGGTCAATGCCAGCTTGCCGGCATCCACCACCAACAAGACATTCGCCAGCACCGGCAAGGTCTGGCGCTTTTCCACCACACCGGAAACCTGCTGCAGGGGCTTCAGAAGTTGATCGCGGGAAATCGAAAGTTTCATGGTCATTTGCTTCCTTACTGAAAGTGCACTCAAGCCTGGAGTAAGCGGAGAAGGTTGTTGTAATCCTCGGCCATATTGGGATCGGCCTTTTTCAAATCATCAATTTTGTCGCAGGCATGGATGACCGTGGAATGATCACGGCCGTCAAAAGCATGCCCTATTTCCGGATAACTGTGTGCAGTGAGTTCACGGGAAAGTGCCATCGCTACTTGCCGTGGACGGGCATAGGAGCGATTACGTTTTTTACCCGTGAGCTCACGCAGAGGAATCCGGTAATACTCAGCCACCACTTTCTGGATGTTCTCGATATTGATCTGCTTGGCACGCACCGCCAGCACATCCTTCAGCGATTCTTTCACCAGTTCCAGATCAACCGGTTTGCCCTTGAAACGTGCCGTGGCAATCACCTTGTTCAAGGCGCCTTCGAGCTCACGCACATTGGCCTGCACATGCTGGCCAATAAAGAAAGCAGAAGGCTGGGGCAGGGCCACTCCATTCTGTTCGGCCTTCTTCATGAGAATGGCCACACGCGTTTCCAGTTCCGGCGGCTCCACCTGCAAGGTCAGGCCCCAGGCGAAACGGGACTTGAGACGTTCATCCAAGTTATTGATTTCTCTAGGGAACTTGTCAGAAGTCAGGATGATCTGACGGGAACCTTCCAGCAGGGAATTGAAGGTATGGAAAAACTCTTCCTGGGAACCACCCTTGCCGGCAAAGAACTGGATATCGTCAATCAAAAGCACATCCAGGGAACGATAAAGACGCTTGAAGTCATTCATGAGATCGCGCTGCAGCGCCGTCACGAAGTCACCCACAAAACGTTCCGAGGTGATGTAGAGAATGCGGGCATTGGGATTGCCGCGCAGCACGGCATTACCTACCGAGTGCATCAGGTGGGTTTTACCGAGGCCCGTAGGCCCGTAGATGAAAAGCGGATTATGTCCCGTGCTGCCCGGTTTCTCGGCCACTTGATGACAAGCAGCAAAGGCGAGCTGGTTGGATTTGCCAGAAACAAAATTCTCGAAGGTGAACAGCGGATTGAGATTGCTGGACAGTCTTGGCAAGGCTTCCGCCACTGCTGCCGTCTTCTGACCCGCTGAAGGAAGCGAAGGCCGCGACACCGGCGCTGCAGGAGCAGGCTCCCTGTCCTGACGACTACCCACTTCCAGCAAGACGTTCTGCACCTGACCCTGGCTCAGATCCAGGATGAGTTCACGGATGCGGCTCAGGTACTTGTCGGCAATATGGCGGACAAAAAAGGGATTCGGGGCAAGCAGCTTCAGCGTCTGCACGCCTTCCTCAGCCTGCAGGGGCCGAATCCACATATTGAAAAGATTCTGTGGAAGCTCATCCTGCAAGCGCTCCAGACAGATCGGCCAAATTGTCACAACGTCATCCTGAACAACATACAAAAGCAAAAAGAGACCGATTCTAGCCATCGACCCGGCATCCCGACACCGGAGGGCGACAGGATGAAAAGTGATGATTCATACAGAAAGCGGGGGATGATCCTGCTCGAAACCAGAGCCGCAAAGGCTGTGGATGAACACCGGTAAAAGCCGGACAAATCAGGTTGGCAGGAATCAGGCTGCAAGTTATCCACAACTGCCCACTGCTTTTCAAGAGTTTTACACAGCCCCTTCCCACAATTTTACATATGATCTAAACAACTGATTCATCAGCATAAAAACCAGTTTTCCACAGACTGGCTGTTCACTAATAAGAAAAGTAGTCTTCTTTCTAAATACCTTAAAGATCATTAGAAGGGCGTAAGGGCAAACGGCCTCGCCGCAAGCGGCTCGGCCAGATCAGACTCCCGGATGAAGTCCTGCACAAGACCCATTGCCAACTGCCCTTGTCCTCCCTAGAATGGCCGGCCTTTTCCGACCCGCTCGGGTCATGTTCATTTTTTGAGCGACCATCATGAAACGTACTTTCCAGCCCAGCGTTCTCAAGCGCGCCCGCGTCCACGGCTTCCGCTCCCGTATGGCCACCAAGAACGGCCGCGCCGTTCTGGCCCGTCGTCGCGCCAAAGGCCGCAAGCAGCTCACTGTCTGACCCGCATAACTTGAACGGGCGCTGCGGATTCCCGCCGACCCACAGACTGTTGCGGCCGGCGGAGTTCCAGGCGGTTTTTGACAGCGCAGCGTTCAAGGTAGGCGAAGCACAGTTCCTGCTGCTGATTCGCCCCAACGGACTGGATCACCCCCGACTGGGTCTGGTGATTGCCAAGAAAAAAGTCCGGCGCTCGGTAGACCGCAACCGTCTCAAGCGCACAGTCCGTGAAAGCTTCCGTCTTCACCAAGCAGCCCTTCCTGCCGCCGACATGATTTTCATGGCACGGAACGATCTCGCCACTATCGAGTCTGATGTGTTGCGTGCCGCTCTCGTGCAGGGCTGGAAGCGTGTATCACGCAAGGCTGCCAAAACACCGGCACCGGTCAAAGCGGACGATGGGCCCAAGGCATGAAAATCCTGTTCATCCTTCCCATCCGTTTTTACCGGACCGCCATCAGTCCGCTGATGGCGCCGCACTGCCGTTTCTATCCCAGTTGTTCCGCCTATGCCGAAGAAGCAATTGTGCGCTTTGGTGTAGCACGCGGGCTTTATCTGGCCGGCCATCGTATATTGCGCTGCCATCCTCTGAGCGAGGGCGGGCCTGACCCCGTTCCGCAAGAATTTTCCCTGCGCCCGCGAGCGCGTTCCTGCAAGGCGTCCTGATTTATGGAACTTCGTCGCACCCTTCTTATCGTAGCCATGGCTGTGCTCGGCTACTTCCTGATGATCAACTGGCAGAAGGATTATGGAACTCCTCTTGCCCAGGCTCAGGCCCAGGAAACGCCGGCGAATTCCGCCGCCGTCAGCGCCAGTGATACACCGGCTGCTCCGGCAAGCAGCACCGCAGCCAATAGCGATATTCCGGTAGCGCCGCAAAAAGCCGATGCTCCTGCAGTTTCTGCGGCCACGAATTCCACCGGCCTGATTTCGGTGAAGACGGATGTTTTCGATATCGGCCTTGATCCCAAGGGCGGCGACATCGTTCGCGCGGCACTGCCGATTTATACGCACACCGTCGAAGACAAAGCTCCTTTCGTCCTGCTCGATAATTCACAGGCCCGCACCTTCATTGCGCAAAGCGGTCTGATCGGCAGCAATGGTCCGGATGCCAGCCCGGCTGGCCGTCCGCTCTACCAGAGCAGTGCCAGCAGCTTTGAACTCAAGGACGGCGAGAAAACCCTGCAGGTCGTGCTCACGCTGCCGGCTCAGGACGGCGTGGAAATCCGCAAGATTTATGAATTCACGCGTGGCGACTATCTCATCAAGCTGCGTTATGAAATTGCCAACAAGGGTTCGGCGCCCTGGCATGGCCTGAGCTTTGGCCAGCTCAAGCGGGATAACAGCAAGGATCCGAGTACGGCATCGCAAGGTTTCGGCATGTCCACTTTCCTCGGTGCTGCCTGGTGGACCCCGGAAAAGTCCTATAACAAGCATGCACTCAAGGATCTGGGCGAGAAGCCGCTGAAAGAAACCGTCACCGGCGGTTGGGCCGCACTGGTCCAGCATTATTTCGTTACTGCCTGGGTGCCGGATGCCAAGAGCAGCAATACCTTCACCACGCGCGTGAGCAACGGCGACAACTTCATCGGCTACACCGGCCCTGAAATCACTGTCGCTCCCGGCGAAACAAAAACGGTGAGCTCTTCGCTCTATGCCGGTCCCAAGGTACAGAAAAAACTCGACGCCATCTCCGATGGCCTCGAACTGACCGTGGACTTCGGCTGGCTCTGGTTCATCGCCCAGTTCCTGTTCTGGTTGCTGCTGAAAATCCACGGCATCCTGGGCAACTGGGGCTGGTCCATCGTCATTCTTACCTTGTTGGTGAAAGCTGCTTTCTTCCAGCTTTCTGCCACCAGCTACAAGTCCATGGCTCATATGCGCCGTGTTGCACCTGAGCTGCAGCGTCTCAAAGAGCAGCACGGCAGCGATCGCGCCAAGATGTCGCAGGCCATGATGGAGCTCTACAAGAAAGAGAAGATCAATCCGCTGGGAGGCTGTCTGCCGATTCTTGTGCAGATGCCGGTCTTCATTGCGCTCTACTACACCCTGATGGAATCGGTGGAGCTGCGTCATGCGCCGTGGATACTGTGGATCAATGACCTCTCGGTGATGGACCCCTATTTCATCCTGCCGCTGATCATGGGTGCGTCCATGTTCCTGCAGATGCAGATGAATCCGGCTCCGCCTGATCCCATGCAGGCCCGCGTCATGAAGCTGATGCCCATCGTCTTCACTTTCATGTTCCTCTGGTTCCCCTCCGGCCTTGTGCTGTACTGGGTGGTGAACAATCTGCTCTCGATTGCCCAGCAGTGGGTGATTACCAAACAGATAGAAAAAGCAGACGGCAAAAAAGCCTGATGTAAAACCCGTAAGGCTCCGCAAGGGGCCTTACGTTTTTGGGCACGATGAAAGTGTTTTGAAACGCATCATGAAAAACAATGACACCATTGCTGCCATAGCCACCCCACCCGGTCGTGGCGGGGTGGGCATCATCCGCATTTCCGGACCGCGCGCCCACGCTCTTGCACAGGCACTGCTGCAGCGCGAGAAAAGCCTGCCTTTACGCCAGGCACTGTTTGCCGTTTTCCGCGATGAAGATGGCAGCGCCATCGATGAGGGTCTGTTACTGGCCTTCGGAAATCCCAAGTCCTTTACTGGAGAAGATGTAGTTGAGCTGCAAGGCCATGGTGGTGTGGTGGTCATGGATTTGCTGCTCAAGCGCGTGCTGGCACTGGGCGCGCGTATGGCGAGGCCCGGTGAATTTTCCGAGCGGGCATTTCTCAACGACAAGCTGGATCTGGCCCAGGCCGAAGCCATTGCCGATCTGATTGATGCCGGTTCCGAGCAGGCAGCAAAGTCGGCCCTGCGTTCGCTGTCCGGCGTGTTCTCGGAAAAAGTGCACGCGCTGGTGGAAGAGCTCATACATCTGCGCATGTATGTAGAGGCCGCCATCGATTTTCCGGATGAGGAAATCGATTTCCTCTCCGATGGCCATGCCGAAAAAAAATTGCGCGAGCTGCAGTCGCAGCTCGCTGACGTACAGGCCCAGGCCAGACAAGGCGCGCTGCTGCGCGAAGGCATGCAGGTCGTGATTGCCGGCAAACCCAATGCCGGCAAGTCCAGCTTGCTGAATGCGCTGGCCGGCTTTGATGCGGCCATCGTGACCGATATTGCCGGTACGACGCGTGATGTCTTGCGCGAGCATATCCAGATCGATGGCATGCCCTTGCACATCATCGATACTGCCGGCCTGCGCGACACCACGGATGTGGTGGAGCAGGAAGGCGTGCGTCGTGCTCTGCGTGAAGTGGAAAAAGCCGATCGTGTGCTTTTTGTCTTCGATGCCAGCCAGAAGGAAGATCCGTTGCAACAGGCCGCCGGGTTTTTCTCCCCGCTGCCAGCGCCCGAAAAATTCTTGCTGGTGGCCAACAAGATCGATCTTCTGCCCGGCATTCCGGAAGAGGATGTGCGTCCGCAAAACGTTTACCGCCAGCTCCTGATTTCAGCCCACAGCGGTCAGGGCCTGCCGGTCTTGCGCGAAACCCTGAAAGCGGCCATGGGTTTTGAAAGCGGTGAGGCCGGCCTTTTCAGTGCCCGGCGCCGTCATCTGGATGCTCTGGAAAAAGCGGGCGCCGCCATGGAGATTGCCCTGCAGCAGCTCCTGCAAGCGGCGGCCGGTGAGCTGATGGCGGAAGACCTGCGTGCGGCGCAAAACGCGCTTTCGGAAATCACCGGCGAATTCACCCCGGATGATTTGCTGGGCCGCATCTTTTCCAGCTTCTGCATCGGCAAGTGACATGAGCAATTCCCATAGCATCAATCCCAACAGCACCGGCCGCATCATCATGGCCAGTCTGGTCGGCACCTCCATAGAATTTTACGACTTCTACATCTTTGCGACGGCCGCCGCTCTGGTGCTGGGTCCGTTGTTTTTCCCCGGGGAATCGGAAAGTGCACAACTGCTCTCGGCCTTTGCCAGTTTCAGTATTGCCTTCATTGCGCGCCCGCTGGGCTCGGCGCTGTTCGGGCATTTCGGTGATCGCATAGGCCGCAAGTCCACGCTGGTGGCTTCGCTGCTTATCATGGGCATATCGACAACCTTGATCGGTCTCCTGCCCACACATGCCCAAATCGGCATTTGGGCGCCGGTCATTCTTTGCCTGCTGCGCTTTGGTCAGGGCATTGGTCTGGGCGGGGAGTGGGGCGGTGCTGCTTTGCTGGCCACGGAAAATGCCCCGCCCGGCAAACGCGCCTGGTTCGGCATGTTCCCGCAGCTGGGCGCGCCCATAGGTTTCATTTTTGCCAACGGACTTTTCCTGCTGCTAGCCATCACTCTGAGTGATGCCGAGTTCCGCAGCTGGGGCTGGCGCATTCCTTTCCTGATCAGTGCCGTGATGCTGGCACTGGGACTCTATGTGCGTCTGGCCCTGGTGGAGTCGCCGGTATTCCAGGCCGCCATGGCGCGCGAGGAAAAAGTGAAAGTGCCGCTGCTTACCCTGCTGCGTGAGCATGGCCGCACGACCTTGCTGGGTACTTTTGCCATGGTGGTTTGCTATGCGCTGTTTTATATCGCCACGGTATTTTCCCTGAGCCACGGCACCAAGGCCCTGGGTTTCAGCCGGCAGGAATTCCTCAGCCTTGAACTCATTGCCATCTTCTTCATGGCCGTGGGGATTCTGGTTTCGGCGGCACTGGCGGATCGTTTCGGCCGTCGCCCGGTGATGATGACGGGCATGGCCGCCGCCGCGGTTTCCGGTTTCCTGATGCAGCCCTTCTTTGCCGGCGCGGATCCGGTGGCCATCACGGCCTTCCTTTCGCTGGAGCTTTTCCTCATGGGCATCACCTTCGGGCCCATGGGCGCTTTCCTGCCCGAGCTCTTCCCCACGGCCGTGCGCTATACCGGCGCCTCAGTGAGTTACAACATCGGCGGGATTATCGGTGCCTCTTTCGCCCCGGCTCTGGCCCAGTGGCTGGTCGCCCAAGGTGGTCTCGCTTATGTCGGCGGCTATGTCACGGCGGCGGCGCTGCTCAGTCTTTTCGCGGTCTGGCGACTCAAGGAAACCCGGGACGGCGATCTGGCCGCTGTTATGTCTACGAAATGAGCAGGGCGCCTGCGGCGGAGCGAAGCCCGGGTCCCCCAAGGGGACTTCCTTCGG
Source organism: Pedobacter sp. (assembly GCA_031119295.1). Classification (GTDB taxonomy): domain Bacteria; phylum Pseudomonadota; class Gammaproteobacteria; order Pseudomonadales; family Moraxellaceae; genus UBA2031. Next base: position 7,618 of record JAVHYE010000072.1, on the reverse strand, counting down.
GGCGCAGTACCGGGCGTAGCGTGTTGCCGCCACGTGGAGTGGCGGCAACGTCATAGAGAGACCTACCACCGCATCATGGGCATGGGCTGCCAAGGCTTGGTGAGTATTTGCTTACCGCCCAGTTCCAGCAGCCTTTTGTGAAAGCCGGCATCCGGAATCGCCTTGAGGATGGCGCGATATTCGGTCCGCGGCAGGCCGAAGTGGATCAGACCCAGGCTCACATCCATCCAGTCGGCCTGCCGGAAAACCTCCACGGCATTGCCGGTATCACCGGCCGCTCTGATCTTGTGATGGTTTTCTATCAGGGCCTCCACCAGTGCAATCTTGTCCGCTCGATCATTAGCCTGCAGCCAGTCCACGGCACGTTGCCGAGAGGGCGGCAGGTAATCGAAAGTGCCATCGCTCCAGATCCCCAGATCGTGAAACACCGCGGCCACACGGAAGGCCAGCAGCTCGGCCTCCACCAGTGGCTGATTGATTTTTGTACAAATGGCCAGCAGGCGTTCCACGTGATTGCGGTAAGGCAGGGCATCCTTGCCGAGCGCGGGCAACCAGGGGGCAAACAATTCATCAAGTGTGGGGACGGGCTGGCTCATGGCGGGCTTCCTGCAGGCAATGGTTGGCTGGTCAGAAAATGAACACGGCGCTTCTCTTTGCCGGGTGAGCCCTTATACTACGTTCCCCCTTTTTGCTGACCCCTACTGCCCTCATGGGCCGGGCTGTTTATGCGCTATCCCAAGACCTATGACGTGATCGTGATCGGCGGCGGCCATGCCGGCACTGAAGCTGCGCTCGCGGCTGCACGCATGGGCTGCTCCACGATGCTGCTCACGCACAATGTGGAAACGCTGGGACAGATGAGCTGCAACCCGGCAATTGGTGGCATAGGCAAATCGCATCTCGTCAAAGAAATCGATGCCATGGGCGGCGCCATGGCGCTGGCCACCGATAAAGGCGGCATCCAGTTCCGCATTCTCAATTCCAGCAAAGGCCCGGCAGTACGCGCCACGCGTGCGCAGGCAGATCGCGTGCTCTACAAAGCCGCCGTGCGCGCCATGCTGGAAAACCAGCCCAATCTCGACATCTTCCAGCAGGCCGCAGACGACCTGATCGTGGAAGGTGAAACCGTCAAAGGCGTGGTCACGCAAACCGGCATACGCTTCGACGCGAAAACCGTGGTGCTCACCACGGGCACTTTCCTTGGCGGCACCATTCATATCGGTATGGAAAACCATCGCGGTGGCCGTGCCGGTGATCCGCCCTCGATTGCGCTCGCCAACCGCCTGCGCGAATTGCCGCTGCGCGTCGGCCGTCTCAAGACCGGCACCCCACCGCGCATAGACGCCAAGAGCGTCGACTTTTCTGTGATGCAGGAGCAGCCCGGCGATATGCCGTTGCCGGTGATGTCCTTCATGGGCTCGCGCGACATGCATCCGCAGCAGGTGAGCTGCTGGATCACCAGTACCAATGAACAGACCCACGACATCATACGTGGTGGTCTGGATAGATCGCCCATGTATACCGGCGTAATCGAAGGCGTGGGCCCGCGTTATTGCCCCAGCATCGAAGACAAGATCCACCGCTTTGCGGACAAGAACTCGCACCAGATTTTCATAGAGCCCGAAGGCCTGAACACCCACGAGCTCTATCCCAACGGCATTTCCACTTCACTGCCCTTTGATGTGCAGCTGGCCTTGGTGCGCTCCATACGTGGCATGGAGAACGCCCACATCACGCGCCCGGGCTATGCCATCGAATACGATTTCTTTGACCCGCGTGATTTGAAACACACGCTGGAAACCAAGGTCATCGCCAATCTCTTTTTTGCCGGCCAGATCAATGGCACTACCGGCTATGAAGAAGCTGGCGCGCAGGGCCTGCTTGCCGGCTTGAATGCCGGCCTGCGTGCGCAGGAAAAAGAAGGCTGGTATCCCACGCGCGATGAAGCCTATCTCGGCGTGCTGGTGGACGATCTGATTACGCTCGGCACCAAAGAACCCTATCGCATGTTCACCTCGCGCGCCGAATACCGCCTCATGCTGCGCGAAGACAATGCCGACCAGCGCCTCACCGCCAAGGGCCGCGAACTGGGCCTGGTGGATGATGCACGCTGGGCTGCTTTCAGTGAAAAGATGGAAGCCGTCGAACGCGAAACGCAGCGTCTGCGTTCCACCTGGGTGCATCCGGGTTCGGCGCTGGCCGAGCAATTCATCACTACTACTGGCCAGGAACTGGCGCGCGAATTTTCCCTGATGGACCTGCTCAAGCGTCCGCAGGTGTCCTATGCACAGATACAGGCACTGGGCGGCAGTGATGTGGCGGAGTCAGTGGGCGAGCAGATTGAAATCAATGCGCGCTATGCCGGCTATATCGACAGGCAGGCGGAAGAAATCGAACGCATGAAGCGTCATGAAGAAACCCGACTGCCGGCCGACTTCGATTACGACGCTGTGAAGGGCCTCTCAAACGAAGTCCGCGCCAAGCTCAAGAATGGTCGTCCGGAAACCCTGGCCCAGGCCGGGCGTATTCCGGGTGTGACACCGGCTGCGGTGTCGCTGCTGATGATCTGGATCAAGAAACACGGTCTGCGCACCACACTTACGGAACAGATCGCTTGAAGACGGCCCAATCAGTAAAGACAGACGCACTGGCAAAAAAACTGCATGAAGGTATAGGCAAGCTGGGGTTTTCCCTGCCTGCCGGCAGTGAAGAAAAGCTGCTGGGCTATCTGGCCCTGCTCGTGAAATGGAATGCGGCCTATAACCTTACGGCCGTGCGTGATCCGGAACAGATGGTGGTGAAACATCTGCTGGATTCATTGAGCATCCTGCCGTATGTGCAGGGCGCCACGCTGATTGATGTAGGCACGGGCGCCGGCTTGCCGGGCTTTGTGCTGGCACTGGTGAAGCCGGATTTGCAGGTCACGCTGCTGGACAGCAATGGCAAGAAGGTCCGCTTCCTGCGCCAGGCGATTGCTGATCTGAAAGTCGGCAATGCCGTGGCCGTGCAAAGTCGCGTAGAAGAATTTGCAGAACGTTTTGATGTCGTGACCAGCCGCGCCTTTGCCACGCTGGCCGATATGGTGGAAGGCAGTGAACAGTTGCTGAATGCGGGTGGTGAGTTTCTCGCCATGAAGGGCGTGCGCCCTGATGAAGAAATTGCAGCCCTGCCGGCCAGCGTTGCTGTGGCAGAAATCCTGCCACTCAAGGTGCCCTTCCTGAATGAAGAGCGGCATCTGGTGCGGCTCAAAAAGAATTGATGTGCAGGCCGGGGATCGGCCTGCCTAATGCGGAGAGAACATGGACAAGATTCTGGCGGTAGCCAACCAGAAAGGTGGCGTGGGTAAAACCACCACCAGCGTCAATCTTGCTGCCTCGCTCGCGGCCACCAAGCGTCGTGTGCTGCTTATCGATCTCGATCCGCAGGGCAATGCCACCATGGGTTCAGGCGCGGACAAACACGAAATGGACAATGGCGTGTATGAAGTGCTCACGCGCCAGTGCACCGTGGAGCAGGCCATCGTCACCAATCTGGAGGCGGGCTATCACCTCATTGGCGCCAACGGTGATCTGGTTGCCGCTGAAGTCGAGCTCATGAATGCCATCGGCCGCGAGCTGCGCCTGAAGCAGGCACTGGCTCCCGTGCTCGACCGCTATGATTTCATCATCATCGACTGCGCGCCTTCACTGAACATGCTCACTGTGAACGGCCTCGTCGCCGCCGACGGTGTCATCATTCCCATGCAGTGCGAATATTTCGCCCTGGAAGGTCTCGCGGCCCTGATGGATACCATCGAGCAGGTGAAGCAGACCGTGAATCCGAATCTTCGTGTAACCGGCATCCTGCGTACCATGTTCGATCCGCGCAATACGCTGGCCATGGATGTATCGGCGGAGCTGGAAAGCCATTTCCCGGATCGTCTTTTCGACACCATCATTCCGCGCAATGTGCGTCTGGCCGAAGCGCCCGCACATGGCATGCCCGTGCTCATGTATGACAAGGCCTCACGTGGCGCCATGTCCTATCTGACCTTGGCCGCGGAATTGCTGCGTCGCCAGGACAGCCCGCGCGAAGCAGCAGCAACGGCATAACGACGACTACAGATATATACGACGCAGGGAGGCGTCATTGGGGCTTTGCCCCATCCTCCTTTATCGGTTTTTTCTTCAGCTTGAAGAAATCTTTTTTCTGACTGGATTTAACGCTGCTTTGCAGCGCGAGGTTGCATCATGACGACGACAACGAAAAAACGCGGACTGGGTGGCGGACGAGGTCTGGACGCTCTCCTTTCCGGCGTGAAGCAGGTGAAGGAAACCGTTGCCGCCGTTGAAGAAGGAAAAGTTCCCGTTGATGGCCAGTTGAAAAACCTGCCGGTGGAATTCCTGCAGCGTGGCCGTTATCAGCCGCGCCGCGACATGGACCCGGCCGCCCTGCAGGAGCTGGCCGACTCCATCAAGACCCAGGGCGTGATGCAGCCCATCGTTGTGCGTCCTATCGGTGAAAACAAATACGAAATCATTGCCGGTGAACGCCGCTGGCGCGCCACGCAGCTGGCCGGCATCGATACCATTCCCGCCATCGTGCGCGAAATCCTCGATGAAACCGCCATCGCCATGGCCCTCATCGAAAACATCCAGCGCGAAAACCTCAATGCCATGGAAGAGGCGATTGCCCTGCAGCGCTTCGCCGATGAATTCCAGTTTACCCACCAGCAGATTGCTGATGCCGTGGGTAAATCCCGCGCCACCGTTACCAATCTGCTGCGCCTGATGTCGCTCAATATCGAGGCCAAGACTTTCCTCGAGCATGGTGATCTGGAATTGGGTCACGCCAAGGCACTGCTCGGCCTGCCGGAAAACATGCAGGGCAAGGCCGCCAAAGCGGTCGTCGCCAAGCAGCTTTCCGTACGCCAGACCGAAGCGCTTGTGCGCACACTGCTCGCCCAGAAAGACCAGCCCGCTGAAAGCGAAAAAGCGCTGGACCCGAATGTACGCAAGCTGCAGGACACCATTGCCGAAAAGCTGGGTGCTCCCGTGCAGATCGAATACAACGCCAAGGGCAAAGGCCGTCTCGTCATCAGCTACAACTCGCTGGACGAACTCGACGGCATTCTCGCCCACATCAAATAAGATCAGCCTGCCTGAGTGCGGTGAATAGAAAGGAGCCTGGCGCATGGAGCGCAGTCTGTGCCTGGTATTGCTGCTGTGCCTATGCACGGCAGCTGCCCATGCCAGCGAATGGAAACTTTCACGCCAGGATGCCGCGCGCGATATCCGCGTCTACCTGCGTGAAACCCCGGGCACTTCCTACAATAATTTCTACGCTGTCACCCGCGTCAAAACCCGGCTCTCCACGGTAGTCGCCGTGCTTTCCGATGTGCCCGCCATGCCGGAATGGATTGCCCGCCTGCGCAGCGTCAAGCTCATCAAACGCGAAGCAGACAGGGAAATGTGGGTGCACAGCATCTACAAACTCCCTTATCCCTTCCTCGAGCGCGAAGCCGTCCTGCACTCCATCCTCAGGCAGGAAAAAACCGGCATTGTTGAAATCACCACCCGCCCCGAAAAAGGTTTCATAGAGGCCAATCCCAAACGTGTGCGCCTGCTCAATATGAGCAGCACCTGGCGGCTCACTCCGGAAAAAGACGGTGTGGTGAAAATCGAAATGTGGGGCGAAGGCGACCCGGGCGGCTATGTGCCCCCCATGCTCTTCAACTACAACCTGCCTGATGAGCCTGCACAAACCCTGAAATTCTTGCGCCAGATGCTGACGCGGGATAAGTATCAGAAGAAGGCATTGGCTTATATTCGCGAGCCGAATACTTAAAGGCACTTGCTTATCCAAGCCATCGACGATGGTGGAGTTTCGTAGCCTGTAAGCCGTATTCAGACTTTCATCGTTGTGTCAGGCAGAGCATTTATGCTCCAGATTGAGTGATAACAGCGGATTTCGGGATTCCGCCCCAAGCGGGCCGATTGCTTAGGTGCTTGAATGTGCCCTTATGAAATGGCGAATAAATATTCGCAGACTAGTGTGCAACCAATAGAGGGATCAGGCTTGTCGATTAACAGTATGCAGCTGCGTGTTTTCATGAGTGCGGCACTGGCGCTGGCTAGTGCTCTTGGCACGTTCAATTCGCGAGCGGATACACTGGTCGATGCAGATTTGCAGAAGCGCGTTAATGCAGCGCTTGGTGTGATGAGTTTTGCACTTACGCCGGATGTGACGACAGGTTCACTGTCGTTGAGTAATGCTCCGACGAGTAACCCGGATTTTGCCATGACCACTTTGGGTGGCGGCGCGACCATGAGTAAAAGCGTTCCCATTTATCTTGAGGGCACGGCTGGCTACAGCCGTTACGACCCAACCTTTATTGTCTCTGATGGCACAACCGAGCGGCCCATCCCTACCAAATGGAACAACCTCTCTTTGACAGGTGGTGTTGGCTGGGACTTTCCGGTTGCAGAGGATCTGGTGCTCCGGCCCATTTTCAATTTTTCGCTGGGGCGAGTGGCCAGCGATGCCAAGGTCGCCAGTGCTGCGATTGCCTATTTCAAGGACAAGGATATCCAGTTCCTGGAAAACGGTACGCTGGATGCCTATGGTCTGGGTGGTTCGCTGGTGTTGGATTATGAGCGCTATCGCGAAGCCAACGAAGTTGATGTTGAGCTGCGGTATACCAATATCGTGCTGAACAGCTATGGTGATACCTCGGCTGCGGTAGAGGGCCGTGCCTCCTCCCAGATTCTGAGTCTCTGGTCGCGGTGGCGAGCGCCGACTCGATTCACGCTGCTGGATAAGCCCTTGCGCTATGTGCTTGAAGCGGCACGCACGGAGTATCTGGGTGATATGCGTGGCGCGCTTGGCTTCAATGCGCTCAACTCACTGGGTGTTGGCCTGGAACTCGATTCCAGCAAGTACAACGTTATTGTCACTCGCACTCGCATGGTGTTTCGCTACCAGTTTGGTGATCACGTTGAAGGTACATCCGTCGGGATTGCTGTCAGCTTTTAGGATTTAATTAATGGTGCCGAGGTTACCCTCTAGCCAATATGGTTGAGGCTGGTGCGGCCTATATCCGCGAATCATTCTTCTGCACGACCCCATTCCACAATCGTGAACCCACGCACAATTCTGTCCGCCATTAGAAAAATTGCGGATTCTACGAATTTCTAAGCGCAATCTTCATTGCTAGCATCGCCAGCCGCTAATGCTCTGCTCATATGGGCATTGGCGTTTACTGACGGCATGAGGCTGTTGGTGTGTCTAGTCATGGAGACTGATATGAATAAATTGAAGTTTATGGCCGCCTTGAGTGTGGCCGCAATGAGTCTGACAGCTTGTGGTGGCGGCGGTGACTCAGGTGGAGGCTCTTCCGGAGGCGGTGCACCTGCAGCAACAACCCCCGTCAACGTTGCCCTGCCGGCCAATGGCGCTACAGTTGCGGCGACTTACGGTTTGGGCACGCTGTCTGGCTTTGCGAATGACGGAGATAGTGTCACCACTACCAACTTCTGGGCCGGAAATATCACAGGTGATACGCTGACAGTAGATTTTGGCCGTCTGCGCAATATCACTTCGGTCGTGGTCTATACCAACGATACTTCGTTCAACTCAG
>JAVHYE010000071.1 GCA_031119295.1 Pedobacter sp. | reverse complement strand
TGTCGTCACGCTTTGAATACCGCCCGCTGGTACTGGCCCTGCTCGCCCTGCACAGCGCACCTTCGCTTGCCCAGGAGGCCGCCACTGCTCCTGAAGCTGCTGCACCTGTGACGCCCGAGCCGGTAGCGGCGCCTGTTGCGGCACCCGCTAATGCTGCGCCGGCCACTGAGCTGCAGACGGTGACGGTAAAGGCTCAGGCCGAGGTCCCCTACAAGGCTGACACGGTCTCTTCTCCCAAGCAGACTCAGCCGCTGCTGGATACTCCGCAGACCATCACTGTGATCAAGAAAGAAATCCTGCAGCAGCAGGGCGCGGTTACGCTGATGGAGGCACTGCGCAATACCCCGGGTATTACCGTGCAACTGGGTGAGAACGGCAATACCAGTCAAGGCGACTCCTTTTCTATGCGTGGCTTCTCTACCCAGACTTCCACCTTTGTTGATGGCATCCGTGATCTGGGCTCCATCACGCGTGATACCTATAACCTCGATTCAGTAGAGGTCGCCAAGGGGCCGGCTGGTACCGATATTGGTCGCGGCGCTGCTGCGGGCTATATCAACTTGGTGACTAAGCTCCCGGGGCTTGATGATGCCATCAGCGGTACTGTCTCCACGAATACCGCCGGTAATACGCGTATGAGTGCGGACATCAATGAGAAGGTGAATGAAACCACCGCTCTGCGCCTGAATGTTATGGGGCAAGATGGCGGCGTGCCAGGACGTAACGAAGTTGAGCTGAACAGCTGGGCAGTAGCACCATCGATTGCATTTGGTCTGGGCACAGATCGTCGCGCGTATATCTATCTGCAGCATGTGCAACAGAACAATGTGCCGGATGGCGGCATTCCCAGTATTGGTCAAGAAGGCTATTACAATACCGTGGCTGCACTCTCGGCAGGCGCAAAGGTGAATGGCGAAAACTTCTACGGCAGCGTCAAGGATGATGAAACGGTCTCCGCCGATATGATCACCTTGCGCTTTGAAACAGATTACAGCCCAGCAACGACATTGACGAATACGTCGCGTTACGGCCAGACCACAATGAATCGTATTCTGACCAGCATAAATACCAGCAACACGGGTATCAGTGTGAATGGTCAGCCCAACAATCCTGCTGCCTGGACGGTAGTTCGTGCGCGTCAGGGTGTTGATCAGGAAAACCGGATCTTGGGCAATTTCACCAATCTGGCGACCTCTTTTGACACGGGTGGCATAAAGCACTCGGTGGCGACAGGTATCGAGCTGATGTACGAGGATCAGACAGCAGCAAACTTCACTGCTCCAGCTGCTGCCTCTGTGCCACTGGCGAATCTCTATAACCCGAATGCCTACGATGTTCTGCCCAATCCTGTCAAAAACGGCACGGGCTCGAAAGGACAGACAATTACGACTGCTGCCTATCTTTTTGACACGCTGGAACTGAGTCCGGCATGGGAGTTGACAGCAGGCGCCCGCCTTGAGCATTACAACACAGAGTCGGACTCAACGACGCTCGTCACCGCGACTAATGCCGCAACTTATCCTGGCTATGCCGTGGGGACATCTGTTCCCTCTTCATTAAGCGACAGCGATAACCTTCTGAGCTGGAAGCTGGGCGCGCTTTACAAGCCGGCGGAAAATGGCAGCATTTATGCCGCCTATGCGACCTCGCAAACGCCTCCGGGCAGCGCCAATTTCAGCCTGAGCAGCGGCGCTAATAACGCCAACAATGGCAAGTTCGATCCGCAGGAAACCACCAATATCGAAATTGGTACGAAGTGGGATTTGCTGGAAAGCCGTCTTGCACTGACAGGCGCTATTTATCAAGCGGATAATGAAAACGAAATTACCTATGACCCGATTTCTCTGGTTTATACCCAAGAAGGTAAAACACGAGTCAAGGGTATCGAGCTTGGTGCCGTTGGGCAGATAACAACGGCATGGCAGATTTCCGCTGGCCTGGCCTTCATGGATACCGAGGTGCTGGAGGGGCGTACCACAACGGCAAATAATGCGGGCAGTGCAGTGCGTTGGGCGCCGGATATGTCTGGAACGCTGTGGACCACATACAAGCTGACCGAAGCATTTACCGTGGGCGGTGGTGCTCGCTATATGGGAGAGCAGAAGCGTGTGGTCACTGGAGGTACCAATCTGGCGACACAGCCCATCCCTGTCATCCCGGCTTACTGGGTTGTTGATGCCATGGCCAGTTACCAGCTGATCAAGAATCTCACCGTGCGTGGCAATGTTTACAACGTGCTGGACGAGGAATACATGGCGTCGGTCAACAATGCCGGCTCGCGTGTAACTCTGGGCACTCCGCTGTATGCCTCGCTGAGCTTGGACTTCCAGTTCTAATCTGACGGCGCTTGTGTGAAAGTACGGCCTTCTGCCTCTGGCAGAGGGCCGTTTTTCTTTGGAGGGCAGTACGCATGATGTTGCACATCCCCGCCGTGCTGAATCGGCAACAGGTCGAAGAGATGCGGCGTCAGTTGGAGGGGGCGCAATGGGTGGATGGCGCGTCTACGGCCGGTCCCATGGCAGCTGACAGAAAGCGTAATCTGCAATTGGCTGGCGACTCGCCACTGGCTCGACAACTGGGAGAGCAAATTGCAGTTGTTCTCAACAGGCATCCACTTTTTGTTTCTGCCGTTCTTCCCAAACACATCATGCCGCCGAACTTCAATCGTTATGAGGGCGGCGGTACTTATGGCAACCATGTGGACAATGCCATCCAGTCAGATGCCTTGCGTCGCAGCAATGTACGCACCGATGTTTCCACGACGGTCTTTCTTAGTGATCCGCAGGAATACGAGGGTGGTGAACTCATTGTCGAGGATGGCTACAGTCAGCGTGTTGTAAAGCTTGCAGCAGGTGATGCCATTGTCTATCCCGCGACCAGCCTGCATCGCGTAGAACCGGTAACACAGGGTACGCGCTACGCCTCCTTTTTATGGACGCAAAGCATGGTGCGTGATGCCTGGCAGCGGAACATGCTTTTTGATCTGGACATGACCATCGTCAAGCTGCGCCAGAAGCACGGCAATACACCTGAGGCGCTGGCCTTGACCAATCACTATCACAATCTGTTGCGGCAATGGACCGAGCTGTGAGCAAGCCTCTGCCACCACTGGCGAGCATTCCGCGTGACCTTGTTGCGGCTGTCGATTATGAGCGGCGGGCACGATCACATCTGGATGACAATGCCTGGGAATATCTGGCGGGTGGTGCGGCAGATGAAATCACCTTGCAGGAAAATCGCGCTGCATTTGATCGCCTGCGTTTGCGGGGAAGAGTGTTGGCCGACGTAAAAGGCGGCCACACTCGTTTGGAGTTTTTGGGCCAGACGCATGCTCATCCCGTGTTGTTGGCTCCTGTGGCTTATCAGCGTCTCTTCCATGCTGATGGCGAGCTGGCTACAGCCATGGCGGCCGATGCAATGGAGGCTTGCATGGTAGTCAGTACCCTGGCTTCGGTGCGCATGGAGGATATTCCTGCAGCGCAGCAGGCAGCGCGCTGGTTCCAGCTTTATTTCCAGGCAGACCGGGGACAGACACTGGCGTTGCTGCAGCGCGCTGAAAGCAGTGGTTATTCTGCATTGGTGGTCACTGTCGATGCGCCGCTGGCGGGTATACGCAATCGCGAACAGCGTGCCGGCTTTGTCTTGCCAAAGGGAATTGCTGCCGCAAACCTTCTGCCCGTTTCTGATGCGAACGAGGCCGTAGGCAACAGCCTAGTTTTCGATGTGCTGATGAGCAAGGCGCCCTCATGGGCTGATATTGAATGGTTGCTTGGCCAGACGCGTTTGCCTGTCCTGCTCAAGGGCGTGCTGGATGCAGATGATGCAAAGCGTGCGATGGCGCATGGCATTGCCGGCATCATTGTTTCCAATCATGGCGGCCGTGTTCTGGATACGCTGCCGGCCAGTATTGATGCCCTGCCCGGTGTGGTAGCTGCAATAGACAGGAAAATTCCCGTGCTGCTGGATGGCGGCATTCGGCGCGGTACAGATATCTTCAAGGCAAGAGCCTTGGGAGCTGATGCTGTTTTGCTGGGCCGCCCTTATATCCATGCGCTGGCGACAGCAGGTGCTCTGGGGGTTGCCCATCTTCTGCGCACCTTGCGTGAGGAGCTGGAAATCACCATGGCGCTTTCCGGCTGCAAGACGCTGGATGATATCGGCCCCGATGCCTTGTTCCGCGGATGAGCTGAAAGACTGTTTCCGGAAATAAAAAAGCCCGCATGCGCGGGCTTTTTTATTGCTTACAAACTCAGGACTGGCGACGCAGGATATTGGAAAGCTCTTCGTCCGGTACGGGGCGGCTGAGCAGATAACCCTGGATGTAATCGCATTTTTCGCGACGCAGGAATTCCAGGTGCGCTTCGGTTTCCACGCCCTCGGCCACCACTTCCATATTCATGCTGTGGGCCATGGCGATGATGGCGCGGGTGATGGCTTCGTCATCCGGATTGTTGCCGATATCGCGTATGAAGGCCTGGTCTATCTTCAGCGTGTCTATGGGGAAGCGCTTGAGATAGGAGAGTGAGGAGTAACCGGTACCGAAGTCATCCAGCGAGATTTCTATGCCGCGTGCGCGCAGTTCCTGCAGCATGGTCAGCACATTTTCGCTGTCGTCCATCAGCGAAGACTCGGTGAGTTCCAGTTCCAGCAGATGCGGATCGAGACCGGTGTTGTCGAGGACGCGCTTCACCACCTGAACGAGATTGCCCTTGCGGACCTGATGCGCAGGAATATTGACTGAAGTACGGATATTGCCGAGGCCGGACTCTCTCCAGAGCTGGGCCTGACGACAGGCCTTGTCCATCACCAGTTCGCCGATCGCGGAAACCAGACCGGTTTCTTCGGCCAGCGGAATGAATTCGCTGGGATGCAGCAGGCCCAGGGTCGGGTGAGCCCAGCGCACCAGCGCTTCCACACCGACAATGCGGTTGGTGCGCAGGTCCATCTTGGGCTGGTAGTGGACAACGAATTCATCGCGGAAGATGGCCTTGCGCAGGCTGGTTTCCAGATTGAGCTGCTCGATGGAGGCGACGCGCAGATCATTGGTATAGAACTTGGTGATATTGCCGCCCAGACGCTTGGCCTGGTGCATGGCGATATCAGCGTGATTGAGCAGGATCTGCAGTTCACGGCCGTTTTCCGGGAAGACGGAAATACCGATGGAGGCGCCGAGTAGAAGTTCGTGTTCGCCGATACGGAAGGGGCGGCGCAACTCGGCAATGATGCGTTCGCAGAAATGTTCAAGGGCGGCACGATCGTGATAGTTGTCGACGATGATGGTGAACTCGTCACCGCCGATACGGGAGATCGTATCGACATTGGCATCCACCGAGCTGATGCGCTTGCCGGCTTTCTTCAGGAGCTCGTCACCGATTTCATGACCCAGGGTGTCGTTGATCTGGCGGAAACGGTCGAGGTCGATGTAAAGCAGGGCCACCTGGTGATTGACGTCACGGGCACGGGAAATGGCGGCGTGCAGGCGGTCGCGGAAAAGATTGCGATTGGCGAAGCCGGTGAGCTTGTCGTAGTTGGAAAGATAACGCAGACGCTCTTCAGCTTCGCGGCGGGCCGTCATGTCGTTGAACAGGCCGATATAGTGGGTGACGTTGCCATTGTCGTCGCGTACGGCAGAAAGATGCAGCCACTGCGGATAGGCTTCACCATTCTTGCGGTATTCCATGAACTCGCCCTGCCACTCGCCCAGCTGTTCCAGCGCCTGGGCAATCTGCATATAGACGGTCTGGACTTCGGGATAGTGCGGACGGGCTTCGGTGATGCGTATGCCCAGTGTTTCGGCTTCGGTGTAGCCGGAAATCTGTGTGAAGCCCGGATTGATGGAGATGAAGCGGAAATCGCGGTCGAGAATGAAGATGGCTTCGGCGGCATGCGAGAACACGGAAGCGGAGAGGCGCAGCTTTTCTTCCAGCTCGCGTTCCTTGGTGATGTCGCGGCGCGTTCCTATCATGCGTATGGCGCGGCCTTCATCATTCCAGGCCACGACACGGCCGTTATCTTCCACCCAGATCCAGTGGCCGCGGCGATGGCGCATGCGGTACTGCACATCGTAAATCGGTGTGCGTTTGCGCAGATGCAGGACGATGGCCTTTTTCACCAGCGCATAGTCATCCGGATGCACCAGCGGCTTGAGATGGCCCATGAAGCCGGTCAGCTCCTTGCTGGAGTAGCCGAGGAGCTGTTCGAAATTGGAGTGGTAGATATCGTCGCTGGGCAGATGCCAGTCCCAGAGACCTATGCCGGAAGCATCGATAGCAAGGGAGAGGCGCTCCTGGCTTTGACGCAGGGCATCGTTCAGCGTGGACAGGGCCTGGGTACGCTCGGTGACCTTGCGTTCCAGATTGTCATTCATTTCCTGGAGGCGTACTTCCGCGTTTTTGCGGTCGTAGATTTCCAGCGCCAGCTTCTGGTTGATGCTTTCCATTTCCGTTTTGGAGGACTCCAGGAAACGGATCAGGTCCTCATTGCGCAGACGCAGTTTGAGGGAGGAAAGCGCCGTCACATTGATGCGACGCCCGCTCATGAAGAGGAAGACCAGCAGCAGGCCGCCTATGCCGGCCGTGATCTGCGCGGTAGGCGAGGGTTGCATCAGCAGATAGGCCAGGCCCGGCAGCATGCCGGTGGTGATGAAGGCGAGGAAAGAGGGGAAATAGGCGGCATAGCAAGCCATGGCTGCAATGCCCTGGCTGGCCAGCAGAGCGCCGAAGAGGGCCTGCTGGAAGAAAGAAGAGCTGACGCCGCTGGCCGGGAAGAGGTCGGGGTTCAGGAAAACACTGGCCACCCCCCAGAAGCAGCCGGTGACGGCGGCAGCCAGGGTGACCATGCCGCGTATGCGCTGGGGGTTCTGGATCAGGTTCTGGCGTACGCGCCAGACCATGACGGTGCGCACCAGCATGAAAGAGAGGAAGAGGCCCAGCCAGAGCTGCAGATGCAGGCGATTGACCAGCGGATCGCTCCAGTACAGGGCGACAGTCGCAAAGGCCGAAACGACGGATACGAGTATGAAGGCCGGCAGCTGATCGTAGATCTGCCGGTTCTGCATGATTTCCAGGTTGGCAGTGCCCGCGGGTGGCAGCGCTCTCGCAGCTATCCCCTCGGCACCAGCAAGCTGGTCGCTGTCACGGTTCACGGACATACGGCTTTAAACTCCCGTGTACTTCTTATTATGTGGAGGCGTCCGTGGCCAACTGTTTGTGCTGTCCCTGCTATAGGAAGTCACAATTGCGGCCGAAGATAGCACCCTCTTTATCTGCTTGTTAACAGAGAGGCGACGGGCTGGTTGAAAACTGACCAGCCACTTCTACATCTTGTGCTACCTCACGAACTCCCACACAAGTCCATTGCATCAGCCCCCTCGTTCCGGGGGGATTGATGTATCACAGACCGAAACTACGCGCCGTCCCTGTAGAATAGTGCGATGCAACTCACAAAGCCGACCACCGTACCTGTTCAGGGGCTGAACGCCGCCCAGCTTGCCGCCGTGACCTCCGATGCCCAGCACCTGCTGGTGCTGGCCGGGGCCGGCTCGGGCAAGACCCGTGTCCTCACCACCCGCATCGCCTGGTTTTGCCAGGAGCACGGCCTTTCGCCCTGGAGCGTGCTGGCGGTGACCTTTACCAACAAGGCCGCTGCGGAAATGCGCGCCCGCCTCGAGACCCTGCTGGGCATTCCCACCCAGAACCTCTGGGTAGGGACTTTCCATGGTCTCGCCCATCGTTTCCTGCGCTCGCACTGGGCCGAGGCCGGTTTGCCGCAGAACTTCCAGATCCTTGATGCCGATGACCAGGTGCGTCTGCTCAAACGTGTCATCCGCGAATTGTCGCTGGACGAAGACAAATGGCCGGCGCGACAAGCCGCCTGGTTCATCAACAGCCAGAAAGACGAAGGCCGTCGTCCGCAACACATCAGTCATAACGGCGATCTCTTTCTCGCCACCATGGCAAAAATCTATCAGGCCTATGAAGAAGCCTGTGCACGTGGCGGCATGCTGGACTTTGCCGAGATCCTGTTGCGCAGCCATGAATTGTGGCTGAAAAATCCGCAGCTGCTCGCCCATTACCAGCAGCGCTTCCGGCAAGTGCTGGTGGATGAGTTCCAGGACACCAATGCCGTGCAATATGCATGGTTGCGCATGCTGGCTGGCAATGACGGCATGCTCACCGTGGTGGGCGATGACGATCAGTCCATCTATGGCTGGCGCGGCGCGAAAATCGAAAACATCCGCGAATTCCAGCGCGACTTTCCTGATGCCGATGTCATACGCCTGGAACAGAATTACCGTTCCACCGCCAGCATACTGGCGGCCGCAAATGCGGTCATTGCCAATAATGCCGAACGCCTTGGCAAGGAGTTGTGGACGCAGGATGCAGAAGGTGTGCCACTGCGTCTCTACACTGCCTTCAATGATCTGGATGAAGCCCAGTTCATAGTGCGTGAAATCGTGCAGGCAGTTTCACGCGGCATGGCGCGCCGCGAGATTGCCATACTTTACCGCTCCAATGCGCAATCACGTGTGCTGGAAGAGGCATTAATTCGCGAGCGCTTGCCTTATCGCATCCATGGCGGCTTGCGCTTCTTCGAACGCGCGGAAATCAAGAATGCCGTTGCTTATCTGCGCCTAATTGCCAATCCGCATGACGACACGGCCTTCGAGCGTGTGATCAATCTGCCGGTGCGCGGTATTGGTGACAAGAGCGTGGAAAGCCTGCGTGCTCTGGCGCGCGAACTGGGCGTGTCCTTGTGGGAGACGGTGAACAAAGCTGCTACAGACCGTTTATTGCCGGGCAGTGTGATCAGCAAGCTCACGATTTTCACCGATCTTGTGCGTGAGCTGGAGCGCAGCACGGAAAGTGTGCCGCTGCATGAGCGCGTGGATGCCGTCATCCAGGGCTCGGGCCTGTGGGCTCATCATGAAAAGGAAAAAGGCGAGAAAGGCCAGACGCGTCTGGAAAACTTGAAAGAGCTCGTTGCTGCGGCACGCGAATTCGAATGGGATGAAGGCGAGGCGCCCAGCGCGCTGGCCGCTTTTCTCGATCATGCCGCCCTTGAGGCCGGTGAGGCCCAGGCCAGCGAGTTTGAAGATGCCGTGCAATTGATGACGCTGCACTCAGCCAAAGGCCTGGAGTTCCCGCTGGTTTTCATGGCCGGCATGGAAGAAGGTTTGTTTCCGCATGAGATGTCGCTGCAGGACAATAATCTCGAGGAAGAGCGCCGGCTTTGCTATGTGGGCATCACGCGTGCCATGAAGGAGCTGGTGCTCACTTACGCGGAAATCCGTCGGCTTTATGGTGATGAAAAACACAATGCGCCTTCACGCTTCCTGCGCGAGATTCCGGCAAACCTGATCCAGCCAGTGCGGGCTGGCGTGGCTCATTCCGGTTTCAGTTTTCCTTCAGCCGGCATCAGCACGGCGCCCTCGCGTCTGGGTGGCAATGAAGAGGGTGTGGGAGGCTTCCGTCTCGGTCAGGCCGTGCGACATCCGCGTTTTGGCGAAGGCACCATACTCAAGTTCGAGGGCAATGGCCCCAATGCGCGCATACAGGTGAACTTCCACGAAGTCGGCAGCAAATGGCTGGTGGCGCAATACGCCAGGCTGGAGTCGGCCTGAGATCAATGAAATAAAAAAGCCCCGCATCTTGCGGGGCTTTTTCATGCATCAGTTATTGGCGCAGGCGGAAGTCACCTGGCGTGGTGCCGGCATGGCGCCGGAACCAGCGTATGAAGGACTGGCTTTCCTGAAAACCCAGTCGCGCTGCCACGCCGTCTACAGACAGTGAGTTGTCACGCAGATAATCCCGCGCCATTTCAAAACGCACGGCATCCAGCAGATCGCGGAAGCTGCTGCCTTGCTCCTGCAGGTGGCGGTGCAGGCTGCGGCCGCTCATCCCCAGTTGCGTGGCCAGGGATTCCCGCGTGGGCACTTCGCCACGACGCAGCTGCGTCAGCATGCAGGCCCTGACTTTTCCGCGCAGATTGTTCTCGGTATTGCGCGCTTGTAGTTGCTGTCTGGCATGTTGTTCCAGGGCTTCGTGCAGATCGGGATTGGCCAGTGCCAGTGGCGCATTGAGTGCTGCAGGCAGGAGCACCAGCGCCGAGGCGGGCTGACCGTACTGCACCGGACAGCCGAAGAATTTTTCGGTTTCACGCGCAATGGCGGCATCCGGTGCAGCGTGCAGGAAGTGCACGGCCAGCAGCGCCGGAGTCTGGCGTTGTTTCATCAGGCGCAACATGCCGGCCCAGCAGCCCAGGATGCATTCGTGGGTATGTCGTGCAACGACAGGATCGCTGATGGCGCCCTGCCATTGCCACAGGGCGACACCGGGCGCATGTCCCAGCGTGGTGGTGCCGACATCGCCCAGCAGGCGCTCGAAACGTATGGTGGTTTCGATCAGGTCCTTGAGCGTGCTGCTGGTTTGCAGGGCATAACCCAGCACACCCAGGGTGGCGAGATTGATGCGGGGTGAGGCATGCAGCCCGGCCAGGGGGTCCTGCATGCGTTCCACACCCATGCGCAGAACCGGCTCGACCAACCGGAAGCTCAGCCAGCTCCCGGCTGCCGCCAGATCAGCCTCGCTGAAACCGGCATCGCGCAGCAGGCGCTCACGGTTGATGCCGGCATGTTCAGCAATGGCCAGGCACTGCTCGATGATGATGAGTGGAATGCGGGGTGCCGGATGGGGGGGCGGATTGCCTGACATGGGAGTCCTGCAGCTTCTTCTTGTTATGGGGGGCCGATGGCCTTGTCATGGGAGCCGGTGCTGGCTCGGGACAAGTGATAGCGGCAGGGGCCGGTCTCCCGCCATACCGTTCATCGGTGGATGGGTGGTATGGCCGTTTGGGTTTACCGGCCTGACCGTTCCGGCACTACGGTCTCTGTCTTCACCTTCCTATTCTTGCCCGATCCAAAGCGCACCGGCTCGGCCGGCGCGCCCTTGCAAGCGATACAGCGGCTGTCTGCAAGGGATAAAAACAAGAAAGAGGAAGTCGCATGAACCGGAAATTCGCCCCCTTGTTGTCCCTCATGGCTGTGCTCGGCCTCAGCCTCGCTACGCTGGCGCAAGCGGCCAGCTACCAGATCTGCAATGCCGGCAGTTGCAAGAGCGAGTCCTTCTTCACCTGGCCCTGGGAGCAGAGCGCCTACGCCAAAACCAAATACCCCGTGGTGCTGGCGCATGGCATGGCCGGCTTTTCCAAGGTGGGTCCGGTGGATTACTGGTATGGCATTCCGCAGGACCTGGCCAAGAACGGCGCCACGGTTTACGTAACCCAGGTGGCGTCCTTCGAGTCCTCCGAGGCTCGCGGTGAGCAATTACTGGCGCAGGTGCAGAACATCCTTGCCATCAGCGGTGCGCAGAAAGTGAACCTGATAGGCCACAGCCATGGCAGCCACTCCATACGTTATGTCGCTGGCGTGCTGCCCGGCCGTATTGCCTCGGCTTCGGCCGTGGGTGGACCCAATACCGGCTCGCCGGTGGCGGATGTGATCAATGGCGCCCGCTCCATTCCGCTACTGGGTCCGATTGCCGAGCCGGTGCTGGCCGGTGTGGTGAACGGCCTCTTCAGCATTGTCGACATCCTCTCCGGCCAGCAGTACCGGCAGGATGCCCTCAAGGGCCTGGATTCCTTGACTACAACCGGCTCGGCCGATTTCACACGCCGCTTTCCGGGCGGTATGCCGGCGGCATCCACCCCCTGCGCAGAAGGCGCTTATGTGGCGAATGGCGTGCGCTATTACTCCTGGAGTGGCACCGGCCACCTCACCAATGCCCTGGACCCGCTGGACTTGCCGCTAGCTGCTACCGGCCTCGTCATCCCCGAAGCCAATGACGGTCTGGTGGGCCGCTGCTCCAGCCATCTCGGCCAGGTCATACGCGACAACTACAACATGAACCACCTGGATGAAGTGAACCAGCTGCTGGGTCTGGTCAGTCTGTTCGAGACTGATCCCAAAGCCGTCTTCCGGCAGCAGGCCAACCGCCTCAAGAGTGCCGGTCTGTAAGCGCTGACCGTCTTGTGAAAAGCCCCGCAATGCGGGGCTTTTTCATGTCGGCATCATGACGGCAGGACTACACTGCCGGCTGGCCTGCCGCAGCAGGAAGATAAAACAAGGAGTGCAGACATCATGAAGGGGATCAAAGGCAGCGTGCTGGCCATGGCGGTGATGGCGATGACAGGGCTGGCCCAGGCAGAGGCACCCAATCTCAAGCCCGGCCTCTGGGAAATGAAGGTGGAAAAATCCAGCGGCGGCACCGGCATGCCCAGCGGCGCCGATATGGAAAAAGCCATGAAGCAGATGCAGGCCAATATGGCCAAGCTGCCGCCCGAGCAGCGCAAGATGATGGAAGAGCGCATGGGCAATGCCGGCATGGCCTTTAGCGGTAATGGCGGTATGCGCGTCTGTCTGGATCAGGACAGCATCAAGCGCAATGAAATTCCCCTGAACGACGACAAGAACTGCAAGACCACGATCAAGACCCAGACGGCCAAGCGCTGGGCCGCTGATGTCGTCTGCAGCCAGCCCCCTTCCACCTCGCAGGTGGAAGCGCTGTTCGAAAGCGACAGCACTTATCTGGTGAAAATGACGGGGCAGCGCACGGGCGGCGGCAAGACCACGTCCTATGCCATGGACATGCGTTACCAGTATCTGGGCAGCGACTGCAAAGGCCTCAAGCCGATTTCCCAGGTGCGGCCGCCCAAGGCGAAATAAGAGTTTTGCAAAAGCCCCGCAGTGCGGGGCTTTTTCATGTTCAGACGGGGCAGGCTTCGGCCGGCACCGTACGCGGCTTGCCGCTGTCGTCTATGGCCACATAGGTGAAAAGGCCCTCGGTCACCTTGACCGGCACCATGCAGGGATCGCCGGTTTCCCAGACTTCGATATGTATGCGCATGGAGGTGTTGCCGATGCGCTCTATGTCCGTATAGCAGGACAGCACGTCCCCGATCTTCACCGGCTGGTGAAAGACCATGGCATCGATGGCGATGGTGGTGATGCGGCCATGCGAGCGGCGGCGGGCTGCCACGGCACCGGCCAGGTCCATCTGCGACACCAGCCAGCCGCCGAAAATATCGCCATTCCAGTTGGCATCGGAAGGCATGGCAATGGTTTGCAGGGAGACCACACCACGCGGTGTGGGGGCATCAGCAGGGGCTTGGGACATGACGGCACTCCGTGAAAAGGAATGCCGGTTATAGCAGCTGGCGCGAGCAGGCAGTTGCCGCGACGCGACTGCTGCGTCCTCAGTCGCGCGGCACCGGGCGCGTGCGGCCGGCTTCATCGATGGCCACGAAGGTGAAGATGCCTTCGGTGAGCTTGGTCTGGCCACCATCGAGATCATCGGTTTCCCAGACTTCCACGAGGATTTTCATGGAGGAGCGACCTATGGAAATGATTTCCGTATGGCAGCTCACGATGTCGCCGATCTTCACCGGGCGCAGGAAGACCATGGCATCAATGGCGACCGTGGCAACACGACCATGGGCCTGCTTGCGCGCGGCCACGCCGGCGGCCAAGTCCATCTGCGAGACCAGCCAGCCGCCGAAGATGTCGCCATTGGCATTGGCATCCTTGGGCATGGCGATGGTTTGCAGGCATAGCGTGCCGCGCGGGCGAGGCGTGTTGTCGGCGGGTTTGCTCATGATGGATTTCCCGGAAATGATGCGCCCAGTATACGGAGCTTGTGACAGCGACACAGCGGGCCTTGCCCTACGCAAAAACAAAAAAGAAAAGGCCGCATGCGCGGCCTTTTCTTCAGGAGGCGAGACTTACTTGGCGAGATAGCCGTTCAGGTCTTCATCGCTGGCGCCTTTTACGGTCATGCCTTCGGGGCCTTCACCGATACGGGTGTACTGCTTTACCGGTTCGCCGGTCTTCTTGAACTCTTCCAGCTCCTTGGAGCCTTCCTTGAAGACCCAGAGGCGACCGTCCTGGCTGAAGGTGCTGTAGCCGGCCTTGTCGTACTGCGGGGTGGGGGTGGCCGTGTTGGCCTGGGCGCTGAGGGCGGTGCCGGCCATCAGGGCGGCGAGAATGATGCGCTTGAACATGGGCGTCGCTCCGTTTTCGGGTGATGGCGTCTTCTGGCGCCGGTATTACTGACAGGCCCGGAGCTTAGGTGGCGACTGTGAAGCTTTTGTGACCGGACGACTGCAACAGGGCATTCCGGAAACTGAAATATATCTGTCACAGAAGCCGACTAGGATGCGCAGCGTTGTCCAAACATCCCCCCGTTGGAGTGTGTCATGAAGATCAAAGGCCTTATCGCCGCTCTCGGACTCAGCCTCGGACTCGTCGGTGCCGCCCAGGCCACGGTCGATGCCAAGCTGCCGAATTATGAAAAGACGACCGGCGTGTCCGGCAACCTGTCCAGCATCGGTTCCGATTCGCTGAACAACCTGATGACGCTGTGGGCTGAAACCTTCAAGAAGCAGTATCCCAACGTCAACATCCAGATCCAGGGTGCCGGTTCTTCCACCGCTCCCCCCGCTCTCGAGCAGGGCACGGCCAACCTCGGCCCCATGTCCCGTGAAATGAAGGACAACGAAATCCAGGCCTTCGAAAAGAAATACGGCTACAAGCCCACCGCCGTGGTCGTGGCCATTGATGCGCTCGCCGTGTTCGTGCACAAGGACAACCCCATCAAGGGTCTGGCCCTG
Source organism: Pedobacter sp. (assembly GCA_031119295.1). Lineage (GTDB taxonomy): Bacteria > Pseudomonadota > Gammaproteobacteria > Pseudomonadales > Moraxellaceae > UBA2031. The sequence goes on along the minus strand of JAVHYE010000071.1, from coordinate 3,510 downwards.
CCGCTGGTGGATGCTGCTTTCTCCGATACCCGCAAGTGCGGCTATGAAAAGGCTGTCACCAAATGGAGCGATCTGGGTGTGAAGGGCGCGCTGGCCAGCCAGAGCCTGCAGCTCTACGGCCGTAACTCGGTGTCCGGCACCTACGGTTATTTCAAGGAGCACGCCCTCTGCAAGGGTGACTTCAAGAAGAACGTGAACGAACAGCCGGGCTCTGCCTCGGTGGTGCAGTCGGTGTCCACCTCGCTGAACGGCATCGGTTACTCCGGCATCGGCTACAAGACCTCCAGCGTGCGCGCTGTGCCGCTGAAGGGTTCTGATGGCGAGTTCTACGAAGCCAACGAGAAGAATGCCCTCTCCGGCAAGTACCCGCTGGCCCGTCCCCTGCTGGTCTATGTGAACAAGCACCCGAACAAGCCGCTGTCGCCGCTGGAAGCCCAGTTCTTCAAGCTGGTGCTGTCCAAGCAGGGTCAGGAAGTGGTGGAAAAAGACGGCTACATCCCGCTGCCGGCTGATCAGGCTGCCAAGATTCGCAAGCAGCTCGGTCTCTAAGCAGTACGCTGCCAGGGAAGGTGGCAATAAAAGGGGCGCAAGCGCCCCTTTTCAGCATCGATTGATTCAGGGCCGACTGATGTCGGCCCTGATCTGGCCGCAGGGATGCCTGTCGCCAGATCAGGGTCGCCGCAGACTCCGGGAAACCGGAGCTATCATGCGCGCCAGCACCGCCACCGTATTAACGCAAAAGAAAGAGCAGTCATGTCGAAGCCCACACTCGATTCCGTTCTGCCCCCGGCTGAGCAGCTCGACAAGCTGGCACGCCGTCGCCGTTTCAAGGATCAGCTCGTTAATGCCGCCATCGGCAGTGGCGGCCTGTTCGTGCTGCTGGCCATCACGCTGATTTTTTTCTATCTGCTTTATGAAGTGTGGCCGCTGCTGCAGCCGGCCAAGGTGGAAGTGACAGGACAACATGCCACCACGGTGTCGGCACCTTATATAGATATCGATGAATACCGCGAGACGGGCTTGCGCGTGGAGCCGGATGGTCGTGTGCAGTATTTCCGCGCCGGTAATCAAGAGCCGCTGGGCGATGCGCACCTGCCCCTGCCCGCCGGTGTGACGGTCAGCGGCATTGCCCGCGGCAGCATCACCAGCGGCCTCGTTGCCTTCGGTCTTTCCAATGGCAGCATCCTGGTTGCACAGCCCAGTTATGGCGTGGATCTGGATGCCGATGGCAAGCGCCATGTCACGCCGACGCTGAGCTATCCCTATGGCGAAACGCCTTTGCTGGTGGATGAAGCTGGTCAGCCGCTGAATGTATTCGCTTTCCGCGGCAATAATGATGCGCTGTCCGTGATGAGTGCGAGCGCGGGGCATCTGGTGCTGAACAAATATGCGCGTGAAAGCAGTGGCGCTGGCGGACTCTTTGCCAGCGTGGGCGAAGAAAAGGGCAACTGGCTGCGCCAGGCCCAGGTGGAATTGCCGCTGACGCTGGCTACGCCGCCGCGTTTCATGATCATGGGTCAGGATGGGCGCTGGGGCTATGTTTTCACCGGCCGCAATGATGTGGCGATTTTTGCGCTCTCTGGCGATGCCGGTCCGCGCCTTTATCAGCAGACCATCGTGGGCGATGCCGAAATCACCAGCGTGCAGGCCCTGCTCGGCAATGTGTCCCTGCTCATCGGCGATGCCAAAGGCCGCGTCAGCCAGTGGTTCATGGTGCGCGACAAAGAATCCGAGATCGACAAATTCAGCTTCACCCGTATCCGCAGTTTCACACTGGGTGATGCGCCGGTGACGGCCATCACGCCCGAAGCCCGTCGCAAGGGTTTTGTGGCCGGCGATGAAAAAGGCCGTGTCGGTTATTTCTTCACGACCTCCGAGCGCACGCTGGGTGTGGTGCAGGCCGCTGACAGTGCCATACGCAGCATCGCCGTTTCGCCGCGCTCCAATTTCGTGGTGGCGCAGGCCGAAAAAGGTCTCGCTGCAGTGGAACTGGAAGCCGAGCACCCGGATATTTCCTGGCACTCCACCTGGGGCAAGGTCTGGTACGAGTCTTATTCCGAGCCGACCTACAACTGGCAGTCCAGCTCCGGCAATATCGATTTTGAAAGCAAGCTCTCGCTGATGCCGCTGACTTTCGGCACCATCAAGGCCGCTTTCTACGCCATGCTGCTGGGTGCACCGCTGGCCATCTGTGCCGCCATGTACACCTCCATGTTCATGGCGCCCGGCCTGCGTCGCAAAGCCAAGCCCACCATCGAATTGATGGCGGCACTTCCCACCGTGATCCTGGGTTTTCTCGCCGGCCTCTGGTTGGCGCCGACTATCGAAGCCTATCTGCCCGGCATTTTCACCCTGCTCATCCTGACGCCCCTGGGCATCCTGCTCTCCGGCATGCTCTGGGTGCGCCTGCCGCGTGAAAAGCGCGCTTTCGCTGACGGCTGGATTCCGCTGCTGCTGCTGCTGCCCGTGCTCTTCACCGGCTGGTTGTCGTTTGCCCTGTCGCAGCCCATGGAACTGTATTTCTTCGGTGGCGATATCCGTCTCTGGCTGCGCGATGAAGCCGGCATCACTTTCGATCAGCGCAATGCGCTCATCGTTGGCCTCGCCATGGGCTTTGCCGTCATCCCGAATATTTATTCCATCGCTGAAGACGCGCTCTTTGCCGTGCCCAAGCATCTCACCAACGGTTCGCTGGCCTTGGGCGCCACACCGTGGCAGACGCTGATGCGCGTGGTGCTGCCAACAGCTTCGCCCGGCATTTTCTCTGCTCTCATGATCGGTCTCGGCCGCGCCGTGGGTGAAACCATGATCGTGCTCATGGCCACCGGCAATACCGCGATCATGGACTGGAACATTTTTGAAGGCCTGCGCACCTTGTCGGCCAATGTCGCGGTGGAAATGGGCGAGGCCGAGGTGGCATCCACGCACTTCCGTGTGCTCTTCCTCTCGGCGCTGGTGCTGTTCGTGCTCACCTTCATCCTGAATACGGCAGCAGAAGTGGTGCGTAACCGCCTGCGCAAGAAATACGGCTCACTTTAAGAGATTTGAAGGAAACGAAGATGAAAGTGCGCGAATACTTCAAATCAGGCGATGCCTGGGTCTGGCTGAATGCCGGTACCGTCACGATTTCCCTGATCATGGTCATCGGCGTGCTGGGCATGATTGCCGTACGTGGCCTGGGACATTTCTGGCCAGCCGATGTCATGCAGGCCGAATACACCGACTATGCCGGCAGCAAGAGCGTCATCGTCGGTGAAAAGATCGATGACCGCATCGATACGGCCAAGCGCATGCGCGAAGCCGGTGTGAATGTGCCGGCCGGTCACGAGACCGTGACCCGTCATCTTTACAAGGTGGGTAATCGCGACATCACCGGCGCTGATTTCCGCTGGGTCTTTGCTGATGGCCTGAAGAATGTGCAATACCCCAAGGACATCGTGGTGCTGGAGCGTTACGAGTGGGGCAATTTCTATTCACGTCTGGTGAGTGTGAAAGAAGACGGCAAGGTCA
>JAVHYE010000070.1 GCA_031119295.1 Pedobacter sp. | reverse complement strand
GGTCTGGCCGTAGCCGTGGATGAAAACGGCAAGCTGCTGCGTAGTCTGCATGATCCTTCCGGCGAACACCTGAACATGATCACCTCGGTTGTCCCTTACAAAGGTCAGCTTTATTTCGGCTCACTCAGCAACGATCGCATAGGCCGGCTCTAGCAGCCGGCCTCATTACTTTCATTAAAAGGACTTGTTATGGAATCCCTTATTCTTTCCCGTCGCGATCTCGATTTCCTGCTTTATGAGTGGCTGCAGGCCGAAAAGCTCAACCAGCTGCCGCGCTATGCCGACCATAGCCGTGAAACCTTTGATGCCGTGATTTCGCTCTGCCAGAAACTGGCGACGGAAAAATTTGCGCCGCATAACAAGAAGGCCGACCAGAACGAGCCGACTTTCGATGGTGAGAAAGTCAGCATGATTCCTGAGGTGAAGGAAGCCATCACCGCGCTCACCGATGCCGGCATGTTGCTGGCCTCACAGGATTACGCGCTGGGCGGTATGCAGCTGCCGGTGCTGATAGAAAAAGCAGCCTGGGCCTGGTTGATAGGCGCCAATGTCGGCACTTGTGCTTATCCCTTCCTCGCGATAGGCAATGCCAGCACCATCATGAAACATGGCAATGCTGCACAGATTGAAGCTTTTGCCAAACCCGAGCTGAGCGGCCGCTTTCTCGGCACCATGTGTCTGTCCGAACCGCAGGCTGGCTCTTCGCTTTCCGATATTGTCACGCGCGCCGAATACGTGGCCGAGTCCTGGCTGGGGCCGCAATACCGCATCACCGGCAACAAGATGTGGATTTCCGGCGGTGACCACGAACTCTCGGAAAATATCGTGCATCTGGTGCTGGCCAAGATTCCGGATGCGGAGGGCAAGCTGCCGGCCGGCGTGAAAGGCATTTCCCTTTTCATCGTGCCGAAATTCCTGGTGAAGCAGGACGGCAGCCTGGGCGAGCGCAATGATGTGGTGCTGGCGGGCGTCAACCACAAGATGGGTTATCGCGGCACCATCAATACGCTGATGAATTTCGGTGAGGGCAGCAAATATCGTCCGGCAGGTCGTGCCGGTGCTGTGGGTTATCTGGTCGGTGAGGCGGGGCAGGGACTGGCCTGCATGTTCCATCTCATGAATGAGGCGCGCATAGGCGTGGGCATGGGGGCAGCCATGCTGGGTTACACCGGCTATCTGCACTCGCTGGATTATGCGCGCAACCGCCCACAGGGCCGTCCGCTGACGGCAGCCGGAAAAGATGCCGCCAGCGCGCAAATTCCCATCATCGAGCACGCCGATGTGCGCCGCATGTTGCTGGCGCAAAAATCCTATGCTGAAGGTGCATTGGGTCTGGGGCTTTATTGTGCCCGCTTGCTGGACGAAGAGCGTAATGGCGATGCCGAACAAGCCAAACGTGCACGCCTTCTGCTGGAAATCCTTATGCCGGTGACAAAAAGCTGGCCTTCACAATGGTGTCTGGAAGCCAATAGCCTGGCCATACAGGTGCATGGTGGTTATGGCTATACACGGGATTACAACGTCGAGCAGTTCTATCGCGACAATCGCCTGAATCCCATCCATGAAGGCACGCATGGCATACAGGCGCTGGACCTGCTGGGGCGCAAGGTGGTGATGCAGAACGGTGCTGCCTTGCAGGCGCTGGCGGGCACCATGCAGGAAACCTTGCGGCGTGCTGCTGCCATTTCTGCGCTCTCCGATTTTGTCGAGCCTTTGGCAGGCGTGATGCAGAAAGTGGGGGCTGTGACCGGCAAACTCTGGAATACCAATGATCCGCAGAAGGCCCTGGCCAATGCCAATGTCTATCTGGAAGCTTTCGGTCATATGGTGCTGGCCTGGATATGGCTGGATCAGGCCGTGGCTGCCAGTGTTGGCGCGAAAAAAAGCGATGATGATTTCTATCGTGGCAAACTGGCCGCCTGCCGTTATTTCTTCGAATTCGAGCTGCCCAAGACAGCACCACAGCTGGCACTGCTGGGCTCGCTCAATACCCTGGTGTTGGAGATGAAGGACGAGTGGTTCTGATACGGCTCAGAAAGGCAGAACCTCAAAAAGCACACGTACCCCACCCAGCAGCAGGCCGATAAAGGCGCCGACCACCACGCCATTGACCCGTATCATGTGCAGGTCGCCGCCGACTTCGGTTTCTATCTTGGCGATCATCTCGCGCGTGTCCCAGTCGTGAATCTTCTCGCTGACATAGGTGATGATGGCATCGGCATAGTCCGTGGTGAAAACCACCACGGCCTCCTCGATTTCCCGGTTCAATACCTGGCGCACCTTTTCATTGTGCTGTAGCTGTTCGCCCAGACGCAGCAGGATGTCGCGCAGATTGGCAGCCAGGCCGGAGTCCGGCCGTTCCAGATCCTTCTTCACGGCTTCGCGCAAAATCACCACGGCGCTGGTCATGAAACTCACCATGGATTCACTTTCCACCAGGGCATTCTTGGTGGCATTCAGGCGTTTTGAAGCCGACGAGCTTTTCTTGCGTAAATCCTTCATGAGCTGGGTGGCGTTTTCTTCCAGGCTCACGCGCCAGGGGTGTTCACGGTTTTCCAGCAGATTGGCCACCTGATCCATGAAGGTATTGATGGTGCGCTGCTGCACATCTATGCCTATCCAGCTGGCACCACGGGCGAGGCCGCCTACGCCCAGCTCCTCGAAAACCGTGGCTGCAAATTCGCGGGCTTTTTCCGGATTGGCCTTTATCCATTTGTCGGCAGCATCCAGTCCGCGCTGCAGGGCCTCATGGTGGAAATCGTTTTCCAGTACGGCGCGCAGCATTTCGCTGGCCATATGGTGTATGGGCGTGCCCTTGGCCCAGGCCACGGCATTCTGCTGCAGGAATTTCTCGATATCCTCGCTTTCAAAGATCTGCAGCAGGCGTGGGCCGGTGCGCTGCACGAAGTCGGTGATGATGGTCACGTTATCAGGCTGCGCCAGCCACTTGCCGATAAACAGGCTGGCATCAGTTTTCTGCAGGGATTTGCGCACGATGGGAGCCGCCAGGAAGTTTTCCTGCACGAAGCGACCCATGGACTCGGCGATGCGGGCCTTGTTGCGCGGAATGATTTCCGTGTGTTCCAGCAGCAGGCGCGGTACCGGGATTTTTCCGAAAGGATTGCGGAAGAGAACGGTCACGGCATACCAGTCGGCCAGACCGCCCACGACGCCGGCTTCAGCGGCCAGTGCCAGGATGCTGATGGCGGTGGCTTGTGCCGGCAGCATTTTTTCCAGCACGAGGAAGAGCAGCCAGAGCAGGGCGGCGGTGATGAGGGCGATATTGGCAAGGCGGCGGCTGTGGGCGAGGCCGGGTGTGACAGAGGCGGATGACGACATGGGACAGATACGGCAACAGGGAGAAGCTGCACGCTAAGCAATTCCGTCGCCGCCCGCAATTCCACCGCTGACGCAGAGCTTGTCACGGTGGCCAATGTGCGAGACGTGTCTATTTCTCCTGGCGGCCTTCATCCTGAGTGAAATCGCCATGGCGACCTGTGCCCGTACTGAAGCGTCCCGCCCCTTGCAGGGTTTCGCCGGATTGCAGGGTATGCAGGCCATGACTGAATTCGTTTTTCAGGGCACTTGCTTCATCCAGTCCCCATTGCTCATAGGCACTGCGGCGGTCGCCGCGCAGACAGGCTTGCGGAAAGGCGGCCAAATGCAGGGCGAGTTTCTCCGCCTCTGCCATGAGCTCAGCATTTTTCACCACACGATTGGCCAGGCCCATCTGCAGGGCCTCGTCGGCTGCTACCGGCCTGCCGGTGAGGATGAGGTCCAGTGCTCGGCTCATGCCTATGGCGCGCGGCAGGCGTACCGTGCCGCCATCAATCAAGGGCACACCGAAGCGGCGGCAGAACACGCCGAAAACAGCGCTGGCATCGGCTACACGCAGATCACACCACAGCGCCAGTTCCAGTCCGCCGGCCACGCAATAGCCGGAAACGGCGGCAATCACGGGTTTGCTGAGCTGGAAGCGTGTCGGCCCCATGGGGCCGGAGTCGAAGGCACCATCACCGGGCGGGGCCAGGCTGTTGCTGCGGGCTGGCTCGCCGGAAGCTACGGCCTTGAGGTCGGCGCCGGCACAGAAATGCTCCCCGGCGCCAGTGAGTATGGCCACGCTGAGCTCTGCGTCGGCCTCGAACTGCAGGAAGGCATCGGCCAACTGTCTTGCCGTGGGGCCGTCCACGGCATTGCGGGCCTCGGGCCGGTTGATGGTGACGACAAGCAGGGGCGGCCGGCGCTCGGTCAGGACAAGTCGTGGGGCTTTGGGCATGAGGGTCTCCGTTCCGCTTCCGGTTGATTACATCTGAGTGCTTGCCTTGGCATCCTATGTAACATTACGATTCGTGGCAATTAATGGCTTTGTGAGTAATAAATGGCCGTGGCTCCCAATCCCCGTCATCTCATCCTCAAATTCCTGCTGGGTGCCGAAGGCCAGGTCATGTCGGCTCGTGAGGCCGTGGCGGCCTGCGCCCTCTTTGGCCTGCGTGAGAATAGCGTGCGCGTGGCCCTGGTCCGTCTGGCGGCCACCGGCATGATAGAAGCTGCCGGCCGCGGTGCTTACCGCCTGGGTGCCAATGCCGCGGGCCTGGCCGAGGATGTGAGTACCTGGCGTGTGGCCGAGTCGCGTGTGGGGGAGTGGAGCGGGGCCTGGATCACGGTGTATTGCGGAGGGCTGGGGCGCAGTAATCGTGCCGCCCTGAGTCGTCGCGACCGGGCGCTGGAAATGCTGGGCTTTCGCGAGCTGGACCATGAATGCTTCATACGCCCGGACAATCTGGTCGGCGGTGTGGTCGCTGTGCGCGAGCGTCTTTTCAAGCTGGGGCTGGATGAGGGGGCTGCGGTTTTTCTGGCCACAGCATTTGATGCCGAGCGTGAGAAGCGGGCGCGCACACTCTGGGATGGCAAGGCACTGACCCGCTCTTACCGCAAGACGCGCGAGCAACTGGAAAAATGGCTGCAGCAGGCCGATACGCTGGAGCTGGAAGTGGCGGCACGCGAATCCTTTCTCATGGGCGGCAGCGCCATACGCCAGCTGGTGTTTGATCCCCTGCTGCCTGATCCGCTGGTGGACAGCGCGGAGCGCCGTGCTTTTGTCGATACCGTGCTGCGCTATGACGCCGCCGGTCATCTTATCTGGCGCAAGCTGCATATCCTTTCTGCTGCCGTGGCTGACACTGCCAGCGCGGCTTCTGTTTCACACTGACTTCCGAGCCTCTGTACTTCATGAAAAGCATGACCACCATGATTCCCGATTCCGCCACTCCCGCTGAAATGCCCGCCGCCACGCGCCGCAAGGTGACGGATATCTTCACGCGGGAAGAAATAAAGATGCTCACCGAGCGCTCCGATCTCATGGGCTTGGCCGCAGTGGCTTTTACCTGGGGCGTGATCATTGCCACTTTCGCCTTGTTGGCCTGGGCGCTGACACAGCCGCTGTATATCGCCATTCCGGTGTTTGTTCTGGGTTTTATCGTGATGGCGGGGCGGCATCTGGGCCTGGCCATCCTGCATCATGAGGCGGCACACAAGACGCTGTTCAAAACACCGTGGATGAATGATTTTTTCGGTGACTGGTTCTGCGCACGCCCCATCTGGAACGATGTGAAGAAATACCGGGTGCATCACCTTATGCATCACAGCAAGACGGGCCAGCCGGAAGACACGGATCTCTCGCTGGTAGCACCGTTCCCTGTATCGCGGGCCTCACTGGCGCGCAAATTCGCGCGTGATCTCAGTGGTCTGACCGGTCTCAAATATCTATATGGCCGCATCCTCATGGATGCCGGTGTGCTCAAGTGGACCGTGGCCAATGATGTGGTGATCCTGCCGCAGGCCGGGCGGCACTGGTGGGAGTATCCTCTGTCCCTGCTGCGTAACAGCAGCGGCATGTTGCTTACCAACGGCATTCTTTTTGCGGCGCTCTGGGCCAGCGGCCATCCATGGCTCTATGCCGTGTGGGTGCTGTCCTATGTCACGCCGTTCCCGCTTTTTCTGCGCATACGTTCCATGGGCGAGCACGCTTGTACGGAAAAGAGCACGGACATGTTCCTGAATACGCGCAGCACTCGTGCCGGCTTCCTCGCTCGCGCCACCGTGGCGCCCATACGTGTGAACTATCATATCGAGCACCATGTCATGGCCTCGGTCCCGTATTTCCGTCTGCCGCTGATGCATCGCATGCTGCGTGAGCGTGGTGCGGTACCGGCATCTCCGGGCTATCTGGATGTCTTGCGTATTGTTTCGTCCAAACCGGCTGCCTGAAAAATCGTGTGAGGAAAGCGCTATGAATACTCCCGTCAAGAATTCACAGGAATCCCTTTTCCTGGCCAATACGCACAGCGTGGAAAATGTCTCCAGCGAATTGCAGGATTACAACCTGTTCGAGCGGGATGTGGCCCTGCGTGAGGCGGTGCAGCGCGAGGGTGGCGGCTGGGGCGAAGACGAGCTGGAAGCGTTCGGTGCGAAAATCGGCGCGGCGGATTATCTGGAGCTGGGTGCGCTGGCCAATAAATTCCCGCCGGAATTCGATACGCATGACCGCTTCGGTAATCGCATTGATCTGGTGAAATACCATCCGGCCTATCACCAGCTCATGAAAACTTCGATAGAGCATGGTCTGCATGCCGCACCCTGGGCTGAGCCCAAGGCCGGCGCCCATGTCGTGCGTGCTGCCAAATCCTATCTGCATACCCAGGTGGAGGCAGGTCATGGCTGTCCCATCACCATGACCTTTGCTTCCGTGCCTTCGCTGCGCACCACGCCTGAGCTGGCCAGAATCTGGGAACCGAAAATCACTTCGCGGGTGTATGACCCCCGCAATGTGCCGGCTGAACAGAAAGCCGGCATTACCGTCGGCATGGGCATGACGGAAAAGCAGGGCGGCTCCGATGTGCGTGCCAATTCCACACGGGCTTTTCCGCTTGGCGCCAGTGGTTCGGCACAGCCTTATGAGCTGGTGGGCCACAAATTCTTTTTGTCTGCGCCCATGTGCGATGTCTTCCTCGTGCTGGCGCAGGCGCCGGGCGGGCTTTCCTGTTTTCTCGTACCGCGCTGGCGTCCGGATGGCACAAAAAATCCGCTGCAGGTGCTGCGCCTGAAAAAGAAGATGGGCAATGTTTCCAATGCCTCCAGCGAAATCGAGTTGCGCGGCGCCTTGGGTTGGCTGGTGGGCGAAGAAGGGCGGGGCGTACGCACCATCATAGAAATGGTGAGCATGACGCGCTTCGATTGCATGATTGGTTCCAGTGCGGGTATGCGCATGGCCGTTTCGCAGATCATGCATCACTGCCAGCAGCGCTCGGCCTTCGGCAAGAAACTGATAGATCAACCCCTCATGCAGAATGTGCTGGCTGATCTGGCGCTGGAAAGCGAAGCAGCCATGACACTGACGATGCGTATGGCGCGTGCCATGGACAACCGTCATGACGAGCATGAAGACCAATTGGTGCGCTTGGCGACGGCGGTGGGCAAATACTGGATCTGCAAACGCGTGCCCAACCACGCCTACGAAGCCATGGAGTGCATAGGCGGCTCTGGCGTGATGGAAGACAGCATGATGCCTCGGCTTTATCGCGAAGGCCCCATCAATGCCATCTGGGAAGGCAGCGGCAATGTGCAATGCCTGGATGTGCTGCGTGCCATGCAGAAAACGCCTAGCGTGGTCGAAGCCTTCGTTGCTGAATTGAAAAAAGCCCGGGGTGGCCACGCCATACTGGATGCCCATATCGCCAGCTTGCTGAAAGAGTTTTCCGACTCCACGGATTTTGAAGTGCGTGCACGTGCCGTGGTGGACAGCATGGCGCTGGCTTTACAGGCGGCCCTGCTGGTACAGCATGCGCCTTCGGCAGTCAGTGATGCGTTTTGTCGTAGCCGGCTTGGGCTGCAGGGCAGTCATAACTACGGCACGCTGCCAAGGACGACGGATTTTGCGGTCATCTTGCAGCGCGCCTGGCTGGCCTGAGGCGGCTGCCATCCAGGCAGGCCGCTTATTTGATCCGGCTTTTTTCCAGCTTGCGCGCCAGGGTGCGGCGGTGCATGCCCAGCCGTCGAGCGGCTTCCGAAATATTGAAATCACAGGCGGCCAGCACTTCGTGTATGCGTTCCCATTCCAGTGTTTTGATGGATGTGGTTTCGCGCTCCGTCACTTCCACACTGGTATCGCCGGTGGCGCGCTCGAAAGCCGCCTCGATATCGTCGGTATTGGAGGGCTTGGCCAGATAGTGGCAGGCGCCCAGCTTGATGGCTTCCACCGCGGTGGCAATGCTGGCATAGCCGGTGAGCACCACGATGAGCAGGCTGGCATCCTGCGCATGCAGGGCCTTCACGCATTCCAGACCGGACTGGCCATTGGCCAGCTTGAGATCCACCACCGCCTTGCGCACGGGATGTTCTGCCGCCAGCTGTGTCGCCTCTTCCATTGAAGTGGCGTGATGCACGATGTAGTCGCGACGTTCGAAAGAACGTTTCAGCGTGCGTGCAAAAGCATCATCGTCTTCCACGATGAGGAGATGGCGAGAGATATCAGTCATGGGCCGCTTCCTCGTTCAGCTCCAGTGCCTCCAGTGGCAGCACCATGGTCACTACCGCACCTTGCGGATAGCGGTTTTGCGGAAAAATATTCCCGCCCAGGGCACGCGCCACATTCAGTGAAAGAAAAAGACCCAGGCCACCGCCGGGTTTGCCCTTGCTGGAATTATAAGGGCGGCCGAAATGCTTGAGCATGGCCGGAGCAAAGCCCGGTCCCCGGTCCAGCACGCGAATGATGAGGTCGTTATTGCTGACCATGGCTTCCAGCGACACCCAGTCCGGTGAGGCTTCCAGGGCATTATCCAGCACATTGCTGATCATCTGTTTCAGACCTTCATCGGACACGATGAGAGGATCGTGATCGATGGTATTGCGGTAATCGAATTCCACCACCGGGCGCGTGGCACACCAACTGGCCACCAGCGTGTCGAAAAAGCCGATGAGGGTGGTTTGCTGCGGCGACTCTGCGCGCACCTCACCGGCGGACATGAGAATGCCGCTGACGATGGCCTTGCAGCGGTCTATCTGTATCTGCATTTCTGCCGCATCTTCCATGAGGGCATCGTCCTGCTTGAACTGGGTGGTGCGACGCCAGTCGCCCAGCAGTACGGAAATCGTGGCCAGTGGCGTGCCCAGTTCATGCGCTGCACCGGAAGCCAGCAGGCCCATGCGTATGATGTGTTCTTCTTCGGCTGCGCGCTGGCGCAGGCCCGACAGATGCTCGTCATGTTCGCGCAGGATGCGGTTGATGCGGTTGGTGAACACCACGATCAGAGCGGCATTGAGCAGGAAGCAGATGAGCAGGCCGGCCACGCTGTACTGCTGCGGGATTTCCACCGGACTGGCCCAGAGTATCTGCACCACAAAACAGACGCCGGTAATGCCGGCAATGCTGCGGCTGGCCCAGGGCGAGAGCAGGGCAGCGGCCAGCACCACTTGCAGCAGATAGAGAAAGACAAAGGGATTGGCCACGCCGCCGGAGTAATGCAGCTGCGCCGTCAGCGTGAAAACGTCCACGAGCAAGGAGAAAAACAGCGATTCATTGCTGACTTCATCGCGATTGCGCCAGCGCAGCATGCTGAAAAGATTGAAGGCCACGAGTATGGCCAGCACCACCGCCATGGGTTTGAGCGGCAGGTTTATCTCCAGCACGACATGCGCAAAGAGGATGGTGGCCACTTGGCCCATCACGGCAATCCAGCGCAGCTGGATGAGGGGATGCATGCGCGTGACGGCAGCGCGATCCAGCAGGGCCAGATAGGCGCGTTTAATCAGGCTCTGCTTCTCGGGTGTGGATGTTGGCATTGTCGACCTTGCGCAGGCGCCAGTCGCGCAGCAACCAGAACGCTGCGCCGGCACACATCAGGGCCAGCACAAACCAGGTGAAGGCATAGCCCAGATGATTATTGGGAAAGCTGACTATCGTCAGGCCGCCGCGCGGCCAGCTGATAGTGCCGGGCGTTAGATTAACACCTTCATGGGTCTTGATGGCGGGGCTGCCGGGGGCGGCATCGGCATCCACGAAATAGGGGGCGACATTGTTCAGCCCTTGGGCAGTCGCAATGGCCTGCACATCGCGCGAGTACCAGCGTTTATTGGTCGCATCGTTTTCACGCAGAAAACCACCGCCGCTTTCACTCAGGCGCAAAAGACCGATGACTTCAGTGTCTGCCGGTGTTTCATCGCCTTGCCAGTTTTCTGGCACATAGCCGCGATTGACCAGCACGATGCTGCCGTCAGTGGTCTGGAAAGGTGTAAGCAGCCAGTAGCCGGGGCCGAGTTCGGTCACCGCTTTGACAAGGCTGTCGTGATTGCCGAGATAGCGCCCTGCAAGCAGGACATGACGATATTCATCGTCTTGCTTGCTGATGGTGGGCCATGCGGATTTTGCGGGGGGAGAGACGGGAGTGGCGTGTATGCGTGTTTCCACGCGCTCAATCAGCGCCAGTTTCCATTGCAGGCGATACAGCTGCCAGATACCGAGTGCGCTAAAGCCGCTGCAAGCCAGCACCAGGGCCGCGAGCGCGACCACCAGTGCTGTTTTGCTGCCTTGCTTCTTGCCACCGCCTTGCCTCTTGCTGTCCTGCAAAGAGGCATTGCGGTCTGCGGGTTTCACGGCTTGACCTGTTCCACGGCCGGTGCGGCTTCATGCTGCATGGCCGAGTGATCCATGCCTTCGTGGTTCATACCTTCATGTGCAGCCGCATCATGCGCCGGATGCGGCATCATGTGCGTGTTCATGTTGTGCATGGCCCAGATGGAACCGGCTACCAGAATGACCAGCAACACCACCGTGAAAATGGTGGCCAGCATATTCCAGCCCTGTTCCGACTTGGCATCCAGGTGCAGGAAATACACCACATGCACCACCACCTGCACGGCAGCAAAGCCGAGGATGACAGCGGCCGTCATGGCGGGGCTGGTGATGACTTTATTCATCACCAGCCAGAAGGGAATGGCGGTCAGTATCACCGACAGCACAAAACCTATGGCATAGCCGCCGACGGTGGCGTGGTAACCGACATCATCGTGATGATCGTCATGGCTGTGATCAGCATGTTCGTGCGACTGGCCCATTACAGCACTCCCATCAGATAGACAAAGGTGAAGACGCCGATCCAGACCACGTCCAGGAAATGCCAGAACATGGAGAGGCAGATGAGGCGACGCTTGTTGGCACCGGTGAGGCCCAGCTTGCGTACCTGCAGTATGAGCACGACGAGCCAGACGATACCGAAGCTCACGTGCAGACCGTGGGTGGCCACCAGCGCAAAGAAGGAAGTGAGGAAGGCACTGGTCTGTGGACCGGCACCGACATGGATGAGGTGATGGAACTCATAGAGTTCGATCGCCACGAAGCCGAGGCCGAAGAGACCGGTCACGGCCAGCCAGCCCAGCACGCCGGGCACACGGCCCTTGAGCATGCTGATCATGGCAAAGCCATAGGTGATGGACGACAGCAGCAGCAGGCCGGTGTTCACGGCGATGAGCTTGAGGTCGAACAGTTCGGCACCGGTAGGGCCGCCTGCATAACTTTTGCCGAGTACAGCATAAGTCGCGAACAGGCAGGCGAAGATGAGGCAGTCGCTCATCAGGTAGATCCAGAAGCCGAGCAGGGTGCCGTTCTGCGGATGGTGATCGCCCTTGAGATCAAGGAAGAGCGGCTGGCCGTCGGCTGTGGTCATGGGAACGGATGCATTAGCCACGGGCGGCCTCCAGTTGCTTGGTGCGTTCTTCTTCAATGCGCGCGACTTCATCGGCCTTGATGTAGTAGTCGCGGTTGTAATTGAAGGTGTGAATGATGATGGCAATTACGGTTGCCAGGATGGACACACCGGCCAGCAGCCACATATGCCAGATCATGGCAAAGCCGAAGACGGTGGCGAGCGCGGAAATCACGAAGCCGGCACCGGTGTTTTTCGGCATGTGGATGTCGTTGAAACCGGACGTCGGGCGCTGGAAGCCGTGCTGCTTCATGTCGTGCCAGGCATCGGTGTCGTGCACCACCGGGGTGAACGCGAAGTTGTAGGCCGGCGGCGGCGAGGAGGTGGACCACTCCAGGGTGCGGCCATTCCAGGGATCACCGGTGAGGTCGCGCAGTTTTTCGCGATCACGGAAGCTCACATAGAACTGGATGAGCAGGCAGGCGATGCCGACAGCAATCAGCGCAGCACCGAAAGCAGCAATCTGGAACCAGATCTGCAGCGAAGGATCGTTGAAGTGGCTGAGACGACGTGTCACACCCATCAGGCCCAGCACATACAGCGGCATGAAGGCGAAGAAGAAGCCGATCTGCCAGAACCAGAACGAGCACTTGCCCCAGAATTCATTCAGCTTGAAACCGAAAGCCTTGGGGAACCAGAAATTGATGCCGGCGAGCAGGCCGAAGAGCACGCCGCCGATGATCACATTATGGAAGTGGGCAATCAGGAACAGTGAGTTATGCAGCACGAAATCCGCAGGCGGCACGGCGAGAATCACACCGGTCATGCCACCGAGCACAAAGGTGACCATGAAGCCCACGGTCCAGAGCATGGGCACATCCATGCGCACGCGGCCTTTGTACATGGTGAAAAGCCAGTTGAAGATTTTCGCACCGGTGGGAATCGAGATGATCATGGTGGTGATGCCGAAGAAGGCATTCACACTGGCGCCCGAGCCCATGGTGAAGAAGTGATGCAGCCACACGATATAGGAAAGGATGGTGATCACCACGGTTGCGTACACCATGGAGGCATAACCGAAGAGACGCTTGCCGGAGCAGGCGGCGACCACTTCCGAGAAAATGCCGAACACGGGCAGGATGAGGATGTAAACCTCGGGGTGGCCCCAGATCCAGATCAGGTTCACATACATCATGGCGTTGCCGCCAAGCTCATTGGTGAAGAAGTGCGTGTCGAGGTAGCGGTCCATGGACAGCATGGCGAGCACGGCGGTCAGCACCGGGAAGGCGGCGACGATAAGCACGTTGGTGCAGAGCGCGGTCCAGGTGAACACGGGCATTTTCATCATGGTCATGCCGGGAGCGCGCATCTTCACGATGGTGACGATGAAGTTCACACCGGTGAGCAGCGTTCCGACGCCCGCGATCTGCAAGGCCCAGATGTAATAGTCGACACCGACCCCGGGACTGAAACCACTGCCTGATAGCGGCGGATAGGCCAGCCAGCCGGCGGTGGAGAATTCACCGATGAAGAGCGACACCATGACCAGCACGGCGCCGAAAGTGGTCATCCAGAAACTGAAATTGTTCAGGAAGGGGAAGGCCACGTCGCGTGCGCCGATCTGCAGCGGCACGATGTAGTTCATGAAGCCCGTCACCAGCGGCATGGCCACGAAGAAGATCATGATCACGCCGTGGGCGGTGAAGATCTGGTCGTAGTGATGCGGTGGCAGATAGCCCATATTGTCGCCGAAGGCCATGGCCTGCTGCAGACGCATCATGATGGCGTCGGCAAAACCGCGCAGCAGCATGACGAGGCCGAGGATGATGTACATGATGCCCAGCTTCTTGTGATCGATGCTGGTCAGCCATTCGCGCCAGAGATAACCCAGCAGCTTGTAGCGCAGCA
This sequence comes from Pedobacter sp., assembly GCA_031119295.1. Lineage (GTDB taxonomy): Bacteria > Pseudomonadota > Gammaproteobacteria > Pseudomonadales > Moraxellaceae > UBA2031. Next base: position 4,595 of record JAVHYE010000070.1, on the reverse strand, counting down.
GCAGCGCCACAACAGCAATGCCGCCGATGGCAACGGCGAGGAAAGTCGCCACGAGTATGGGCTCGTGGTAGGGAATGGATTCCCAGGTGAGGCGACCAAAAATCAGTTTGGTCAGAGAAAGTGATTCAGACATTTCAGCTCCAGAGGCCTGTTGCGCAGGCCTCATGCAAGAACAAAGTCAATCCGGAATACGCAACGCCGCCTTAGTGGGCAGCGTGGCCCGCATGAGCGCTGGCATCAGCAGAATGGTCAGCAGGCGCGGCGGCTTCTTCAGCCTTGGCCTCATGACCGGCCTCTTCATGACCACCGTGATTTCTGGCCGGGCGCGGCTTCAGGCCCATGTCTATGGCCATCATCTCGTCCATGCACATGGTTTTGCCGTCAGCACAGAGGTTGAGGATGTCGTGATAGAGCTTGGGCTCCACGCTGCCGTAGTAGCGGATAGGGTCACGCGTACTGCCGCTGAAGTGGGGGTCTTCGAATTTGCTGGGCTTGGCAAGCTCCAGATATTCCTCGCGCGACAGCACTTTGCCGCTGTCCTTGTTCTTCTGTATCCAGGCATCGAATTCTGCATCGCTGACGCCGTGGAAGAGGAAGTTCATGCGCGAGAAGCCGGCACCGCTGTAATTGGTGGAGAGACCTTGATACTCGCCCGGCTTGTTGATGACGCCGTGCAACTGGGTCTCCATGCCGGCCATGGCGTAAATCATGCCGGCCACGGCAGGCACGTAGAAAGAATTCATCACGGTGGCGGAGGTGATCTTGAACTGTATGGGGCGGTCCACCGGCGCGGCGATTTCATTCACCGTGGCAATGCCCTGCTCGGGATAGAAGAAGAGCCACTTCCAGTCCAGGGCCACGACTTCGATCACCAGCGGCTTCACATCGGCCGGCAGCGGCTTGTCGGCCGAGATGCGGTCCAGCGGACGGTAGGGGTCCAGCTTGTGCGTGGTGATATAGGTGATGGCGCCCAGGGCAATGATGATGGCCAGGGGCGCGGCCCAGATGATGAGCTCGAGCTGGACCGAGTGGTCCCAGTCCGGGGCGTATTCGGCCTTGGTATTGGAAGCACGATATTTCCAGGCAAACCAGAAAGTCAGTGCAATCACCGGCACGATGATGAGCAGCATCAGGTTGGTCGCGGTGATGATCAGGTCGCCCTGCTGGGCGGCGATATCGCCGGGAGGATTGAGCACGATGGTGTCGCAGCCCGCCAGCGCAAAGAGCGCGAAGAGGGCAAGGAGAGGACGGCAATACAGTTTAAGAGTGTTCATTAACCTAGCCATGCACTTATGAGAAATACCGCGGTTCTCGCGGCGCGCGAACTTTAGTGGCATGGCATCGGTCCGTCCATTGGACGATTTGTCCTATTGTGCTCGCCAGACCTATACATACCGGCCCTGAATCTGTGCTAAAGATGAGCCTCCCTATGCAGTCATGCATGCAGTCATGAGGTCAATAATAATTATGCAGTCCTCGAGTCCGGTCATTCACGGAAACCACCAGTCACATTACGCCCCCGATGCCCCCCCCAGTGAGGTGGCTCCGGGCGAGATCGCCGTGGGTGTGGTCATCGGCCGCGCGTCCGAGTATTTCGATTTCTTCGTGTACGGTATCGCCTCCGTCCTGGTCTTCCCCGCCGTCTTCTTCCCGCATATGGACCCGCTACAGGGCATCCTGTGGTCCTTTGCCATTTTCTCACTGGCCTTTATCGCCCGCCCCATAGGCACCATAGTCTCCATGTGGATACAGGCGCGCTGGGGCCGGGCGACCAAGCTGACCCTGGCCCTCTTCGGTCTGGGTACCTGCACCGTGGGTATTGCCCTGTTGCCGGGCTTCAACGATATCGGCGTCTATGCCATTGCCTTGCTGGCCCTGCTGCGTCTGGGGCAGGGGGCGGCGGTGGGCGCCTCCTGGGATGGTCTGCCCTCCCTGCTGGCCCTGAATGCGCCGGAACACAAGCGCGGCTGGTATGCCATGGTGGGGCAGCTGGGCGCCCCCGTGGGCTTCATGATTGCCGCCGGCCTCTTTGCCTATATCTACTCCAGCCTGTCCTTCAAGGACTTCATCGACTGGGGCTGGCGCTATCCCTTCTTTGCCGCCTTTGCCCTCAATGTGGTGGCCCTGTTTGCCCGTCTGCGTCTGGTGGTGACCAACGAATTCGAGCGCGAGCTGGGTGATCACGAGCTGGAGCCTGCCAATGTGGCCGAGCTCATGCGTGACAAGGGCCTGCATGTCTGGATAGGCGCCGCCGCCGCACTGGCCAGCTATGCGCTCTTCCATGTGGTCACCATCTTCCCGCTGTCCTGGATGCTGCTGCACTCCGGGCAGTCGGTGACGGACTTCCTCATCATGCAGGTCATGGGGGCTTTCAATGCCGCGGGTGCCATCGTCCTGTCCGGCCTGATTGCCGACAAGCTGGGCCGCCGGACCACCCTGGTCATCTTTGCGGTGGCCATCGTGCTCTTCAGTCTGGTTGCGCCCTGGCTGCTGGATGCCGGCACCATGGGCCAGTATGTCTTCGTGCTGCTGGGCTTTGTGCTGCTGGGCTTCTCCTATGGCCAGGCCGCCGGCTCGGTGACTGCCAATTTCGGCGCCAAATACCGCTATACCGGTGCAGCGCTGACCTCGGATCTGGCCTGGCTGATAGGCGCCGCGTTTGCGCCACTGATTGTGCTGGGTCTGACCGCCCAATACGGTCTGGCCGTGGTGAGCCTGTATCTGATATCCGGCGCGGTGTGCACCATGCTGGCTCTGGGCATCAATTCCTATCGCAATCTGCAGAGCTGATTTCTTTCTCAGCGTTGCATAAAAAAAGCCCGGTCATGCCGGGCTTTTTTTATGGGCGGAATTTTTGAGGAGAAATTACAAGCTCGGGATATTCATGCCGCGTTGTACGGCAGGGCGGGCACCGACTTCTTTCAGCCAGCGCTGTACATGCGGGCGGGCAGCAACGAGGTCGCCGAGTATGTCTTTCGCATAGGTCGTGGCACTGAGTGCCCAGGGGTAGGTAGCAATATCGGCAATGCTGTATTCACTGCCGGCAAGATACGCATTCTTTTCCAGCTGCCGGTCCATCACGCCCAGCAAGCGCTCTGACTCCTTCACATAGCGTTGCAGCGCTGCTTCGTTTTTCCCTTTTTCCGTCACGCCAAAATAATTGGCCTGGCCGAACATGGGGCCTACACCACCCATTTGCCACATCAGCCATTCCAGTGCCTGTGCGCGTGCGGCGCCCTTGGCCGGGAGGAAGCGGCCGTATTTTTCCGCGAGATAAATCAGGATGGCGCCACTTTCAAAAATATTGACGGGGCCTTCAGCCGTGTCGTGATCGACAATGGCGGGAATCTTGTTATTGGGTGAGATGACGAGATAATCCGGCTGCAACTGTTCACCCTTGCCCAGATTTACCGGCTTCACCTCATAGGGAATGCCCAGCTCTTCCAGCATGACGGAAATCTTGCGGCCGTTAGGTGTGGTCCAGGTGTAGAGCGTGATCATGGCGGCATCCTTTTTTCAGGGTATGCGGATACGGGAAGGCAGGGGTATTTCATGCCGGCTGTTTCAATGCAATATTGCGGGCCGGCCAGCCTCCTTACAGGAACAGGGTTTCAGGAAAGCATGTCACCATCTGCCAGCTATCAAGCCGCCTTCAGTACCAGTGCCTTGCGCGCTGTGTTCATGACGCTGCAGCCGGCACCCGAAGATGCGCAAGCCTTGCTGGCCGGTACCGGCACGGATGAAGCCGCGCTCATGCGCGGTGACGGTTTTCTTTCCTGGGCAGTGGTGCACAAGTTGGTCAGCAATATGCTGGCATTGTCGCCGCCTTCCGGTCTTGCCCTGCAAGCCGGCCACAGCGTGATACCCACCTTGCACGGTCCCATGGGCATTGCGGCCATGAGCAGCGATACCCTGGGCGAGGCCATGCACACTTTCCGCAAATACATGGCATCGCGTTCGCAGGTGCTGGAAATCGATATGCGGGAAGAGGGGCCCTGGCAGATCATGACCTATCGCCTGCTGCCGGAAGACGATGCTGTGCGGCGCTTCCTCATGCAGGCCATCATTGCCTCTTCCATGGCTTGCGTAGAATTCCTGTTGGGCGAAAGCGTGCAGGGCGCCGAGCTTCGCTTCAACTGGCCGCAGCCTGCTGATATTTCCGATTATCAGAAAATTTTTCCCGGCAGTGCGCTGGTGTTTGCAGCAGCACAGGCCGAGATCTGCCTGCCCGCGCACTATATGCAACGTGCCTTGCTCTCGCGGGACAGGCAGATGCGCGCCATTGCCGAGCAGCAATGCGATGCCATCAAGGAAAGCCTGCGCCGTCAGGGCCTGTTCAGTGAAAGCATCCTGCAGCATCTGCGTGCGCAGGAAGACGCCATGCCTTCACTGGAAGACATGGCGGCGGTACTGAATGTGAGTCCGCGCACAGTGATTCGGCGCTTGAAAGAAGAAGGGGCGAGATATCAGGATCTGGCGGACAGCGAAGCCAGCCGGCGTGCTGCTTTTTTGCTCAGCCTGCCCGGCGCCACCGTTGCTGCAGTTGCTGCACAACTGGGTTATGCCGAGCCCGCCAGTTTCCGTCGTGCATTCAA
>JAVHYE010000207.1 GCA_031119295.1 Pedobacter sp. | reverse complement strand
GAATGGCGATGGTGCGGCCACCGAGTGCGCCGCGCCGCTCCAGCAGGGTGACCTTATGCCCGGCTTCTGCCAGCCACACGGCCGAAGCCAGTCCTGACAGTCCGCCACCGATAACGATGCATTTCATGGGCGCATGCTCCCTGCTGATGAAAAGGATGTGCCCCAAGGGCAGGGGCTACCCTAATCAGCCAGCGCCGCAAATGAACTGACCGTTTCGTACAGGGAGATTGGCGGCCTTTCTTCCCGGACTGGCCCTCTCTGGCCTCTGCTTCTGCACCCGCTCTGTTCAGAACGCCATTTCGAGGCGTCCCTGGATGGCGGTTCTGTCCGTCAGTTGCGTGTCGTCGTTATAAACGGCTTCCAGCGCAAAAGTGATGGGCATCATGTTCAGGATCAGGGCGTCGATATCCAGTCCCAGCACGGCTTGTCCGATCTTCACCCGGCCGGCACCGGCTTCATCGTCGATATCAAAATTGCGATAGCCCAGCATCAGGGCTTCGCGGCGCAAGGACAGCGGGAAGGTGAAGAAATAGCTGGAAAGATCGAAGACCTTGGTAATGCTGGCTCCTGCCACACTGGCGCTTTGTACATAAATGCCATCATTCAGTGAGGGAATCACGAAGCGGCTGGGGTCGTTATTGAGATTGGTACTGCTGCGCGAGAGCTCGACACCGCGATCTTCAAGTCCACCGAAGGTCTGGGCATCGCTGCCGGAATATTGCCCGCCGGCTTCCAGATAGAACTGATGGGGCAGGCCAAAGGTGAAATGGACCTTGCCGCCGCTGATCATGTCTTCTCGGTCCTTGACGCCATAAGCAGAAAAAGCCGCTTCACGATTGGGCAGCCAGCTTTGTCCATGTTGTTCCAGCAGGGCCGCATTCAGTTGCAGGGAAACGGGTTCACGCTCAAGCGTCTTGTAGTCCTGGAAATAGGTGGAGGCGAGCTCGGCTGTCCAGTAGCCCTGATCAATAAAGGGCAGGCGCAACTCAGCGGCAATGCCGTGATCGCGTGCCGGAATATTGTTGTCCGTGATCTTGTCACCATGGTCCAGCACGTAATAGGCCTGCAGGCCGGCCAGCAGGAAGAACTGGCTATTGGTGAAGCCGACACCGGCCAGCTGGCTCAGGTCTTCATCACGCTTGGCCCAGAGGCTGTAGCTGCTGCGCGTCAGCGGATCTTCAAAATTGATGTTGATGTCATACAGCGAGTGGTTTTTCTTGTCGCCATCTGCATCCTCTTCACCGGACTCTGTGCTCAGGATGATGGTGGTGCCGCTATAGCGCACATTGCTGAAGAGCCCATAGGGATTATCCAGTGTCAGAGGCTGCGGAGCAGCATCGCCGATATGGGTGATGGTGGCCGCCGTATTCACGGCAGGTGGCGCATCAGCTCCTACTGCTTGCGCATCCGCACTTCCGCTTTGATCGGCTGCGCTGGGGCTTGCAGAGGCAGGCGTTGATGCAACAGCGATATGGGCAGGCACTTTGCCGTCAGTATCCCAGAGCAGTTTGATGGCATAGGGCGTGGCGGCTGCAGGCTGGAGATTTTCCAGGCTGTAGTAGTAGTCGTCGGCCGAGATGGCCGTGACCAGCGCATTGCCATTGGCGGCAAGGCGGGCATCAATCACATTGTCGGCAGCCAGCACACGCTCGGCTTTGCCCTCGTTGGTGCGATACAGCGTGCTGCCGAATTCGCTATTGGCAATGAAATAAACGCTGCCTTGTGCATCAACATCTACAGGAAAGCCGTAGAAAGATTCAAAGCTGTAGATGGGGCTCTTGTTACGGTAGAGCGTGCGTGTGCGGCCGCTCTGGGTGCAGTAATAAATGTCCTCGCCCTTGACCAGTACCGAGGAGTTCACGCTGGCATAGAAGGCATCGCCCACATAGAGCTGTGGGTTGATAAACGAGCTGGCGACATCGAAATACGCCATCTTGCCGTCAGGCAGATAACCTTGCACCACTTTGCCCCGGGTTTCTTCCCGTATCTGACTGCCATCATCGTAAAGGCCCTGATAAATACGCCAGGGTGAGGTGTGGTCACTGCCTACCGAGTAGAAAGTGCCATTGTCCTCGAACAGCTTGCCCATCTGATGGCCGCTGCCTTTCTCGCTGGTCTGGCCGGAGGCGGTGTCGTAGCTGATCAATGAGGGGCGGCTAACCCCATCCGTATTCACCAGAAAAACGATTTTGCCGTTCTGCTCATTAAGCGGTGCGGCATATTTGGAGCGGGCGATGGCTTGTCCCTGAGCCATGTGCATGGACCGGGCCTGTTGTTTCATCACGGTGGCCCAGTCGGCAACCGAGGTAACGAAATCCTTGCCGAAGGCGTCGGTCATGGGCTTGTTGGCAAAGAAGGGCCAGACCCAATATTTTGATCTGATCTTGAAGTATTTATTAACGTTATCGACGCCGTAGGTTTCGGCCAGGTAGTACTGGAAGGAACTGCCCAGGGTATAAAAGTGCTCGCCATAGGGGAAAAAGAGCGTGTTGTTGTAGACGCGCTCCGGTGTCAGATAACCCGCCTGGGCCTGCGCATATACCAGTGCGCGAAAACGCCCGCTGTAAAGGCGCCCCCCCATGCCATGGCGTGATTCATTGAGCACGGCATTACCTTCCAGCATGAAGCTGGACTCGAACATATTCGGTGTAATGGCAGGAATGATGGGCGAAAACAGCGCGCCATTGCCCAGGATATTGAACAGTGAGCGGGAAACCACATTGTCCTTGGCATTTAGCTGGTAGTTATGCGTAGTTTCATGAGCCAGCAGCGTGAGCAGCCAGGAGTCGGAGGCAAAATAATCCGGCATCTGGGCGCCGCCGATATAGTTGATCTGGCGGTTCCAGGGAAACTGGGTGGAAAAGCCGTTGGCAATCTGGTTGTAGCTGGACATCAGGCCCACGCTGAGTCGTGTATCCATTTGGTAACCAAAGGACTCTTCATAGACAGGATGCAGCTTGAGTTCGACGCCGGCTGCTTTTTCCGCCACGGCCTTGTTGGCCTCGGTAAAGATCAGGCGGGTATTGCCCACATCCTGCGTGTAATAGGGCTGGTCATGCGGCACGACCGTGAAGTTGGGGGTGACCAAGGGATCTGCATACAGATTATGACTGGCGAGCAGACTGGCAGCCGCCAGCAGCACTTTCTGTTTTCCCAGCATTTTTCATTTCCTGTTTCATCGGTCTCAAATGACGCTAGCACGGCGGATTTTCGGCGCCAATGCTACAGACAGTCGGCAAGAGTGCTTTGCAGAAAAAGAATGTGAATATTGCGTGGCGTGCCCGCTTCAGGCGTCCACGGTTTTGCCGCAGGACGGGCAGCGGCGGATATCGCGGCCCAGAAAGAGGGGTAGTCCCAGCAATAGCCAGGAAATCATGGCAGCACGGCGGTCGCTGCGGCGCTCGCCCAAGAGTGCGCCACAGGCGGGACAGTTCGCGGGAGTATCCTGCTGCGGCGGCATTTCTGCAGTTTCCGGATTTTCCAGGATTTCTACAGGCTCGCTCAGCAGTGCCTGAGCTTCTTCGGCAAATTCTGCCGGCACTTGCAGGCGCACACCGCCCATGGCATCGGAATACAGCCACTGCATATTGATGGTGTGTTCATCGGCGATAAAGCCGGGAATACCGGCAGCATCCAGCTGTGCCTTGGC
>JAVHYE010000069.1 GCA_031119295.1 Pedobacter sp. | reverse complement strand
CGCGCAGTCTCTTCAATACGACGCCGGGAAGCTTGCGCGTCTATAACAAGACCATTACCGATCACGAAAATTATGGCGTGATCGATATCGGTACCATCATCACCAAATCCAGCAATGTGGGCGCTGCGCAGATAGCCCTGTCGCTGCCGCGCGAAACCCTGCCGAATTTCTATTCGCGCATAGGCTTCGGCAAATCCACAGGCTCGGGCTTCCCCGGTGAAAGTGCAGGCCGCCTGCAGCCGCCGGATCGTTGGCGCCCGGTGGAAATTGCCACCATGTCATATGGCTATGGCCTCACCGTGACGGCACTGCAACTGGCGCGTGCCTACGCCATGCTGGCTGCCGGTGGCATCGAGCGCCCCATCAGTTTCCGCAAAGTGGAAGGCCTGGTACCGGGCGAGCGCGTGCTCTCTGAAGACGTGGCGCACAAACTCATTCCCATGATGGAGTCGGTGGTCACTACTGATGGCACTGCCATCAAGGCGGCTGTGCCCGGTTATCGCGTGGCCGGCAAGACCGGTACGGCGCACAAGGCACAGAACGGCGGTTATGCCGCGGATCAATACATGTCCACTTTTGCCGGCATGGCGCCGGCCAGCAATCCGAAAGTGGTGCTGGTGGTGGTGATGGATTCACCCAATGGCCAGTATTACGGCGGCCTGGTTTCGGCGCCGGTGTTCTCGCGCATCATGGCGGAAACCCTGCGTCTCATGAATGTGGAGCCGGACAAGAGTGCCGAGCATCTGGCCGAGCAGGGTAAATTGCCGGTGATGGCCCCTGTTGCTGCTCCCATGGCAGCGCGTGCGGATCTGCAGCGGAGGCCGGGCGCATGAAACGTCTTGCTCAACTCTGGCCCGCCATCAGCGCTGCGCATGCAGCGATTTCCGTTTCCGCCGTGGTGCTGGACAGCCGCGAAGTGCGCAGCGGCATGCTTTTCATTGCCCTCAAAGGGCAACAGCGCGATGCGCGCGATTTCATTGCTGACGTGATTGCCGCCGGTGCTGCGGCTGTATTTGCTGAGCAGGATGAGAAATGGCCACAGGAAACCGTGATCAATGGTATTCCCGTCATCGTCATTCCGGACCTGGCACAGCAGGTTGGTGTGATTGCCTCGCGCTTTTTTGACGAGCCTTCTGTGCATATGAAAGTGCTGGCGGTGACCGGCACCAATGGCAAGACCAGTGTGGCCAATCTGCTTGCGGGTGCACTCAGCGTGCTGGGGCGCCGCTCTGCCGTGCTGGGTACCCTGGGTAATGGCATATACGGTGCGCTGGAAAAATCCACGCACACCACGCTGGATGCCTGCCATCTGCAGGCCCTGCTGGCGCAGTTCGTGGCCGAAGGTGCGATGGATGTAGCCATGGAGGCCAGCTCGCATGGTCTCGTGCAGGGTCGCCTTAACGGTACGGCCATTGATGTTGCGCTGTTCACCAATCTCACGCGCGATCATCTCGACTACCACGGCGATATGGAAAATTACGCCGCTGCCAAGGAGCTGCTGTTCCGTTGGCCCACGCTCAAGACGGCTGTGCTCAATCTGGATGATCCGCTGGCGGCGCGTTATCGCGCAGCACTGGATGCCTCGGTGCGTGTACTGGCCTATAGCCAGCAGGCAGAGAGCTTTGCCGATATTCGTGCGCTGCAGATCAAGCCGACGCTGTCCGGCCTTGAGCTCCTGATTGCCACGCCAGCCGGTGATTGTTCGCTGCAGGTGCCGCTGCTGGGCCGTTTCAATGTCAGCAATCTCCTGGCCGTGATTGGCGGCCTGCTGGCGCTGGAAATTCCGCTGGCTGATATCGCCGAAGCCCTGCGTCAGGCACAGCCGGTGGCTGGTCGCATGCAGAGCTTTGCCGGCGAGCATCCCACTGTTGTGGTGGATTACGCCCACACACCGGATGCACTGGAAAAAGTTCTGTCCAGCCTGCGTGAACATGCCGAGGCCGAGCTGGTTTGTGTTTTTGGTTGCGGCGGGGATCGTGATCGTGGCAAGCGTCCGCTCATGGGCCAGATTGCCGCGCGTCTTGCCGACAGTGTGGTGATCACCAGCGATAACCCGCGCACGGAAAATCCGGAAGCCATTGTCAGTGAAATACTGGCGGGTGCAGGCAATGACGTATTGGTGGAAATGGACCGGCATCGTGCCATACGCCAGTCCATTGCCGATGCTGGTCGTCATGACATTGTGCTCATTGCCGGCAAGGGCCATGAGGACTACCAGGAAATCAACGGTGTGCGTCATCACTTCAGTGACGCCGAAGAAATACGTGCTGCGCTCGCGGCGTGGAGGGCAGCATGAAACTTTCCCATATGGCTTTCCTGCTGCATGCCCGTCTCATTGGTGAAGATCGCGATATCACGCGTTTCTCCACGGATACGCGCACACTCACCGGTGGCGAGCTTTTCATTGCACTTTCCGGTGCCCACTTCAATGGCAACCGTTTTGCGGCCGATGCCGCTGCCCGTGGTGCCATTGCTGTTGTGGTGAGCGAAGAGCAGGCGGGCCTGTCCGTGCCGCAGTTGCTTGTGGAAGACACGCATGTGGCCCTGGGCAAGATTTCCCATGCCTGGCGCGAACAGTTCGATATTGTCAGCGTGGCCATCACCGGCAGCGCCGGCAAGACCACGACCAAGGAGTTCATGGCCTGCATCTTTGCCGAGATGGGCCCCACCTTGGCGACGCTGGGCAACAAGAACAACGATATCGGTGTGCCGCTCACGCTTTTCCGTCTCGATGACAGCCATCGTTACGGTGTCTTCGAGCTCGGCGCCAATCATCTGGGTGAAATTGCCTACACCAGCAATCTGGTGTCACCGCAGGCGGCCGTCATCACCAATGTGGGCTCGGCGCATCTGGAAGGTTTCGGCAGCCGTGAAGGCATTGCCCAGGCCAAGGGCGAAATCTACGGCGGCCTGGTCAAGGGCGGCATTGCCTGCATCAATCTGGATGACGAGTTTGCCGGCTACTGGAAAGAGCTGTGCAAGCATCGCCAGCAGCTGCATTTCTCCTTGCAGCAGAAAGCCGATCTCTGGGTGGACAATATCCGCCAGGCCAATTCCGGCTGCTATGCCTTTGATCTCCATGTCGGTGCGCGCACTGCCGAGATCGAGCTGCAGCTTATCGGTCGCCATAACATCGCCAATGCGCTGGCGGCGGCCACCCTCGCACATGCCTGCCATGTGCCCCTCGAAAAAATCGTTGCAGGTATAGAAAAGACCCGCCCCGTGCCGGGCCGTCTCAATCTGCATCTCCTGAACTCAAGTTGCCGTCTTATCGACGATACCTACAACGCCAATCCTTCATCCATGAAGGCGGCGATAGACGTGCTGGCAGAAATGCCGGGCCGGCGTGTGCTGGTCACAGGCGACATGGGTGAATTGGGTAAGGCCACGGAAGTTGGCCATAACGAGGTGGGGGGGTACGCGAAAATGAAAAAAATCGACGCGCTTTATTCCGTCGGCCAATACAGCCATTTCACGGCCGCAGGTTTCGGGCCGGAAGCCAAGACCTTTTCCGATCAGCAATCGCTGATCGAGGAGCTGGAAAAGGAACTGGAAACCGTGGTGACGCTGCTGGTGAAGGGATCACGCAGCGCCCGCATGGAAAATGTTGTCAACACACTTCTGGACAAGAAGGAGTCCTGATCAATGCTGCTCTGGGTCGCGGAGTTTCTCGCGCAATACCATAAAGGCTTTCTGGTCTTTCATTACCTCACCCTGCGCGCCATTCTGGGCGTGGCGACGGCGCTGGCGCTGTCGCTGTGGTGGGGGCCGTGGATGATTGAAAAGCTGCGCGCCATGAAATTCGGCCAGGCCATACGCACGGACGGCCCGCAGTCGCATCTGGCAAAAACCGGCACACCTACCATGGGCGGTGCTCTCATCCTGCTGACCATAGGCGTGAGCACACTGCTCTGGGCCAATCTCAGCAATGCCTATGTCTGGGTCGTGCTGGGTGTGATGGTGGTCTTTGGCCTCGTGGGCTGGGTGGATGACTACCGCAAGGTGGTGGAAAAGAATCCGCGTGGTCTGCCGGGCCGCTGGAAGTATTTCTGGCAATCAGTGGCCGGTATCGGTGCCGCTGTCTTCCTTTATTACTATGCCAAGACACCGGTTGAGACCAGCCTTATCCTGCCCTTCTTCAAAAGCGCGATCCTGCCGCTGGGTGTCTTCTATATCGTGCTCACCTATTTCGTCATCGTGGGCACCAGCAATGCCGTGAATCTCACTGATGGCCTTGATGGTCTGGCCATCATGCCGACGGTCATGGTGGCGGCTGCACTTGCCGTCTTTGCTTACGTCTCCGGCAATATCAAGTTCGCGACCTATCTGCATATTCCCTATGTGGCCGGTTCGGGCGAGCTGATTGTGATCTGCGCTTCCATCATTGGTGCCGGCCTCGGCTTCCTCTGGTTCAACGCCTATCCCGCCCAGGTCTTCATGGGCGATGTAGGCGCGCTGGCGCTGGGGGCGGTGCTGGGTGTGATTGCCGTCATCGTGCGCCAGGAAATCGTGCTCTTCATCATGGGTGGTGTGTTTGTGCTGGAAACCGTGTCGGTGATCCTGCAGGTGGGCTCTTTCAAGCTCACCGGCCGCCGCATTTTCCGCATGGCGCCCATACATCATCACTATGAATTGAAAGGCTGGCCTGAAACCAAGGTAGTGGTCCGTTTCTGGATCATCAGTTTCATGCTGGTGCTGATTGGCTTGGCTTCACTGAAGATCCGGTAAAAAGAAATGGCATTGATACAGCGCGACGGTTTGCGGGTAGTGGTCGGTCTCGGGAAGACCGGACTCTCCTGCGTGCGCTTCCTGAAAAGCCGCGGCTACCCGGTAGCTGTCAATGACACGCGCGAGAATCCGCCGGGTCTGGCCGAGCTGCGTGCCGAATTTCCGGATGTGGAAGTGAGCCTGGGCAAGCTGGATGGCGAGCTGCTGCTGCGTGCCAAAGAAGTCGTGGCCAGCCCCGGCATTTCCGTGAAAGAGCCGGAAATTGCTGCTGCCCGCAAGGCCGGCATTGTCATCGCTGGCGATGTGGATGTGTTCTGCCGAGAAGTCAGTGCTCCCATCGTGGCCATCACCGGCTCCAATGCCAAGAGCACGGTCACCACGCTGGTGGGCTTGATGGCAGAAAAAGCCGGCATTGATGTTGGCGTGGGCGGGAATCTGGGTCTGCCCGTGCTGGACATGCTGCGCGAGAAAGGTGAGCAGGCGCTTTATGTGCTGGAGCTCTCCAGCTTCCAGCTGGAAACCACGCACGCCCTGCGTGCTGCCGTGGCGGTGGTACTGAATATCAGCGAAGACCACATGGATCGCTACAACTCCATGCAGGAGTATCACCAGGCCAAGCACCGCATTTTCCGCCACTGCCAGCGCTATGTGATCAATCGCGATGACGCTCTCACCATCCCCCTGATCGAAGAAAGCGTGCCCAAAACCAGCTTTGGTCTGGGCGCGCCTGATCTCAACCAGTTTGGTGTGCTGCTGGCAGACGGTGAAAAATTCCTGGCCCGCGGTAAAGAAAAGCTGCTGCCGGTTAGCGCGATGAAAATCCGCGGTGAACACAATGTGGCCAATGCCCTGGCGGCGCTGGCACTGGGCGAGGCCGTGAATATTCCCATGGCCGCCATGCTGCAGACCTTGCGTGAATTCCCCGGCCTGCCGCACCGCTGCGAGCTGGTGAGCGAGCGTGACGGTATTGCCTGGTACAACGATTCCAAGGGCACCAATGTCGGTTCCACGCTGGCGGCCATCAATGGTCTGGGCGCAGCCATCAAGGGCAAGCTCATCCTCATCGCCGGTGGCGTGGGCAAGGGTCAGGATTTCACGCCGCTGTCGGCACCGCTGGTGAAATATGCCAAGGCACTGGTGCTGATTGGTGAAGACGGCCCGAAAATCTCGGCCGCCGTAGCCAGCAGCGTGCAGAAGGTAAATGCCACCACGCTGCGCGACGCCATTGAAAAATCGCAGGCACTAGCTGCCAGCGGTGATGCCGTGGTGCTGTCGCCGGCCTGCGCCAGTTTCGACATGTTCAAGAATTACGAAGATCGCGGCCAGCAATTCGTGGCTACGGTCAAAGCAGTGGTGGAAGGACGATGAAAGCACTTGCCCTGCCGACATTCCCGGAGCTGATGCACGGCGTGACGCCGCGGCATCTGCTGCTGCTGTCGGCCGGCTGCCTGTTCTGCATAGGCTTCATCATGGTGGCCTCGGCTTCCATGGGCGTGGCCGAGGCCATGTTCGGTCATCCCTTCTATTTCGTGATGCGTCACGGCATCTATCTCATGCTGGGTCTGATGCTGGGTATATTTGCCAGCCGCGTGCCGGTGGCGACCTGGCAACGCTTGAGCTGGCTGCTGCTGTTTGCTGCTTTCCTGCTGCTCATCATCGTGCTGATTCCGGGCCTCGGTCGTCGCGTGAATGGCAGCATGCGCTGGATAGGCCTGGGTCCGCTCACGCTGCAGCCTTCCGAGTTCGCCAAGTTTGCGGTGGTGGCGTATATGAGCGCCTATCTGCTGCGTCGTCAGGATGAAGTGCGCAGCAGCTGGTCCGGCTTCATCAAGCCCATGGCCGTGGTGGGCATCGCTGTATTGCTGTTGCTGCTGGAGCCGGATTTCGGCGCCAGCGTGGTTACCGTTTCTGCCGTGCTGGGCATGTTGTTCCTTGCCGGCACGCCCTTGCTGCAATTTGCTGTGCTGCTGGCAACGGCAGTTTCCATGGGCGTGCTGGCCATCATTTTCGAGCCCTATCGCATGAAGCGTCTCATGGCCTTCACCGATCCCTGGGCGGACCAGTTCAATTCCGGCTACCAGCTGGCGCAAAGCCTGATTGCTTTCGGTCGTGGGGAATGGACGGGTGTCGGTCTCGGCAAGAGTGTGCAGAAGCTTTTCTATCTGCCGGAAGCGCACACCGATTTCGTGTTTGCCGTCTATGCCGAAGAGTTCGGCTTGGTGGGTGTGTTGCTGGTCATCGGCCTGCTTTGGCTGCTGGTGCGCTCAGCGGTACGCATAGGACAGACCGCTGAACTGCGTGGCGAAATTTACGGCGCTTATCTTGCCTACGGGATTTCCTTCCTGATCGGCCTGCAGGCAACGGTGAATATCGGCGTGAATATGGGCCTCTTCCCCACCAAGGGGCTGACCCTGCCCATGGTGAGTTATGGCGGCAGCAGCCTGCTTATCGTTTTCCTCATGCTGGGTGTGCTCTTGCGTATTGATGCCGAAAACACGGCAGCCCCTGCGACGTCAAAATCGCAAGGAGGCCGCGCATGAGCCAGGTCAAATCTGTGGTGGTGATGGCAGGCGGTACGGGGGGGCATGTCTTCCCGGCGCTCGCTGTGGCCGAAGGACTGCGTGAGCGCGGCGTGAAAATCCACTGGCTGGGCACACGAGCCGGAATAGAAGCCGAGCTCGTGCCCGCACGTCATTTCGATATCACTTATCTGGAAGTGAGCGGTGTGCGTGGCCAGGGCATCAAGCGTCTGCTGCTGGCACCGTTCAAGCTGGTGGTAGCGGTGCTCTCGGCCATGAAAACACTGCGTGCCGTAGAAGCGGATGCCGTGATCGGACTCGGTGGTTATGTCACCGGTCCCGGTGGTGTGGCGGCTCGTTTGCTGGGCAAGCCGCTGCTGATTCATGAGCAGAATGCAATTTCCGGTTTTACCAATCGCCAGCTTTCGCGTCTGGCCAATCGTGTACTGGAAGCCTTCCCGGGTGCGTTTGCTCCGGCTGCCAAAGTGAGCGTGGTCGGTAATCCCGTGCGCCGTGAAATTGCAGCGCTGCCGGTGCCGGCTGAGCGTTTTGCCACGCATGAAGGTCCGCTGCGTGTGCTGGTGCTGGGCGGTAGTCAGGGTGCTGTGGCGCTGAACGAGCTGGTGCCGGAAGCACTGGCCCTGCTGGTGAAGAACCAGGCGCTGGTGATACGTCACCAGTGCGGCAAAAAGAATCAGGAAAAAGCCGAAGCCAAATACCGTGCCCTGGGTGTGGAAGCGGAAGTGCTGCCCTTCATCCATGACATGGCGGCCATTTATGGCTGGGCGGATCTGGTGGTCTGCCGCTCGGGTGCACTCACGGTGTCTGAAATTGCGGCGGCCGGTGTGGCCTCGGTGCTGATTCCTTACCCCTTTGCCGTGGATGACCACCAGACGGCGAATGGCAAATTCCTGAGCGAGGCGGGTGCCGCCAAGCTCTTCCAGCAGCAGGCGCTGACGGCAGAAAAACTGGCTGCCGAGCTGATCCCGCTGCTGTCGCGTGAAAAACTTTTGCAGATGGCCAATGCCGCACGTGCACTGGCCAAGCCGGAAGCCACGGACACCGTGGTTGCCGCCTGCCTTGATGCTGGAGCTTCAAAATGAGCCCGTCGCCCAAGCGTTCGCGACTGATTGAAATCCCCGAGATGCGGCGCATACGCCGTATCCATTTTGTCGGCATCGGCGGTGCCGGCATGTGCGGTATTGCCGAAGTGCTGCTCAACCAGGGTTATGAGATTGCCGGTTCCGATATCAAGGCCGGCAAGAGCACCGAGCGTCTGGTGGGTTTTGGCGCAGAAGTGTTCATCGGCCACCGTGCGGAAAACATCAAGGGTGCCGATGTCATCGTGGTTTCTACCGCCATTGATAACGAGAACCCGGAAATTGCCGCCGCCCGTGAGGCGCGTTTGCCCATCGTGCGTCGTGCCGAAATGCTGGCCGAGCTCATGCGCTACCGTCACGGTATTGCTGTGGCCGGCACGCATGGCAAGACCACGACCACCAGCCTCGTGTCCTCCATCATGGGTGAAGAAGGTCTGGACCCGACTTTCGTGATCGGTGGTCTGCTGAACAGTGCCGGCACCAATGCCAAGCTGGGTGCCAGCCGCTATTTCGTGGCCGAGGCGGATGAAAGCGATGCCTCCTTCCTGCATCTGCAGCCCATGGCCTCCATCGTCACCAATATCGATGCCGACCATATGGATACCTATGGCGGCTCTTTTGAAAAGTTGAAGCAGACCTTTATCGAATTCCTGCACAACCTGCCTTTCTACGGGCTGGCGGTGGTGTGCGGCGATGATCCTGTCATTCGCGAACTGCTGCCGCAGATTGGTCGTCCTACGGTCACATACGGCTTCCAGGACGATAACGATGTGCGTGCCATCAATATTCATCAGGATGGCCTGCAGACGCATTTCACGGTACTGCGCCCGGGTCATGAGCCCCTGCCGGTCACCCTGAATCTGCCCGGTCTGCACAATGTGCTGAATTCCCTCGCGGCTATTGCCGTGGCCACGGATGAAAAAGTGGGCGATGCCGCCATCGTGCGCGCACTGGCGAACTTCCAGGGCGTGGGCCGTCGCTTCCAGCAGCTGGGTGAGTTTGGCGAAGTGAAGCTGGTGGATGACTACGGTCACCACCCGCGCGAAGTGGATGCCACCATCAAGGCTGCACGCCAGAGCTTTCCGGAGCGTCGTCTGGTGATGTTGTTCCAGCCGCACCGCTACACGCGTACACGTGACTGCTTCGAGGATTTCGTGCAGGTGCTGTCCACGGTGGACTCACTGTTGCTGCTGGATGTGTACAGCGCAGGTGAAAAGCCGATTACCGGCGCCGACAGCCGCACGTTGGCGCGCAGCATACGTACGCGTGGCACGGTGGACCCGGTATTTGTGGAAAAGACGGAAGAGCTGGGCGATATCCTGCGCCATGTGCTCAAGCCCGGTGACGTCCTGCTGACCCAGGGCGCCGGTAATGTAGGTGTGATTGCGCACGAATTGGCGCAACACGGTTTGTATCTGCAATCGAATTGAGTGGCACAGAAAATGAGCAAGAAGATTGATGTGAGAAAGTTCGGGCGGGTGGCAGTGCTGCTGGGTGGCACCGCGGCCGAGCGCGGCATTTCCCTCATCAGCGGAACCGCTGTGCTGGAGGCCTTGCAGGCTGCTGGCGTGGACGCCATCGGCTTTGATCCGGCCGAGCGCCCGATTGCGGAAATTTCCCAGTTTGATCGCGCCTTCATCGTGCTGCATGGCCGTGGCGGTGAAGACGGCACCATGCAGGGCCTGCTGGAACTTTTGAAAATTCCTTACACGGGTAGTGGTGTACTGGCTTCTGCAATCGGCATGGACAAGGAAAAAACCAAACTTGTCTGGCTGGCTTCGGGTCTGCCCACGCCGAAATATCGCAAACTCACGCCGGGCATGGATTTTGATGCCGTGGCACGTGATCTTGGCCTGCCGCTGATGATCAAGCCTTCGCATGAAGGCTCCAGCATAGGCATGTGCAAGGTCATGAAAGCTGAAGAACTGCCGGCCGGTTTTGCCAATGCCGCCGCTTATGACAGTGAAGTGATTGCGGAAACCTGGATAGGTGGCAGCCAGGAATACACCGTGGTGATTCTCGGCGGCGAAGCACTGCCGGTGATACGCATGAAGACGGATCGCGACTTCTACGATTTCGAAGCCAAGTACCAGGCCCACGACACGCAGTATCTCTGTCCTTGCGGCTTGCCTGCTGAAAAGGAAAAGGAACTGCAGGAGCTGGCACTCAAGGCCTTTGATGCCGTTGGCGCCAAGGGTTGGGGTCGTGTCGACGCCATGATGGATGAGCAGGGCCGCTTCTGGTTGCTGGAAGTGAATACCGTGCCGGGCATGACGGACCACTCGCTGGTGCCCATGGCGGCAAAAGCGCAGGGACTGTCCTTCACGGATCTCGTGCTGGAAATCCTGTCACAGACTCTTGAGGAAGCACGCTGATGTTGCAGGCCACGCGTCGCACTGTCGCTGAAGTAGCGGCCATGCCCAAGCTGCCCATGGCAGGTTTGGCGGGCCCGGCTTCGCGTCTGCTGCTGGTGCTGGCGGCCGTGCTGTTCGTGGTACTGGCTGTGCGTGCAACGAATGAGTTGAGGGCACGCACCACCATTACCTCGGTGCAGGTGGAAGGTGATTTGCGCAATGCCGACAGCCGCCAGATTGCTGCGCGCATTGGTGCAGTGGCCAAGGGTGATTATTTCTCGGTGGATCTTGCCGCCATACGCGAGGCCGCTCTGGCAGCGCCCTGGGTGGATGAAGTGCTGGTGAGCCGGCGCTGGCCTGATGGCATACGTGTGCAGGTGCGCGAAAAACAGCCGGTGGCCCTTTGGGGGGCTGGCGGCCTGATCAGCTCGCGCGGCGATCTTTTCGTGCCGCGTAATGCGGTCAGCACCAATGATTTGCCGATTCTTTTCGGGCCGGCCGGAAAGACGGTGTATGTGATGGAGCAGTACCGCGCCATGAACAGCATTCTGCGCGGACTGGGCATGCGTATTGTGGAATTGCAGCTCACGGATCGCATGAGCTGGTTCCTGCGCATGGACAACGGCATTCAGCTGGTGGTCGATCAGGTGGACACCATTGAGAAGATGCAACGGTTCGCCTATCTGTACGACCGTCAGCTGAAACCAGATGCAGGAAATATCGCCAGCATCGACCTGCGCTACCGCAATGGCGTGGCCGTGGGCTGGCGAGTGCAGAAGGGTGTCCGGGCGATAGTGCCGGCGGCCTGAAACAGGCAACAGGTTTTGCAGCAGTGCATGACTCGGAATGTTTCCGTGCTCATGGGAAATTGGACATAAGGCTCAGGTGAGCAGGTAAGGGCGAGATGGCAAGCGCAACAAACATTCCGATGATCGTGGGCATCGATGTCGGCACTGCGAAAGTGGTGGCGCTGGTGGGCCAGATCAACGCCGAAGGTGCGCTGGAGATTGTCGGTGTCGGCATGAAGCCGGCGCGCGGCATGAAAAAGGGCGTGGTCGTGAATATCGACCAGACCGTGCAATCCATACAGGGCGCTGTGGCGGAAGCCGAGCTCATGGCGGACTGCAAGATCCACTCGGCCTATATCGGTATTTCCGGTGCGCATGTGGGCGGCCGTAATTCGCAGGCTGTGGTGGCCATACGTGAAGGCGAAGTGCAGCAGAGCGATGTGGATCGTGTGGTGGATGCTGCCAAGTCCGGCTCCATTCCGACGGATCAGCGCATCCTGCACATCCTGCCGCAGGAATTCCAGGTGGACGATCAGGCCGATGTGCGCGATCCCCTGGGCATGTCGGGTGTACGTCTCGAAGGACATGTGCATCTGGTCACCTGCTCGGTGAATGCCATGCAGAATCTCGAGAAGTGCGTGAAGAGCTGCAGCATAGAAATTGAAGACATCATCCTGCAGCAGCTGGCCTCCAGCTATGCCGTGCTGACGGAAGATGAAAAAGAACACGGTGTCTGCCTGGTGGATATCGGTGGCGGTACGACGGACGTGGCGGTGTTTGTACATGGCGCCATCCGTCACACGGCCGTGATTCCGGTCGCGGGTGATCAGGTCACCAATGACATTGCGACGGCACTTTATACGCCCACACAGGATGCTGACGAGATCAAGACCAAATACGCCTGCGCCGTGGCGCAGCTGGTGGATCCGGAGCAGACCATCAATGTGCCGGGCATGGGCGATCGTCCTGCACGCAAGCTCTCGCGCCAGACCCTGGCCGAAGTGGTGGAGCCGCGTTACGACGAGCTCTTTGCGCTGGTGCAGTCCGAAATTGAAAAGAGCGGTTATCAGGGGCGTCTGGCCGCGGGTGTAGTGCTCACGGGTGGCTCCTCCAAGATTGAAGGCGCCACGGCACTGGCGGAATCGATATTCCATATGCCGGTACGTATCGGCATGCCGCAGTCCCTGAAAGTGGGCGGCATGGGTGAAGTGCTGCGCAATCCGATTTATTCCACCGGGGTTGGCTTGCTGCTGTATGGCAAGAAACAGTGGGAAGAAAACCAGGCAACGCAGCCCGTGCGCAAGAACACGGGCCCGGGCGTGGGTGAGGTGTTCAAGAAACTGCGTGGCTGGGTAGAACGCAATCTCTGAATACGATGTTGAGCACAAAGGGCGGGGAGCGGAAACCCGTTCGATGATGAAGATGCGGTAATTTTGTTTTTAAAAAAGGAGAGAGAGATGGCTATTTTTGAACTGGCAGACAGCGCACCCGCGATGGGCGCCGCCGTCATCAAGGTGGTAGGCGTGGGCGGCGGCGGCGGTAATGCCGTTGAACACATGGTGGCCAGCCAGGTGGAAGGTGTGGATTTCATCTGCGCCAACACCGATATGCAGGCACTGTCCAAGATGCGTGCACGTACGCATCTGCAGCTGGGCCAGGGTGTGACGCGCGGCCTCGGCGCTGGCGCCAATCCTGAAGTGGGCCGTCAGGCTGCTGTGGAAGACCGCGACCGTATCCGCGAAATGCTGGATGGCGCCGACATGGTCTTCATCACCGCTGGCATGGGTGGTGGTACTGGCACCGGCGGTGCGCCTGTAGTGGCTGAAGTGGCCAAGGAGATGGGCATCCTCACCGTGGGTGTGGTGACCAAGCCTTTCCTCTTCGAAGGCAAGCGTCGTATGGATGTGGCTGACGCCGGCATCGAAAACCTGTCGCAGTATGTGGACTCGCTCATCACCATCCCCAATCACCGCCTGCAGGCTGTGCTGGGCAAGGTCTCCATGATCGAAGCCTTCCGTGCTGCCAATAATGTGCTGAAGAATGCCGTGCAGGGTATCGCCGACATGATCCTGCAGCCCGGCGTGATCAACGTCGACTTTGCCGACGTGCGCACCGTGATGTCCGAGCAGGGCCTCGCCATGATGGGTACCGGTTCCGGCAAGGGCGATGATCGTGCCCGTCTGGCCACCGAGATGGCCATACACAGCCCGCTGCTGGATGACATCAAGCTGGATGGCGCTCGTGGTGTGCTGGTGTCCATCGCCGCCAACGAAGACCTGGGTCTGGATGAATTCACCACCGTGGGTGAAATCATCAACCAGTTTGCTTCGCCGGAAGCGACCGTGGTGATCGGTACCATTCTCGATCCGGATCTGGGTGACGAGCTGCGTGTGACCGTCGTGGCCACCGGCCTGCCCAAGTCGGCCCGTGCCGCTGGCGGTGCTGGCATGAAGCTGGTCTCGCAGCCTGCTGCGGCCCCGGTCAGCCGTCCCGAGCCTATGGCTGCCACCGGCACGCATGGCGTGACGGCGGACTACGACACCCCGGCTTATCTGCGTAACCAGAAAGCGGCTGGCGGTGGCAATGCTGCCCGCCAGGCTGACGTCAACCTGCTGAACATTCCGGCTTTCCTGCGCCGGCAGGCTGACTGACCGCAAGGTGAATGTCCCGGACCGGCCGTCCACTCTCCCGGCCGGTCCGGACTTTTCTTGGGTTGCATGGCAGACACCGTCTGTTACCATCGCCCTCCCGTTGTACTGAAATAATTTGTCACATGTTGCGACAACGCACAGTCAAGAACGCCATCCGCGCCAGCGGCATCGGCCTCCATACCGGCGCCAAGATCTATCTCACCCTGAAGCCGGGCCCTGTGGATTCGGGCATCGTCTTCCGCCGTACCGATCTCAACCCGCCTGTGGACCTGCCGGCTCGCGCCCTCATGGTCAAAGACACCTCCATGGCCACCAGCCTGGTGCAGGGCGATGTGCGCCTTTCCACGGTTGAGCATCTGATGTCGGCCCTGGCCGGCCTCGGCATAGACAATGCCGTGGTGGAAGTAACCGCAGCTGAAATCCCCATCATGGACGGCTCGGCCGGCCCCTTCGTCTTTCTTATACAGGCTGCCGGTATCGTCGAGCAGGACGCGCCCAAGCGCTTTACCCGTATCAAGCACCGTGTGGAAGTGCGTGACGGCGACAAGATTGCGGCTTTCGAGCCCTATAACGGCTTCAAGCTCTGCTTCACCATCGATTTCGATCACCCGGCCTTCTTGGACGAGCACAAATACGCCGAGGTGGATTTCTCCACCACCTCCTATGTAAAGGAAGTCAGCCGCGCCCGTACCTTTGGCTTCATGCGTGATATCGAATACCTGCGCTCCAAAAATCTTGCCCTGGGCGGGAGCATGGAAAACGCCATCGTGGTTGACGATAACGGCGTGATGAATGAGGAAGGACTGCGCTACAAGGACGAGTTCGTGCGCCACAAGATGCTGGATGCCATCGGCGATCTCTATCTGCTGGGCTATGGCATCCTGGGTGAGTATCAGGGCTACAAGTCCGGCCATGGCCTGAACAACCAGTTGCTGCGCGCCTTGCTGGAGCAGCCGGATGCCTGGGAAATTGTGTCTTTTAGTGACGAAGCCCAGGCTCCCATCT
This sequence comes from Pedobacter sp., assembly GCA_031119295.1. Taxonomy (GTDB): domain Bacteria; phylum Pseudomonadota; class Gammaproteobacteria; order Pseudomonadales; family Moraxellaceae; genus UBA2031. The sequence continues at coordinate 3,184 of JAVHYE010000069.1, read as the reverse complement.
CTTACATCAAGGCAGTTGCTCTAGAAGAAGCCTTGTAAATCAAAGAGATATTTCCTTTCCATAACGCCGGATGAGCGGTCACTCCGGCTTCTCTGTATGCCTTGCCAGTCGGCGCAGGGCTTCGCTAACCTCCCCCCCTTCGAGATCTTCTGAAAGATGCAGCAAGAGTTCGGCTGTGGCCGGGCTCAGGCGACGCAGGGGACTCACTGCTTTGCGGGCGGCAGAAGATGCCGGAGACGGGCGGCCAATCACGGCGTGAATGCGTACAAGCTCACAAAGCTCGTCATGTTGGCGCAACTGCTGCATATAGATGCGACTAAGATAACGAAGCTGACCGGCCACGGTGCTGTTGGTGCAGGTCAGTATGAGGGTTCCGTCCTGGTAGGACGCCACGCGCACCAGCTGTCGCAGGCGTGCATCGAGATAGAAACCCAGCAGGGTGTCGAGTCTGTGTATCAGGCCCGAGCGCTCGCGCAGAGACGCCAGCGCACCCTGTTTTATGATTTCGGTCAGCGTTACGGTTTTTTCCTGGCGCATGTCCGTTTGACGAGGCTCCTTCCCGTGTCGGTGAGACACAAGATCGGGCCGTTCTGCTGGCAGTTGGGCTTGCAGTATACCGCTGTCAAAACAACAAGCAGGATTTATTCATGAACATCATCCTCCTGAGCCGCAAGCATGGACGTCCGCGTACCGTGCAATTGCAGCCCCGCTTGCTGATGATTATTGCCGCCGTTGTGGTTGTGCTTTGCGTGGCCCTGGGCTGTGCCGGTTATTACGCTGCGGCGCGGCTTTTTCCCTCGCAGACAGGCCAGTCCGATGTGGTGTCGGCAGATTCGCGTGATCAGCTGAAAGCCATGACGAGCCGTCTGGTGGAAATGCAGGCGCGCCTTGTGCGTCTTGATGCGCTGGGTGAGCACCTGGCGGAGTCGGCCAACCTCAATACAGAGGAGTTCGATTTCAAAAAAAAGCCCCCGATGGGCGGCCCGCTCACTGAAGAGCTGACCGTCCTCGGTGATCGCCCCAGCGTGATGCTGCGTTTGCAGGAGCTGTCGGCGGAAATCGAACAGAAAGAAGCCCAGCTCATGGCGCTGGACGGTCTCATGAGTGGCAAGCGCATTGAGCCCAAGAGCTATCTGGCCAATATGCCGGTGCGCAGCGGCTATGTGACCTCCCGTTATGGTTATCGCTCCGATCCCTTCACCGGCCGCACCACCTTTCATGGCGGTATCGACTTTGCCGGCCCCGAGGGTACCCATGTCTTTTCCGTGGCGCCGGGCATAGTCACCTATGCCGGCGCCAAGACCGGTTATGGCAATGTGGTGGAAGTCAGCCATGGTGATGGCATGAGCACCCGCTACGCCCATGCCAGCCGTGTGGCGGTGAAAGTGGGTGATCTTGTGGCCAAGGATCAGCTGGTGGCCTATATGGGCTCCACCGGCCGTTCCACCGGCCCGCATCTGCACTACGAGGTATTGCGCAGCGGTACGCAAGTCGATCCGGCCACCTATATCGCCCACGCCAGTCGCTGAACATGATGTGATCAAAAACCCGGCAATGCCGGGTTTTTTCATTACAGGACTGTCAGTTTTTCCCTCTCCGGAATCAGAGTAGAATGGCCCGCTTTGCGAGCGCCAAGGCCTTGTTTTGGCCGCTTGCCGACCCCATCTGCGTTGCAGTCCAAGCAATACAGTCCGCCGGGATGGCGGCATGGGCACCAATTCATTTTCACGAGTAGCGGTTATGTCGGGATTTGCAGGTTTTCTGGGTGGTATTTTCGGTACCAAGAACGAGCGCGAACTCAAGCGTATGCGCAAGCTGGTGGATGCCATCAATGTGCAGGAAGAAACCCTCAAGGCATTACCTGATGCAGCGCTTTCGGCCAAGACTGCCGAATTCAAATCCCGTTATGAAAAAGGCGAAGATCTGGACAAGCTGTTGCCGGAGGCTTTTGCCGTCTGCCGTGAGGCAGCTCGCCGTGTACTTGGCATGCGTCATTACGATGTGCAGATGATAGGCGGCATTACCCTGCATGAAGGCCGCATTGCCGAAATGCGCACCGGCGAAGGCAAAACGCTGACCGCTACACTGCCGGCCTATCTCAATGCCCTCTCCGGCGGCGCGGTACATGTGGTGACGGTGAACGATTACCTCGCCTCGCGTGATGCCGACTGGAACCGCCCGCTGTTCGAATTCCTCGGTCTCAAAGTAGGCGTGATCCGCTCCATGCAGCCCGCTGCTGAAAAGCGTGCGGCTTATGAGGCCGACATCACCTACGGCACTAATAACGAATTCGGCTTTGATTATCTGCGCGACAATATGGCCTTCCGCCTGGAAGACAAAAACCAGCGCGGTCTGGCCTATGCCCTGGTGGATGAAGTTGACTCCATTCTCATCGACGAGGCCCGCACGCCTCTCATCATTTCCGGTGCGAGCGAAGACTCCTCGCGTCTTTATGAGCAAATCAATACCGTCATTCCCAAGCTCACCAAGCAGGCTGAAGAAGGCAAGGCCGATGGCGGCCATTTCTGGCTTGATGAAAAACACCGTCAGGTGGAGCTGACCGAAGCCGGTCATGAATATGTGGAGTCTCTGCTGACCGGTCTCGGTCTGCTGGCCGAAGGTGACAGTCTTTATTCCGCGGCCAATCTCGGCCTTCTGCATCATGTGCATGCCGGCCTCAAGGCACATGTGCTGTTCCAGCGTGATGTGCAGTACATCGTGCAGAACAATGAAGTCATCATTGTCGACGAGCATACAGGCCGCACCATGCCCGGCCGTCGTTGGTCCGATGGCATACACCAGGCGGTGGAAGCCAAGGAAAAAGTGCGTATCCAGTCTGAAAACCAGACATTGGCCACCACCACTTTCCAGAATTATTTCCGTCTCTACAAAAAGCTGTCCGGCATGACCGGTACGGCTGATACGGAAGCACCAGAATTCCGTCAGATTTACGGTCTGGATGTGGTGGTGATTCCCACTCATCGCCCCATGGTGCGTAAGGATCTGGACGATCTCGTCTATCTCAGCCGCGAAGAAAAACTGTCGGCCATCATTGCCGAGATCAAGGTCATACGTGAAAAGAATGCACCGGTGCTGGTGGGTACGGCCACCATTGAAACCAGTGAGTACCTGGCGCAGTTGCTGGTAAAGGAAAAGATTCCGCATCAGGTGCTGAATGCCAAAT
>JAVHYE010000206.1 GCA_031119295.1 Pedobacter sp. | reverse complement strand
ACTGCGCGGCCTCTGCCCGCTGTTCCGGAATCCGTTTCATGACCGGCTCTTCGCCCTCTGCCTCTGCTGTTTCCCTGCATCCTGTTGCAGGCCCGCTTACGGGCCGCGTTGTCGTTCCCGGCTCCAAGTCCATCACCAATCGCGCGCTGCTGCTGGCGGCCTTGGCCAAGGGCCGCTCCGTGCTTACCGGTGCGCTGAAAAGTGATGACACCCGGCATATGGCAACGGCCTTGCGTGCCATGGGCGTGACCGTGGACGAGCCCGATGCCACCACGTTTATCGTCGACAGCTCAGGCCAATTGCAGGTCCCGGGCGCGCCGCTGTTTCTTGGCAATGCCGGCACCGCTACACGCTTTCTCACGGCTGCAGTCGCCACCATCAATGGCACCGTGGTGGTGGATGGCGATGAACATATGCGCAAGCGCCCGATTGCACCGCTGCTCACCGCGTTGCGTTCCATCGGCATTGATGCCTTAAGTGAAACGGCTTGTCCGCCGGTAACGGTGAAAGGCACAGGCAAAATTCCCGGTGGCCGTATCGAAATCGACGGCGGTCTTTCCAGCCAGTACGTGTCTGCACTGCTCATGATGGCCGCCTGCGCCAGTGCGCCCATGGACATCGTGCTCACCGGCAAAGACATAGGTGCGCGTGGCTATATCGATCTCACTTTTGCCGCCATGAAGCATTTCGGTGCCGTGGTGAATGTGATTGCTGATGGCCATTGGCAGGTGCAGCCCACCGGCTATGTTGCGCGCGATTATCTGATTGAGCCCGATGCTTCTGCTGCCACGTATTTGTGGGCTGCCGAAGTACTCACGGCTGGCCGTATCGATATCGGTATGGCTGCCGACACATTCAGTCAGCCCGATGCCAAGGCGTATGAGGTGATTTCACAATTCCCGCGCATGCCGGCCGTGATAGACGGCTCGCAAATGCAGGATGCCGTGCCCACCCTGGCCGCGCTGGCTGCCTTCAATGAAACTCCGGTGCGTTTCACCGGCATAGAAAACCTGCGCGTCAAAGAGTGCGACCGCACCCACGCCATGGCCAGTGAGCTGTCGCGTGTGCGAGCAGGGCTGGCGGTGGAAGAGGGCGATGATCTCGTCGTGAATGGCGATCCCTCACTGGCGGGCCAAACACTGCCGGCGGAAATCTTCACCTATGCCGACCACCGCATCGCCATGAGCATGGCGCTGGTAGCCCTGAAAGTTTCTGGTCTGGCCATTCTCGATCCGGGCTGCGTCGCCAAAACCTTCCCGGCGTATTGGGATGTGCTGAAAAGTCTTGGCGTAAAGATGGAATTTCGCGGCTGATATCTTTTCAGCTTGAGCCCTGTAAAACATCAGCATGCACAAGGAGGTCGTCATGAAAGCAAACGCTGCACAAGAGTTGCTTGCTACGCTTGAAGCCCGTTTCGGGAAGAATCCGCAACGTCATAAAGGGTTGGTCTGGGACAAGGTGCTGGCCAGACTCGAGGGCAACAAGCCTGCACTCAAGTCACTCGCTGAAATGGAAAGTACCGGTGGCGAGCCGGATGTGATCGATTTCGACAAAAAATCCGGCCAGTTCATCTTTTGTGATTGCGCGGCGGAAACGCCGGCGGGTCGTCGCAGCCTGTGCTTTGATCGCAAGGCGCTGGATGCCAGGAAGGCGAACAAGCCCAAGGGCAGTGCGGCCGAGTTGGCAGCTGCCATGGGTGTGGAGCTTTTGTCGGAGCAGCAATATCGCCAGTTGCAGGAGCTGGGCGAGTTCGACAGCAAAACCTCCAGCTGGATTGTGACGCCTGATGATGTGCGCGCACTGGGTGGCGCGCTGTTCTGCGATCGCCGCTACGGCAAGGTCTTCGTCTATCACAACGGCGCCGAGTCTTATTATGCCAGCCGGGGTTTTCGTGCCTTGCTGCGTGTGTGAGTGGTGAAAATGAAAAAGCCCCGCATCTGCGGGGCTTTTTCATGGGCCGGTTTTATTTCTCGCGGCGCGCCACACCATCCACCAGCAGGCGTTGAATGGCCTCACCCAGACGCTTCTGTTCGTCACGGTCTTCCGGTGTGCGTAAAAAGCGCAGCACGCTCATGACGATCATGCCGACGACAGCATGGCCGGTGGATTCTGTATCCAGATCTTCGCGGAAAAATCCCAGACGTACGCCGTTTTCCATATAGGCCGCGGTGAGCTTGCCGGCCCAGTCCATGAGGTCCAGCACGCGCCGGTTCATCTCCGGATCTATGGACGTGGCCTCGAACAACACCATGCGCGCCGTGGCGGGATTTTCGGTCAGGATTTCCGTGAGGCGGCGGGCAATGCGCGCGGTCTGTTCGCGGTAGCCGCCCAGCGAGCCGGCAGCCGTGGGGGCATTTTCGGCGCTCATGGCCGCGATGATTTTGGCCGTCACGTCATTGATGACGTGCTCGAGGATGTCGCGCTTGTTTTCGAAGTGCCGGTAGAAGGTGCCGTGACCTATGCCGAGCCGCTTGGCGATATCGGCGATGGCGGTCTGGTGGTAGCCGCGTTCGGAGAACTCGGCAAAGGCGGCTTGAATGATGTCCGTCCGTAACTGCAGGCGGTTGCGTTCGGCACGGGTCAGGGTGGGTTCTGTCATGGGCTCGGTCATGATTCTGGGCATGATCTTGGGTATGGCGCGATGGTAGCCGACAAGGTCGGAAATGACGATTAAATCAGAAATTGACATGTAATTCCGTAAATGACAATCTGTTCCGGTTTTCGGCGGCAGGCCATCTGGCCGTGCCGACGGAGCTTGTATGTCATCCGGAGACCTTGTCATGGCCAAAGCAGCCGGCCGCAAAAGCGCCAAAGCCTCATCGCCCTGGACCGAAGTGGATGCCCTCATCATCGGGGCCGGGCCATCGGGCCTCAGTGCCTGTATCAAGCTCAAGGAGCGCGGCATCAGCAATACGGTCATCCTGGATCGGGCGCCGCGCATAGGCGGCACCTGGGCGCTGAACGATTACCCGGGACTGCGCTGCGATGTGCCCAGCGAGCTTTATTCCCTGGGCTTTGCGCCCAAGCCGGACTGGAGCCGCAGCTACGCGCCGCAGGCCGAGATTCGCGACTATCTGGAAGGCGTGGCGCAGCAGTTTGGCATTACGGACCGCATCCGTCTCAATACCGAAGTTAGCGATGCGCGCTGGAGTGAAGGCGAGGGCCGCTGGCTGATCAGCACGGCAGCGGGTGAGTCCTATTCAGCACGGGTTCTGGTGGCGGCTCCCGGTTATATCGGTGAAGCACAGATGCCGCATTTTCCCGGTCAGGAAAAATTCCATGGCACGATTTTCCATTCCGGCATGTGGAATCACGAACATGACCTGCGCGGCGAACGTGTGGCCGTGATCGGTTGCGGTGCTTCGGCCATACAGTTCCTGCCGGCCATACAGCCTGTAGCTGGCGAAATCATCAGCTTGCAACGCACGCCCTCCTGGGTGCTGCCCAAGCCTGATATCGCCATGCCGCGTGCGGTCAGTGAATTGTTCCGGCGTGTGCCGGCGCTGCAGCGTTTTGTACGTGAGGCCGGCCTTATGGGCCTGGAGCCCACGCTGCCGGTATTCATGAATGAAAAACTCACGCGCCGTCTCACGCATCCCGTGGGCATCTGGAATATCCACCGTTCCATCAAGGACCCGGAAATGCGGCGCCAGCTGACGCCGCATCACACCCTGGGTTGCAAGCGTCCGC
>JAVHYE010000068.1 GCA_031119295.1 Pedobacter sp. | reverse complement strand
CCCATTTCGCCAAAGGCCAGCACATTGCTGCCGGCGGCAATTTCTGCGCGCGCAATATCGGCACCGCGCTGCAGGGCCAATTCTGCCTGTGCCAGTGACATGGCAGGTCCTTGCAGACTGCTGGCCGTGCCTCGCTCGAGGCTGGCAGTAATCAGTGCGGGTGCTTCAGGAAATTCTGCATCCACACCTGCATCCACCACTTTGAGCACAAAGCCGTGCTGACGTGAAAACACATTGGCAGCAGCTCCACCTCTCAGGAAGTTCAGCACCATCTGCGCGGTAACGGCTTGCGGATAGGCACTGACGCCCTCGCGCGCCAGACCGTGGTCAGCGGCGAAAATCAGCAGGGCCGGACGCTTCAAGGCAGGCGTCAGTGTTTGTTGCACAAGGCCGATTTGCAGGGCCAGTTTTTCCAGCTGACCAAGGGCGCCTAGCGGTTTGGTCTTGTTGTCGATTTTTTCCTGCAGCACAGGGTGCAGGGCTGCATCGGGAGCAGTGATCTTGAAAGAGGGCAAGGCAGATTCCGTTTTCAGTGGCGAGGCAGGCTGCTGATGCTGTTCAGCAGGCTTTGATTGGTAGGCACAGCAATGCCATGCGCCGCAGCACGTGCCAGCACATAGCCGTTGATAAAGGTGATTTCCGTTTCGCGGCCGGCTGCTACATCGGCATGCATGGAGGAAATATTGGCGGCGGTTTTTTCCGCCGCCGCGCAGACGGCTTTGAACAGGGTTTCCGTATCCGTCGCCATGCCTTCGGCATTCATGACCTCGGCGACCTCGGCGCAGACCGTCAGCATCGTGGCCAGTGCTTCGGGTTTTTCCAGCAGTTCGCCATTCTTGCAGCGGTAAATGGCCGTCAGCGGATTGATGGCGCAATTCATGGCCAGCTTGAGCCAGCGGCGCTGGCGGATATCGGCATCAAAATGCACAGGCCAGTGCTTATCCTGCAGGCTCGCCGCAAGAGCACGTGCGGCGGCTTCGTCGCCTGACCTGGCGGCACCAATGAAGGTTTCGCCAAGGCCGGCCTGCACCAGATGATCACGATCACGTCGCCATACTCCGTCGGTACTGCTGCCGGTAAGCAGGCAAATATCCGGGCGCTCCTGCTGCAGCCAGTCTTCCTGTCCCATGCCGTTTTGCAGCAGCAGCACGGTGGCACCCTTTTGCAGCTGGGCCAGTAAAGGTGTCATGGCACTGACCGTGAGCTGGGCCTTGGTGCAGACCAGCAGATGCGTGATGACAGCGCTGTCTGCGGCTGAGACTTCAGGAAAGCGGTGAGAAAAAATGCCGTTCTTTTCTTCGATGGAAAGCGTGCGTGTGCCCGTGCTGCTGCCATGCGCCAGCAGTGTCACAGGCATGGCCAGACGCGCCATACGCAGGGCCCAGAGGCCGCCTATGGCGCCGGCGCCCAGCACATGCCAGGAGGGTTTTTCAGGAGTATCGGGAGCGATCGGCGTTTTCACGCCGGAATGGTAGCACCGCCCCAGCGTACGGAAACAATGGTGCTGGTTTCTGCGGCCTTGCCTATCTGTGCCTGGGCCAGGGCCATGAGGGATTCCGGTTCCGGCGCCAGCGAATCTTCATCACAGGCGGCAATGGTGAGCAGCACGCGTATGGAGATGAAGCCGGCGCCAGTCTTGAAGGCCTTGAGATTGATGCCGTCGTGCAGGCGGCGATAGCTGGGGCCGCTGCAGTGCTGGATATCGGGCTGGTGCGTGATGATGGCGAACTGGTTGGGACTGATGCGCGTTACCACATCCAGCGGCCGCACCAGCTGGCGCAGACGGCGTGCCACTGCCAGCAGCAGCTGGCTCAGGATCACCGGCGGATATTGTTTGCGCATGGCGTCGAAATTGCCGATGGTGAGCAGCAGATAGCAGGCAGCCCCGCCACGCGAGCCCACATGCTTGAGCGTTTCCTCGAGACGGCGGCTGGCATAGGCGCGATTGCCGAGACCGGTGAGTCCGTCAAAGGGCGAGAGCTTTTTCAGCTTGGCATTGGCTTCGATGAGATTCTGGTTTTCGCGCAGCAGACGGTTCTGCAGATGCGTGATGCGCTCGGCGGAGAGCAGGCGCGGCAGCAACTGGTCCTGCATATGCGATTTGTTGACGAAATCATCCACGCCCTGCTCGAAAGCTTCGGCCAGCGCTTCCACACCTTCTTTGGCCGTGAGCAGCAGCACATAGGTGAAATGGTTGCCGGCTTCGTCGTGCTGGCGCACGCGCTGGGTGAGCTCAAGGCCATCCATTTCCGGCATCAGCCAGTCGGCAATCAGGATGTGGGCAGCGCGCTCTTCCAGCAAGCGCAGGGCATTGGCGGCGGAATTGGCGTGACGGACATCGGTATAGCCGGCGCGAGCGATCACGCGGTTGACCATGGCACTGGAGAATTTGGCATCGTCCACCACGAGGATGGAGGTATCGCTGTTCGGCATGATTATTCTTCTTGCTGCCTGCTGGAGGTCATTCCTTAGACAATCCGAGCATCCTTTCGCAGCCGTCCCCCAGCGTCAAGGCGACAGGGATGGATGGCTATTCCTTCTGCCAGCGGAAGGCGCGGGCGGCAATCGCCATCAGCACCACGGCCATGATCAGCAGCACGGCCAGATGCGGCAGTACATCGCGGAAGCCGGCGCCATCCAGCATGACGGCGCGGGCGGCATCCACCACATGGGTCAGCGGCATCAGCTGCGAAAGCTGACGCACCAGTTCCGGTGCCTCATCCAGCGAGAACCAGAGGCCGGAAAGAAACATCATGGGCCAGGACAGCAGATTGAGCAGGCCGTTCATGAATTCCAGGCTGTCTATGCGTGCGGCGCAGACCAGGCTGAGCGCAATCATGCTGGCCGCCCCCAGCACCGCCACCAGCAGCAATAGCCACCAGGAGCCGAGCACCGGGAAGCCGAGCAGGAAATGGCTGCCGGCAAATACCAGCGAGAGCGTGCTCACGCTCACCAGCAGACGTGAGGCAGCCTGTGCGGACAGGAATTCCAGCGCCGTGATGGGGGTGGCACGCAAGCGCTTCAGCACACCGTTGTCGCGATAGCGCACGATCACATAGCCGATGCCGTAGAGGCAGGAAAACATCAGGCTCATGCAGAGAATGCCGGGCACCACCCAGGCCACATAGCCCACTTCCTGTCCGCTCACCGTGGCACGTGTGAATTTTCCCGGTGCCAGCTGCTTCAGGCTCTGCTCCAGAAAAAAGGATTTCTTTGACTGCGTATTGATCCAGTAATGCGGCTGGCTCTCGGTACTGACCACCAGATCGAGCTGGTGCCGGGTGAGACGACGCAGGGCCAGCGCCTCATCCTCGTAAGCCACCACATCCAGAAAAGGGACATCGTGCAGCAATTGTTTTGCCACCGGCACATCGCCCAGCACGCCCACCTTGTAGACGTATTTGTCATTGGAGAGGGCAGCACTCAGGCCGAAGATCAGTACCAGCGGAAAAAAGATGGACCAGGCCAACGAGCCCTTGTCACGGTAGAACTCGCGGTTACGGGCGAGAAAAAGCGCGATGAAATTTTTCATTCCTGGATTTCCACAGGCGGTGTTGCGGGTGGCAGCGGCAGTAGCAGGATGCCGTCATCGTGGCGTTTGAAAGGCATGGGCATGAGGTTCTGGCTGTTCATCGCCGATATGCCGGTAAAAGCGGCAGGCTTGAGCGCACGACCGGATAAATCCCAGACCTGGCCATGGGCTGTGCCGAAGTGAGCGGGAGTGCTTGCCGTTTCTGTCCTGAAAGCTACATCTTCATCCTGTGCCGATTTTGCGCTGACTACCCACCACGCCTGCCCGGCAATACCCGGCGCAGAGACTGACCAGAGTGTGGCTGCCGGGGTGCGCGCCAGTGCTTCACGCTGTGCCTCGCTGCTGCGCGTGACAAAGACCGTACTGCCATCCTTCAGACTGACTTTGAGGGTGCGGCCGACTCTGATGTCGCCCGGCGTGATGAGCACACTGTCTTCCGGTACTTCGGATTCAGGCCAGGGAATGCTTTTGAAAAAGGGCACCAGCAGGAAAAGGAAACCTATGCCCAGCAGCAGCTTGATGCTGCCACGCAGCATGGCAATGCGCTGTGCGCGTTCCTGTTCAGGCGGGAGAGGAAGCGGCATGCCTACTGCCTCAGCGCGTGGCCGGTAAGCTTGATGAAAAGATCTTCCAGCGTGGCGGCACGTACTTCCAGGCTGGTGAGCGGGATACCGCGTTCTATCAAACGGCTCAGTGTCTGTGCTACATCGCGCGAGAGGATTTCCACGGCGTCTTCCCGTATTTCCACGGGCTCCGGCCATTCACTGGGCGAGAGTGTGAAGGCGGATTTTTCCAGACGTACACGCATGGCATCGAAATGCTGGCGCAAGAGGGCCTGCGGTGTGCCTTCGGCAATCAGGTGGCCTTTGTCCATGATGGCCAGCTCGTCGCAGAGCAGCTCGGCCTCGTCCATATAGTGCGTGGTGAGGATGACGGTCTTGCCTCGCGCCTTGATGTTTTCTATCAGCGTCCAGAAATTGCGGCGTGCCTGTGGGTCTAGACCGGTGGTGGGTTCGTCGAGAAAGACGATGTCCGGATCATTCACCAGTGCGAGTGCCAGTAATAAGCGTTGGCGCTGGCCACCGGAAAGCTTGGTGGCGTACTGGTCCAGATAATCACCCAGTGAGCAGGCGGCGATCAGTTCATCCAGCGCCACCTGGTTGTTATAGAAATTGCCGAAAAGCGTGAGGGCTTCGCGCGTGGTGAGAAAATCCGGCAGGGCGGTGTGCTGGAACTGTATGCCGGAGTGCTGGCGGAAATCGCGATTGATGGGCTGGCCGCGGAAAAGGATGCGCCCGGAGCTGGGCCGGGTAATGCCTTCAATCATTTCTATCGTGGTGGTTTTGCCGGCGCCATTGGGGCCTAGCAGGCCGAAACAGATGCCGGGCTTTACCGCAAAGCTGATGCCGTCCACCGCCTTCAGTGTGCCGTACTGCTTGTGCAAATCCTCCACGGCAAGAATGGCGTTCACGGCTGTTCTTCCTTCACGGCTTCGGCATGGGCCTGTTCATCACCCACGGTCACACGTGGCCGCAGCCAGGCAAAGAGGGCAATGGCCGGCAGCACGGCCAGTGTGGAGAAAATGAAAAAGCCCTGATAACCCATGGCCGTTACCATGAAGCCGGAAAGCCCGCCTATGAGCTTGCCCGGCAGCGTGACCAGCGAGCTGAAGAGTGCATATTGCGTGGCCGTATAGCGCCGGTTCACCAGGGCCGAGAGCCAGGCCACGGCCGCCGTGCCGAGAAAACCGCCGGCAAGGTTTTCACCGCTGATCACCAGTGTGAAGAAAACGATATTGCCGGGATGCATGGCCAGCAGCAGATACAGAAGATTGCTCACGCCGCCTATGAGTATGCCGATGAAAAGACTGCGCTCTATGCCGAGACGGACCACGCTGGCCCCGCCTATGAAGGCGCCGGCAATACCTATCCATACGCCGAAGATTTTCGAGACGGCACCGATCTCGGTCTTTGTAAAACCGGAGTCCAGATAAAACGGCATGGCCATCACGCCCAGCATCTGGTCCGAGATCTTGAAGAGACCGATAAAGAGCAGCAGGGCCACACCGAGCATGCCGCGATAGCGCTGGAAGAAATCCACGAAGGGGCCGATCACGCCGTCGCGCAGCGAGGCGCCGATATCGGTGGAGGCAATGCGCTGGTGCTCAGGTTCGCGCGCCATCAGCGTGGCGATGATCACCGCCACCAGCAGCACGGCCATGAGCTGGTAGACCACGGACCAGGCCATATGATCGGCCAGGATCAGGGCCAGCGCGCCGGAGGCCAGCAGGGCCAGGCGATAACCCAGGGTGTAAGTGGCGGCGAGTGCGCCCTGCGCTTCCACGGGCGCAATCTCGATGCGGTAGGCATCCACCACCACATCCTGCGTGGCGCCGGCAAAAGCCGCGAGGAAGACCAGAAAGACAAAGAGTGAAAGCTGGCCGGGTGTCAGCAGCGACATGCCGACCAGACTGGCCAGCAAGAGCAGTTGCGCCAGCAGCAGCCAGCTGCGGCGCTGCCCCAGGCGGGCAAGGCCGGGCAGGCGCATATGATCCAGCAGCGGTGCCCAGAGGAATTTGAAGGAATAGGTGAGCGTGGCGTAGCTGATGAGGCCTATGGACTCCAGGCTCACGCCGCTGTCGCGCAACCAGGCCGAAAGCGTACCGCCCACCAGCAGGAAGGGCAGGCCCGAGGTGAAACCGAAAAAGAACATGACCAGGGCGGCAGGCTGGGCAAAAGCCTGGCGCAGGCTGACGGATTTTTCTGGCATGGGCGCAAGGGCTCGCAATGAAGCAGTGGTCATGAAAACAAGCGCCTACCTTAGCGGAAAGCGCCGGGCGCGCGAAGGCGTGGCATGAGCGCGATTGTGCAGCAAGCGTAGTCAGCCCCAGAATCGCTGCGGCTCGCTTCTCCGGGCTGTGCCCGGTCCGGGCAGGCTTGAATTTAAGGAAGACAATGGAAACCACGGTATTGCTGGTGTTGGCGGGAGCGGCCTGGTTGCTGTTCCGCTGGTGGCGTTCGGGCGCCGAGGCGGCGCGCGCGGAGCGTGTGGAGGAACTGACAGTACAGGCTGAGGACATGGAGCAGACGGCCGCCGAGTTCAAGCACTTGCATGAGCAGCTCAATGCCGTCATCCAGCAGGAGAATTATCCCGAGGCCATACGCATTGCCGAGCGCACGCTGGCGCTGGCGGATGAGCGCCTGGGCGGCGACCCGGAAATTCTCCTGCCCTTGCTGGATGCACTGGCCAATTTCCACGACATCGCCGGGCAGCCGCAGCAGGCCATGCCGGTGCTACAGCGCAGTATGGCCCTGCGTGAACAATTCCCGGATCTGAATGGCAATGCGGCCGAACAGGCCGACGTCATGGCGCGTCTGGTCATTCTGCATTTGCAGCGTGGCGAGAACCGTGAGGCGCAACGTCTGCTCAAGCGCGAGGTGGAGTTGCGACGTCGTCACGGGCCAGAAGATGGCGCCGCGCTGTTGCAGGCCCAGTGCCGCTTGCTGGCCCTGAGTCTGGAAGAGCCGGCCATGGCCGAGCCCATACGTCGTGATATCCGGAGCACGGCCGGGCAGGTCAGCCACGATGTGCTGGCGGAACAGATGAACGATGCCAATGCCGAGCTGGGTGCTGCCATTGCTGAAGGTCGTGATCGCGAGGCCTGGCCGGCTGCTGAAATATGTGCCCTGTTCGCACCTGTGCTGCACGGCCCTGACCATGACATCACCTTTGTTTGTCGTGGCAATCTCGCTGAAGTCCTGCGTCGCAATCGTCGATATGAAGAAGCCGACACGCAATTCCGCCTGCTGATTGCGCAACTGGAAAAGCTGGGTGCCGGTGCGCAAGGGCTGGAAAGTATTTACAACAATATGGCGCTGCTCTGTGACGAGTCCGGCCGTCCCGAAGAGGCCGCACAGTGGCGTGAGCGCCAGATGGCTTTGCTGCAGGGAGATGGCGCCAGCCTGGGTTCGCGTTTCAATGGCCTCAATAATCTGGCGGTCAGCCTTTCCGCCAAAGGCGAAGAAGAGGCGGCAGCAAAAGCCTTTGCCGACGCGCTGGCACTCTCACCGGAAGGCGAGGGTGTGGAGCCGGCAATATGGGCCGCTGCACTGAATAATTACGGTGGCACGCTGGTTACCTTGAAGCGTCTGCCGGAGGCTGGTCGGCTCTATCAGAAAGTCGTTGCGCAGAAAAAGGCCGGCATGGCCATTCCCTTGCCGCTGGTGGCGGGCAGCCTGAATGGTCTGGGCATGGTTTACGACCATCTCGGCAAGCTGCCACAGGCGCAGGACATGTTCGAGCGCGCACTCGCCATCAAGGAAAAGCATCTCTCCGTGGAGGATGTGGCGCTGGAAACCGGCCGCCACAATCTGGGCTCGATTTACGCCCGTCTCGGCAATATGGAGCGCGCGGCAGAAATGGCCAAGCGGGTACTGGCCAGCCGTGAAAAGCGTTTGGGCAAAGATCATCCCGATACACAAAGCGCCTTGCTGAATCTCCGTTCTGTAGCGCTACAACTGCAAAGCAGGAAGACGGCCACGCGTGAAGAAGTGGAAGCACTGATGGTGAATATCAGCGGTGGCGAGCTGCGCCGCTATGCCACTTTTGATTTCGGCCGTGCCCGAGATGAAAGCGTGAGCATGGTGCTGGTGCCTGAGCAGGACTCCCTTAGTCTGCAATACAAGCTGGCGCGAGCCCTGCCACCGGGCTGGCGCTGCTATGTCGGGAGTACGCGCTGGCTGGGCGAGGAAAAGCACGACGGCAAGGCCGAACTGGTCGCCATAAAGTCAGACTCGCAATTCGACTGTCTGCGTATCGCCCGCACCGATGCCATCAACCACGATATGGAAACGGAAGATGTCATACGTGTGCTCGAGGATTACCACCGCCGCTTCGGTATACGTATTATGGCGGCGGAAACCGACTCCGTAGCGTTCCAGTTATTACGTGCGCCTGAGGACCTGGAAGGTTTTGCTGCCGAGCTGCTGGAGTTCTGCATGGATCTGGAAGACGTCAGTCTCATCATGCCCATGCTCACGGCACCCAGCCGGCTGGTGAGTTTGTGGTGGGATTGATGTGATGAGGCTTCGCCAGATGTGTTTACGTGCCCTGCACGTTTTTGACGATACAGGCACAAGCTCCGACGACAAGACTGAGCAGTGCAATGATGTCCGCTGTGAATACTCGTGCAAGCTGTGCGTTGTATTTCCCCGTCGACCATGCAATCCAGAGGAATGAAACAACACTCACGAAACCGGCAATGAAGGCCGGCAGTTGCATGGCCGGTTGGAATGCCGCGTAGAGAAGGAATGCACCCAGCAAGCCGAAGAGGGCGGCACGATGCCTCATGAGGATTTCCAGATTCGGCTCCTCGACCGTAATGCCGTAGAGCTTTTCAAGCGGCTTCCTGCCCAGCAGGCCAGACAAAGGCAGAAGGTGAATGGCGGCCGCAATCAACAAGCTGGCGCTGATGACATATTCCACAGGCTTACTCCTCAATCCGTATCCGGTGACTGAAGATCGACGAAATGAGGGCCGAGGTCAGCCTCGTCGTGCCGCCTCTATGATCGCAATATCAATCTTGCCCATTTCCATCATGGCCTCGAAAGCACGTTTTGCAGCAGCTGGATCGGGATCGGCGATGGCCTCTATCAAGGCAATGGGCGTGATCTGCCAGGACAGGCCCCATTTGTCCTTGCACCAGCCGCAGGCGCTTTCCTCGCCGCCATTGCTGACGATGGCATGCCAGTAGCGATCTGTTTCTTCCTGATCAACGGTGGCCACCTGAAAGGAAAAAGCTTCGCTGTGCTTGAATGCGGGGCCGCCATTAAGGCCGAGACAGGGAATGCCGAGTACGGTGAATTCCACGGTCAGTACATCGCCTTGCTTGCCAGACGGATAGTCCCCCGGTGCATGGTTGACTGCGCTGATGTATGAATCGGGAAAGGTGGCGGCATAAAACCTTGCGGCATCCTCGGCGCCACCGTCATACCAGAGGCAGATGGTGTTCTTTGCTGGCTTTTTCATATCGCATCTCCTTTGCGTCAGTCGGTCCAGTCCTGAAAGGACAGGACTGGATTTGCAGGCTTACGCCTCTTCAGAGCGCCACGCAACCTTTGATGACATTGGCACTGGCGCTAACCGTCACTTTGCCGGCATCGTCAGTCGGCAGGATTTCGCGCATGCGCTTCTTGAGCGCTTCGGCAATTTCCGGCGTCATGCCGGCAAGACGTAAGCGCACACTGGGTCCGCCTTGCACGGTTTCCCAGTAGTCATCGAAGCTGGCGAATTCCCGTTGCACGGTGATGACGGTGGTTTCCACATCGCAGAGACCGGCGTCTTGCCACAGCGTCTGCATCACCTCCAGTTTGGAGGCATCGTTACTGGGTGGTGTGGGGACTGTAATGCCCAGTGCTGCAATTTCTGCCTGTAGTGCGGCATAAGGAAATCCGCCACCAGCCATATCCCAGGCATAAGCCGTCACCAGCCCTCCCGGCGCGACGACGCGCGCCATTTCACTCACACCACGGCGTGGCTCCGGCACGAAGAAAATCACCAGCGGCATCACCGCGGCATCAAAGCTGCGGTCGGCCCAGGGCAGGGCCATGGCATCGCCGGCCCGAAGATCTGCGTTTGCAAGGGCGGGCAGGGTACGGGCAAAAGCCAGCTGCTCTTCCGACGGGTCAATGCCGGCCAGCGCAGACGGCGCACAGTGTTGCGCCAGCATTTCCGTGAAGGCGCCATTGCCACAGCCCACATCCAGCCAGCGCATGCCGTCCACGGCAGAGAGCCAGTTGAGGAATTGCTCGCCCACCTTGCGGCTCCACAGGCCCATATAGCGCTCATAGGCGGCACCATCATCAAAACGGATTTTATCGTCTGTCATATTACGTGCTCACTGCAGAGGAGGGGGGCATGATCATTTTCATTGATGAGGAGTGCTTAACGGCACTCGCCCTTCTCAAAGAAAAAATAGGTGCCGTATTTCAGGGTCATTTTTGTCTTTTCCAGGGCAATGATGGAGTAATTTCCCATCGCTGCTGTCTCTATGCGGTCGCCCTTGATCGTGTAATCACCGGATTGCTCAAAGAAGCTCATCTTGTAATTGAGTCGGCCTTCTTTGGTGAATTCATAGAATGAATTGTCCGGCGTCCGCTCACCTTCCAGCGTTGCGGCGAGGGATTTCAGGCACCAGCCTCCATAGAGGTCATTGATATCGTATTGGGCGGCATGGGCCGAGGAGGCGATGACGGTCATCAGCAGTGCGGCTTTCAGGTTTTTCATGAAGACTCTCAGGAGAAGATCACGACGGTATGATGTCCGCAATGAGATGGAGTAGCCAGCGGCCATGGCTGGAAAGCAGATAAGCAAGCCCGGCGATATTGAGCAAGACAGTCAGCCAATAGGCAATACGGAAAGACTGTTTGCTGGATTTATGACGCAGGAGTTGTTGTGCATACAGGGCGCCGGGCCAGCCACCCAGCAGGGAAAACAGGTGCAGGGTGTTTTCCTTGGTGCGCCAGGCTCCTCGTTGTGCGGCTGATTTGTCCCAGGAGTAGGCAAGGAATGTCAGCACACTCATGCCGAGATAAAGGTAAAGCAGGGAAAGCGGAATGAGGCCAAAGACCGTCAGGCCCGTAAGCGTGGCAAGAAAGACGGAAGCTAGCCCCAGCGCTTTCAGGGCAGGACGCGGTGTGAGTCCGCCGCCGACCATCACAACGCGCTCGGCCCGAGTCCGGCCCTGGGCATCAAATGCCTCTTCATAGCTGACTTCACTGCTGATGGCGGGTGCGCGGCTGCCACCCAATGCCTTGATATGAACGAACAGCTCTTTGCCTCCCGTGGCCGGTGCAATGAAGCCAAAGCCCTTGTCGCTTTTCCAGCTGCTGATTCGTCCTGTCTTGCGCATATTTTCGCTGGCCTTCAGCTCTTCTTTTTCGAGTGGTTCAGTACCACGGCCGCAGCGATAAGTGCTTTCAGGGCCTTTTCATTGATCTTGTCGCCTTCATGGAAATCGATGGCACGGCGTACATTGCCATCAAGACTGGAATTGAACAGATGGGCCGGGTCCTCCAGTGCAGCGCCCTTGGCAAAGGTCATCTTCACGGCGCTCTTGTAGGTTTCACCGGTACAGATAATGCCGTCCTGCGACCAGGTCGGCACGCCTCGCCATTTCCACTCTTCGGACACACCGGGAGCAGCGGCTTTGACGATGGCGCGCAGGCGACCCAGCATTTCTCCGCGCCAGTCGCCCAGCTCCTTGATCCTGTCATCTATGAGCTGGGAGGGGGAAGGATTTTCAGGAGCATCACTCTTTTTCATGATCTGTCTTCGTCCTTGCTGGCTTAGCCGGCACTTTCTTCCAGTGTGCTGATCAGTTTGGCAATACGGCGTTGCCGGGTTTCCGGCGCTTTGGCCTCTTCAATCTGCGTAATATGTTTGCGCTTGAGGCCGAAAGGCAGCTTGTCGAATGCTGCTCGGGCTTTTTTGCTCTTGCCCAGGGCGGTAGCAAGATCGGCAGGCTCCGCGACGACACGCGGCTCGGTGTCCAGCTCAAGCAGCACGTCGACCATATCACCTTCGGCAATGCCGGCTGCCTTGCGGTTTGCTGCGCTGATACCGATAAGGCTGAGTCCGTGCATGGCCGCGATACGACTGCGCCATTGATGCGAATTGATGGTAATGCTCACGGCCGGGCGTGCCCCTGCAGCCAGTGCTTCCATCACCTTGGCAGGGACTTCTACGGCAGTGGCATTGCCAGAGGGAATGATGGTGGCCCGGAATTTCATGATGAGCTCGTGTTGAGTGCCAGTTGCGCTGCAAATGCGCGTTGGTAAGCCGGCCGCGCTTCTCCGCGGGCGACATAGGCAGACAGCTTCGGATATTCGTCCAGAATGCCGGAGGCTCTCAGCCTGAGCAGCACCGATACCATCATCAGATCACCCGCACTGAAAGCAGCATCCAGCCATTCGCTATTGCCGAGGTGGGAGGAGAGCTGATCCAGTCTGGCGCGGATACGGTCCATCACCAAAGGCAGGCGCTCTTGGCTCCAGGGTTTGTCGCCTTCCAGAATCCTGGCAGTGACCAGATCGAGAATGGGAGGCTCCATGGTACTGAGTGCAGCAAACATCCAGGTGATGGCACGTGAGCGGGCATGAGCGTCCGTAGGTAACAGGCCGGCATGCTGTTCGGCGATATGCAGGACGATGGCGCCGGTTTCAAAGAGGACAAGATCGCCTTCCTCATAAGTCGGAATCTGGCCAAAAGGATGGCGCGCCAGATGCGCAGGCTCTTTCAGGGCCTGAAAGGAAACGGGGCGCACCTCATAGGCAAGACCCGCTTCCTCCAGTGCCCAGCGCACGCGTGTATCACGTGCCAGTCCTTTGCCGCCGTCCGGTGACCGTTCAAAAGCAGTAATGGTGATGGTCATCGCAAGCATTCACCCGGGACATGAGGCGATCAGTTTATGCCTGATTTTTGGTCGCTGCTCTGGCTCGTGCACTGTGCAGCTTGGTGTAGTTGTCGATCAGGCGCTGGTGCCGGTCCAGCCCTTCCAGTTTCATGCTGGTGGGTGTGAGGCCGAAGAAGCGCACGTTGCCTTCCACCGAGCCTATCGCGGCATCCATGCGCTGGTCGCCGAACATGCGCCGGAAATTGGCTTCGTAATCGTCCAGATCCAGCTCTTCATCCAGCAGCACTTCCAGCACAACATTCATGCATTGATAGAAGAGGCCACGTTCCACCGTATTGGTGTTGTATTGCAAGAAGGTTTCCACCAGCTCTTTGGCTTCTTCAAACTGCTGCAGGGCCAGATAGATCAGCAGCTTCAATTCCAGAACGGTAAGCTGGCCCCAGACGGTGTTGTCGTCAAACTCGATGCCGATCAGGGTGACGATATCGGTGTAGTCATCGATTTCGCTTTCTTCCAGACGCTCCACCAAGGCTGCAAGCGCAGCATCATCCAGCGTGTGCAGATTCAGGATGTCGGCACGGAACTGCAGGGCGATATTGGTGTTATCCCAGACCAGATCCTCGACGGGATAAATTTCCGAATAATCCGGAACCAGGATGCGGCAGGCCGCTGCGCCCAGATGTTCGTATACGGCCATATAAACTTCCTTGCCCATACGGTCGAGGATTTCAAAGAGCGCCGCAGCCTCTTCGACATTGGCGTTTTCGCCTTGAGCCGAGAAATCCCACTCCACAAATTCGTAATCCGAACGCGCACTGAAAAAGCGCCAGGACACCACGCCGCTGGAGTCGATGAAGTGCTCGACGAAATTGTTCGGCTCGGTCAGGGCATTGCTCTGGAAGGTCGGCTGCGGCAGATCATTCAGGCCTTCAAAGCTGCGCCCCTGCAGCAATTCGGTCAGACTGCGCTCCAGCGCTACTTCCAGGCTTGGGTGAGCGCCGAAGGAGGCAAACACACCACCGGTACGCGGATTCATCAGGGTGACGCACATCACCGGATACTGGCCGCCCAGCGAAGCATCTTTCACCAGTACCGGAAAGCCCTGTTCCTCCAGTGCCTTGATGCCAGCCAGAATGCCGGGGTATTTGGCCAGCACTTCCGGCGGCACATCGGGCAGGGTCATTTCACCTTCCAGAATCTCCCGCTTTACGGCGCGTTCGAAAATTTCCGACAGGCACTGCACCTGGGCTTCGGCCACGGTATTGCCGGCGCTCATGCCATTGCTGAGGAAGAGGTTTTCAAGAAGGTTGGACGGAAAATACACCACTTCGTCATCGGAGCGCCGCACAAACGGCAGGGAACAAATGCCACGCGCCGTATTGCCGGAGTTGGTGTCGTAGAGATGGGAGCCGCGCAGCTCGCCTTCAGGGTTGTAAATCTCCAGACAGTATTCATCCAGGATTTCTTTGGGCAGCTGGTCTTTCTTGCCCGGCTTGAACCATTTTTCTTCGGGGTAGTGCACGAAGTCCGCGTTGGCGATGTCTTCGCCCCAGAACTGGCCGTGATAGAAGAAGTTGCAATTCAGGCGTTCGATGAATTCGCCCAGGGCCGAAGCCAGTGCGCTTTCCTTGGTGGCACCTTTGCCATTGGTAAAGCACATGGGGGAGTGTGCATCACGGATATGCAGGGACCACACGTTGGGCACGATATTGCGCCACGACGCAATTTCTATCTTCATGCCCAGGCCGGCCATGATGCCCGACATATTGGCAATGGTTTCTTCCAGTGGCAGGTCTTTGCCCAGGATATAGGTGCTGCTTTGTTCAGCCAGGCCCGGCATTAGCAGTGCCTGCGCGTCGGCATCAATATTCTCGACGCTCTCGATGACAAAATCCGGTCCGGCCTGTATGGCCTTCTTGACAGTGCAGCGCTCGATGGAGCGCAGGATGCCCTGCCTGTCCTTGTCGGAAATATCGGCGGGCAGTTCAACCTGAATCTTGAATATCTGCTTGTAGCGGTTTTCCGGATCAACAATATTGTTCTGCGAGAGGCGGATATTGTCCGTGGAAATATTCCGTGTATTGCAATACAGCTTCACGAAGTAGGCCGCACACAGGGCCGAGGATGCCAGGAAATAATCGAAGGGTCCGGGTGCCGAGCCATCACCTTTGTAGCGTATGGGCTGGTCGGCAATCACCGTGAAGTCATCAAACTTGGCTTCAAGCCTGAGCTTGTCGAGAAAGTTGACCTTGATTTCCATACGGACACCTGAAGAAAAATGCAGCCGCCTGCTTGAACAGGACGGAGGGAATGATGAGTCAGGCGGCGCTATACGGAGAAATAAGGGGCGCCTGAGCACGCGAATAAGAGCAAGGGCTGGAGGCCAATGGGGCTTGCTCCCGATGGGGGCCAAGCATACCAGCCATGCTGCAAAAAATCTGATGACGCACCTCTCGTCGGATGGACTCTGATCGGCCGTCATTTCCGGGATTTATAGAGGCTATGGCCTGTCTACACTCGATCAGGTCAATGTCATGGGGTATGTCAGATGGGTTTTCGTTATGGCTTTTCCTGGCCAGGTCTGGCGCTTGATGCCCGGCCCGGCGTTTCGCCACTGCTGCTGGTGTGCCTGCTTGCTGCAGTGCCAGCCCTTGGCAATGCCGCTGCCGAGTGGCGCTACTCGGTGGGAGCTCATGATTTCAGTGTTCCGGATGTGGATTCGCACACCTATGGCATCAACACCAGCATTTTGGTGGACCAGCATAGCGATACCGGCCCTCATCTCTTTGGCAGCTTTGAGCTTCTGCTTGATCACGACACGGATCATCTGGATCCGGATCACGTTCCGCTCTGGAGTCAGGTGCTTGCGACTGCTGATAGCGATTTCTGGCGTGAAGGACAGCTGCACTTCGGCTGGGGGGCTGAGTTCAGGGGCCGGGTTAATACCGTCAGCTCTGTCGAGCGACAGTTCACGGCTCTTCCTGCTCTGGTGGCAGGTTATGACGGCGATCGCTTCCAGGCCTCAGCTGAGGCTGGTGCTGGCTGGTTCATGCTGGAGCTTGATGACGATGCACCCCGTCAACGAGGGTATGGCCGTACGGGCCTGCGCAACAGCACGCTTGCCTATGCATTTACTGGCAAAGCCGGACTCAAGCTTGGTGAGTTCTGGACGGTCTCTGGTCTGGCGCGGCATTGGCAAGAAGGTGATCAATCGATCGAGGAACAATACACGCTGGAGTTGCGTGGAGATGTAGGCCACTGGATTGATAGCCATGCCGGGAAAAATACCGAGTTGGTGCTCAGCAGTGATTTTTATAAATACAACCTGGATATGTATAAGCAGCCAAATGCCTTGCCTGTCCTGGGATGGAATGACGATGTGATGTTCAAAGTGGCCCTGGAAAGCAAGTGGTGAGGCCGACCAAGCCAATTCCGGTGACTGCGGGCAGGAGTCTCGCACTCACTGGCCGGCCTGCAGCATGGCCCCCATTTTCTGGTGAATGAGGTTGATGGCTTTGAGCGGCCGCAGCATGACCTTGAACTCGCTGATCTGGCCGTCGCTGTTCCACTTGATGATATCCACCCCGTTGATCAGCACCCCGTCGACCTCGGTTTCGAACTCCAGCATGGCATCGGTTTCACCGACAATCTCGCGCACATAGCGGAAGCTCGGGTTGAAGAGTACCTGCAAGGCTGCGCCCAGATACATGGCCACAAGTTTTTTGCCGCGTTGCGGCGTGTGTACGACAGGGGAGTGGAAGACGGCATCTTCGGCAAGCAAGGCACTTAATCCTGATGCGTCCTGGTTACGAACAATCTGGTGCCATTTTTCGAGGAGAGCAGTAGTCATTTCATGTCTCATGGGTGCAGTGGGTTGGAGTTAGGCTCTAGCGGGCCGGCTGGGATGACTTGTTAGAAGGCTGCTCTCAAGGATTTTCAGCACGGTATGCGCTAATTGGGGCTGCCAGATAGTTCTTACTCTCATGGCCTTCATATTTCTTCATTGATTCCAAGTTCTTCGTATTTACCAGAATGAAGAACATTGGCTCATCGCCTTTCTGAGGCATGGAGTAAAGTATGGTTCCCTTGGGCAGGGAGCCCGTACCAAATTCATTTTGCAGAGTTAAGGGTTCATTCAAGGTGTGCTTATCAGCTTGGAGCATTTGATGATTCCACCGGAGTGCGGGTACACACCCGGAGCAGATCACTCCAAGGAAAATAAGAAAGCTGGCACGTAACATAGATACTCTCATTCTGCTTTCTAACGTTGGAGTTAAGGCCGCGTCGAAGGCGTCGGCCTTGAACGACTTGTTAGCTCATTTGCCGGTTTTATAGATTTCAAGGTATCCCTCCTTGACGCAGAAATACAGCATGAAAGCTTCCATCCACAGGGAGTTCTTTGAGATCTTTGGTTTTATATTATGATGCTTATCAAGTACGGCAAAAAATGATAGTAAGAAGTACCAAATACTAAAATTCAGATATTTTAGTGTTGATCTAATGTTCTCATTTTCTCCCCCTAAAAGGCAGAAGCTACCGTCATCTCTCCCAAAAGCAGGAGAATATGCGCCAATAGTGCATGCCAAATATGAATGATGGATGGCTTGTGAGTAAAACTTATAGTTTGATTTTCTTCCATCCAGTGACTCTCTGATGATCTCATCATCAAGGCCTAACTCTTTCTCTATGTTCGCTATCTTCTTGTTTAGACGGTCCTTTGCAAATAGCTCGTGCCATATTTGCGTTGATGCTTCCTCTTCCCGACCGCTTATGTATTTCTTAAAGTCATCCCGAGAGAACAGCAAGCAAATTATCTGCATTGATAGCTCGTGTATGAGCCTGCAGTTTGCCCTAGCCGGGTTGTCTAGGCCCTTTTCAAGGAGGTCAATGGTTCCCGCGGAATAGTTTGTTAGCTGTGCTAGCATGCACTGCAATACATGATTCGGGTTCGGAATGCTCGTTTCACTCAACCAATCAGGCTCAAATAGCTGATTTGGCTTATCTGGTTCGTGCAGAGACAGAGATAGGAGGCTTAGGCAGACTGTCCCAACATTCGCCAAGGAGAATTCATCGGGCAAGGCTTCAGTATTGCGCCTTATTGATTCGATTTCTTCGTGGCGCATATGAGATATGCACTCATCAAGATCCTTGATCAGAAAACTTCTTTCGAAATGAGGGCTATAAAAGGAGCTAAGCTCTGTCAACGTGGACTTCAATAGTTTCTTAATCTTTTTACCGGTTACTTTTTTCATTCTGTGAGGAGCTAACGTTGGAATTAAGGCGGCGCCGGTACGGCGTCCGCCTTGAATGACTTGTTATATCAAAGCTCTTCGGCCATTTTCCCGATAACATCAATGCATACACCAAGAAGGTCCTGAGCTGAATCGATTTGATATGTGGCGTGTGGGTGCTGTGTAGGGTTTCTATATTCTGTTCGAATTAGGTCTAGGGCTGATAGTAGGGCTGCTGGTGGTTTATTTTTTGTTTTTGCTCTGAGTTGATCAATCATATTCGCCCACATTGGATTTGCTAGGCGATTTTGTTTTCTATGAATGTAATAGTAGCTTTTAAGGACGGATTGCGTTGCTCGTAATATATGAAACGCGGCAGCTGTTGCTTCTCCAAATAGGATGCA
>JAVHYE010000067.1 GCA_031119295.1 Pedobacter sp. | reverse complement strand
TTTCATCATCCGTCTTGCCCTGCTGCATCAGCGTCCAGGCACGGCGCTTGAGATCACGGGCCACTTCGGCATCGGAGCCGGAAAGGTTCTGGTTTTGGCATTTCGGGCAGCGCAGCTCATCGATGAGATGACGGAAACGCTGCTCCTGCTCTGGCGACTCGAAAGGAAAAACCTCTATCGAAGCCTGAGCAGAAAATGTCAGGAATATAAAGAGCAGGAGGAATTTCTTCACAGA
This sequence comes from Pedobacter sp., assembly GCA_031119295.1. Classification (GTDB taxonomy): domain Bacteria; phylum Pseudomonadota; class Gammaproteobacteria; order Pseudomonadales; family Moraxellaceae; genus UBA2031. The sequence continues at coordinate 18,418 of JAVHYE010000067.1, read as the reverse complement.
CTGCTCCCCAAGGCACTGTCATCTGCCGGCAAAGGCTTGCCGGCCAGCAGCGCCTCGTAGCGCGGACGCAGCACGGTTTCCCACTTCTCGGCATCCAGCACGCCGATAAAGCGGTAACGGATATTGCCGTCCTTATCGAGCAGATAGGTTTCCGGTGCGCCATACACACCCAGATCCAGCCCCAGATCACCCTTCTCATCAAACAGGGAAAAGAGGAAGGGATTGCCATGCAACTCCAGGTATTTCTGGGCGGACTCGCGGTAATCCTTGTAGTTGACGCCGATAATGGGCACCCCCTGCTCTGCCATATGCTTGAGCACAGGATGCTCGACCTGACAGGAAATACACCAGGTCGCCCAGACATTGAGGAAGAGTACCTTGCCCTTCACGTCGGCTGTCGTGAGGATTTTCTGCGGCGCATCCAGGGCCGAGAGGGAAAACTCCGGCATGGGTTTGCCGATACGTGCCGAAGGCAGCTCGGTAGGATCCGTACCCAGACGGCTGCCGAGCAAAATGGCCAAGCCGATAAAAACCAGCAGGGGCAGAGCATAAAAAGCAATACGAAGCGGCTTGTTCATCAGGCAGCTTCTCCCCCTGCCGGCAGACTGGCAGTCGCCGTCTTGCGCATACGGTAACGGCGATCAGTCGCAGCCAGCGCACCACCCGCCGCCATGAAAATGGCACCCAGCCAGAGCCAGCGCACAAAAGGCTTGTGATAGACACGCACGGCCCAGGACTGGCCATCTTCAAGCGGCTCGCCCAGCGCCACATACAAATCACGGAAAAGGCCCGGATCAATGGCGGCTTCCGTCATGGTATTGCGCTGCACGTTGTACACACGCTTTTCCGGATGCAGCCAGCGCAGGTGCTCGCCGTTTTTCAGTACTTCGATATCACCACGACGTGCCACATAGTTGGGGCCTTTGCGCTCGCTCACACCGTGGAAAACAAAGCTGTAGTCGCCCTCAACCACTGCATCGCCCGGCACCATACGCACATCGCGCTCCATGCTGTGCGTGGAAACCAGAGTCACGCCCAGCACGGTTACCAGCAGGCCGATATGGGCCAGCTGCATGCCAAGATAGCTGCGCGAAAGACGACGCAGACCCGCCCAGACTCCGGCTTTTGCCGTGCGTACTTTCAGGAAGACATCACGCGCAATGGCGAGGGTCACGGCAAATACCAGCGCACAGGCAATGGCCACCCGTGCATCATTGGTACCGAACCAGAGCAGGGGCAGTACCACACCCAGCAGCAAGCCGCCGAGCAGGATCAGGCCATAAGGCTTGAGCAGCTTGCCGGTATCCTGTCGTTTCCAGTTCGCCTGCGAACCCACGCCCATGAAAAGTAGCAAGACCAGGGTCAAGGGCACGAAGAGCAGATTGAAATAAGGCGGGCCTACGGAAATCTTGCCAAGATTCATGGCGTCGGCCACGAGAGGAAACAGGGTGCCTAGCAGCACGACTGTTGTTGCCGTCAGCAACAGCAGATTATTGGCGAGCAGGAACATTTCGCGTGAGACCAGCTCATAACGCGACTCGCTATTGAGTGCACCGGCGCGCGCAGCAAAGAGCGCGAGCGAGCCACCTATCACCACGGCCAGAATACCCAGCACGAAAAGCCCGCGTGAAGGATCAGAAGCAAAAGCATGTACCGAGGTCAGCACGCCGGAACGCACAAGGAAGGTGCCGAGCAGGCTGAGCGCAAAGGCAATGATGGCCAGCAGCACGGTCCAGGCTTTGAACACACCGCGCTTTTCCGTCACCGCCAGCGAATGCAGTAATGCTGTTCCAGCGAGCCAGGGCATGAAGGAAGCATTTTCCACCGGGTCCCAGAACCACCAGCCGCCCCAACCCAGTTCGTAATAGGCCCACCAGGAGCCCAGCGCGATACCCAGCGTGAGAAAGCACCAGGCAGCGAGCGCCCAGGGGCGCGACCAGCGCGACCAGGCTGAATCCAGACGCCCGCCCATGAGGCCCGCTAGTGCAAACGCAAAAGGCACGGCAAAACCTACATAGCCCATATAAAGCATGGGCGGATGGATGATGAGACCGGGGTCTTGCAGCAGCGGATTGAGATCATTCCCGTCCGGTGGGAAATCCGGCAGCAGGCGCGCAAAGGGATTGGAGGTAAACAGAATGAAGAGCAGGAAGGCGATGCTGACTGCGCCCAGGATGGCAATGACACGTGCCGTCATGTCGCGCGGCAGGCTGCGACTGAAGCGCGCCACCGCCGCCGTCCAGCCCGCCAGCACCAGTGCCCACAGCAGCAGCGAGCCTTCATGGCCGCCCCAGACCGCGGAAATCTTGTACCAGACCGGCAGCATGGTATTGCTCTGGCGGGCGGCATAATCCAGCGTGAAATCGTTTTCCAGAAAGCCTGCCGTGAGGGCAGCAAAAGAAAACAGCAGCAGGACAAACTGCATATAGGCAGCGCTGCGCGCCACCGCCTGGGCGGAGGGCTGGCGTGCCCACACGCCATAAAGAGGAAGGAGTACCTGGGCCAGTGCAACAAACAGCGCCAAAACCAGGGCGAAATGGCCAAGCTCGACGAGCATTGAAAAGCTCCCGCAAGGGATTAGGGTCAGTTTTTTCTTCTGCGGCGAATGCCGGAAACGGCGCCATCATACGCGGGGGTCATGCCTTGTCCAGCCATGTGCTGTAACGGCAAAGGGCTGCTGTCGGCCCCCTCCCCACTCTCGCGACCTTGCGGTCAAAAAGCTAAACATTTGGAAACATGTTGCACCGGGCTGTCTCCGGACCGTCAGGATTGCCCTGTTACAATGCCCCCGCCGCCAGCCATGGCAGCCGCTGAACCGGATGACGCGGACCCGAGAAACCGCACGCCGGACTTTGTTCAGCTCCACCGCTTATTCAAGGATTGTATCTCCATGCGCAAGAACTCCTTCAGCCGCGACGATCTCCTGGCCTGTGGCCATGGCGAAATGTTCGGCCCGGGCAATGCCCGCCTGCCCCTGCCCAATATGCTGATGATGGATCGTGTCATCAACATCACCGACGAAGGCGGCGAGTTCGGCAAGGGAGAAATCATCGCAGAATTCGATATCCGTCCTGATCTCTGGTTCTTCGGCTGCCATTTCGAAAGCGATCCGGTGATGCCGGGCTGCCTGGGTGTGGATGCCATGTGGCAGCTGCTCGGTTTCTGGCTGGCCTGGCGTGGCAATCCCGGCCGCGGCCGTGCCCTGGGCTCGGGTGAAATCAAGTTCTTCGGCCAGGTGCTGCCCACGCACAAAAAGGTCACCTACCACCTGCAGATCAAGCGTGTCGTAGAGCGCAAGCTCGTCGTCGGCATCGCCGACGCCAAGATGTATGTGGATGGCCGCGAAATCTATTCCGCGCAGGATCTGCGCTGCGGTCTCTTCACCAGCACGGACGACTTCTAAGCGTCAGCGTTAACAAGAGCTACCGGCCTGCCCACAAGGCGGGCCGCCAGAAAACCCCGCCGCCAGCCACCCGCCGGCAGCAGTAAAGCGGCAATCATTAGTGAGGATGAACCCATGCGTCGTGTCGTGATCACCGGTCTTGGCATCGTCTCCAGCCTGGGCAATGACAAAGCCACCGTCAGTGAAAGCCTGCGCCTGATGCGCTCCGGCATACGGGCCAATCCGGTCTATGCCGAAATGGGATTCCGCAGCCAGGTCAGCGGCAGCCCGGATATTGATCTGGATGCGCTGATCGACCGCAAGGACAAACGCTTTCAGGGCGGCGCCGCCGCCTACGCCCATGTTTCCCTGCAGCAAGCGATTGCTGATGCCGGCCTGCCCCCGGAAGTGGTTTCGCACCCGCGCACCGGCCTGATTGCCGGCTCCGGCGGCGCCTCCACCGCCAATGTGGTCGAGTCCGCCGACATTGCCCGCAGCAAGGGCGTGAAACGCATAGGCCCGTATATGGTGCCACGTACCATGGGCAGCACGGTTTCCGCCTGCCTCTGCACGGCGTTTGAAATCAAGGGCGTGAACTACTCCATCTCCTCCGCCTGCTCCACCAGTGCCCATTGCATAGGCAATGCCGTGGAACAGATCCAGCTCGGCAAACAGGATGTGATGTTTGCCGGCGGTGGCGAAGAAGAGCACTGGACCCTGTCCTGCCTTTTCGATGCCATGGGTGCCATGTCCAGCAAATACAATGACAAGCCGGAAACGGCTTCGCGCGCCTATGACGCCAATCGCGATGGTTTCGTGATTGCCGGCGGCGGCGGCATGCTGGTGCTGGAAGAATACGAGCACGCCATCAAGCGCGGCGCGAAAATCTATGCCGAAGTGGTGGGCTATGGCGCCACCAGCGATGGCTACGACATGGTGGCTCCCAGCGGTGAAGGCGCTGCACGCTCCATGCGTCTGGCCATGGCTACCGTGGATACGCCCATCGACTACATCAACGCTCACGGCACCTCCACGCCGGTAGGTGATGTGGCCGAACTCAAGGCCGTGCGTGAAGTGTTTGGTGACAAGGCGCCGAAGATCAGCTCCACCAAATCCATTTCCGGCCACTCTCTGGGTGCTGCCGGCGTGCAGGAAGCGATTTACTGCCTGCTCATGCTGGAAGGCGACTTCCTCGCTGGTTCGGCCAATATCGAAACCCTGGACCCGCAAGCCGAAGGCCTGCCCATCCTGCGCGAAACCGTGCTGAATGCTGGCGTGAAGACGGTGATGTCCAACAGCTTCGGCTTTGGTGGCACCAATGCGACGCTGGTGATGCGCAAGCTGTAAAAGGCTGGGCGTGTTTCATAAAAAAAGGCCGCGAATGCGGCCTTTTTTATTGCTCTCTTTCTCGCTCCAAGGAGAGCAAATGCAGCACAGGCGCATCTTCCCTGAGCCTCCAATCCATACCAGCCACAACAAGCAGCTCACTGCCACGCCAGACCAGAGGCAGACGCTCACGTTCCCAGGGCGGCACGGCATTTTCCTGAAAAAGGGTTTTCAACTCGCGGGAAAGTCCGCCGACTTGCAGACGTTCGCCACCACGGCGATAAGTCACGCGCAGATTTTCCGGCGCAGAATCCAGGCGCAGCAGACGACCATCAGGCAACAGCAGATCCTGCTCGCCACTCCATGCCTGTTCCCAGTTTTCCGGTAATACGGACAAAGGCCGCATGGCATAAAGCTGCTCGCGATAACGGCGGATTTCCGCACTCTCCCACTGCAGCAAAGGCGCCGCATCTTCGCGGGCCGGAATCACTTCTTCCCGGATACGATCCAGCATGGCCTCGTCTGGCGCCAGAAAGTCCTGCTCCTGCAACCAGTAGCGCAACAGCAAACGCTGCTTTGCCGGCGACAGGGCAAGCACTTGCGGAATATGCAGGCGTTGCTGTGCATCCACTGCCTGGCTGGCCAATTCCCTTGCCAACTCCGTCAGTAAACCATCGGCCTCGCGCAAGCGCGCAGCCGTAGCCGCCAGCGTTTCTGCCGCGCCCGGCCAGCGTGTACGCAAAAGCGGCAGCGCCTCGTTTCTGAGGAAGTTGCGCGCATAACGGCTGTCTGCATTGGACTCATCTTCTATCCAGTGCAAATCTTCGGCTTGTGCCCATTGCTCCAGCTGCGCACGTGAAACACCGAGCAAGGGTCGCCACTGCGGCACATATGATTTTTCATCCAGCGGAAAGCGGCTGACCTCCGCCATGGCCGCAAGGCCGCGCACGCCGGCACCCCGCAGCAAGCGAAAGAGCAGGGTTTCTGCCTGATCATCCTGATGCTGGGCCAGCAGCAAGGCATCACCCGCCTTCAACACGCCGGCAAAGGCCGCACGCCGGGCAGCACGAGCTGCTGCCTCCACACTGCCTTGCGGTGCAATCTGCACACGACATATCTGCAATGGAATACCCAGGGCATCACACTGCGACTGTGCATGCCGGGCCCAGGCATCCGCATTGGGACTCAGGCCGTGATGCACATGCACGGCCAGCACCGGCAGGGCAAAAGCCGAGGCCTCACGCGCCAGCGCCTGCAGCAAGACCGTGGAGTCCAGTCCGCCAGAAAAGCCGACTACCAGGCGCTGCACGCCGGGGCTGGCGGCCAGCTCGCGCATCAGGAAGGCATTCAGGGTTTTACGGGGCATGGGCTTTTCCGCAGGACCATCAGTATTCATTCAGCAAAAAACCGCACAAAGAAAAACGCCGGCATTTGCCGGCGTTCATTTTGCTCTGCTTACTCGATGCCGTAACTCATCAGGCGATCGTAGCGGCGGCTGAGCAGGACCGGCTCGTCCATTGCGCGCAGCTTCTTGAGCTGGCGTATCAGCGCCTTGCGCAGATTATCCGCCATGGCCTCACCGTCACGATGCGCGCCACCCAAAGGCTCTTTCACCAGCTCATCCACAAAACCCAGGGTCTTGAGACGTTCGGCGGTAAGGCCCATGGCTTCGGCAGCATCAGCAGCCTTGGCCGAAGTCTTCCAGAGAATGGAAGCGCAACCTTCAGGAGAAATCACGGAATAGGTGCTGTATTGCAGCATGAGCAGGGCATCGCAAACGCCGATGGCCAGTGCACCGCCGGAACCGCCCTCGCCTATCACCGTGGAAATGATGGGCGTCTTGAGACGCGACATCACCGCAAGATTGCGCGCAATGGCTTCGGACTGGCCACGCTCTTCGGCATCAATACCGGGATAAGCACCGGGCGTATCAATGAAGGTGAGAATGGGCAGCTTGAAACGCTCGGCCGTTTCCATGAGGCGCAGGGCCTTGCGATAACCTTCCGGCTTGGGCATGCCGAAATTGCGCTTCACTTTTTCTTTTACATCGCGGCCTTTCTGGTGGCCTATCACCATCACCGGCTCGCCCAGCAGACGTGCCGTACCACCAACGATGGCAGCATCATCGCCAAAAGTGCGGTCGCCATGCAGCTCGTCAAAGTCCGTAAAAATTTGCTCCACATAATCGAGCATATAAGGGCGCTTGGGATGACGCGAAATCTGCGAGACCTGCCAGGCCGAAAGATTGGAGAAAATCTCTTCGGTAAGCTTGAGGCTCTTGTCCTGCAAACGACCGATTTCTTCTTCGATATTGAGACCGGTACCCGAACCCACCAGCTTGAGACCTTCGATCTTGGCCTCGAGTTCGGCTATGGGTTGTTCAAAATCCAGATAATTGGGATTCATGCTTTCCATCCGCTTCCGGGCCCGGACCTGCGCTTCTTGTAGAGCGCAGCCAGGCGGGGATTGATCTTACACGGGAGAACACACCGGCCAGCGTGAACCGGCTCCCGCAAATGGCGCCAAGTCTACCTGTCCGGGCAGTCATGGCAAACCGGCGGCCTCAGCTGATTGGCAAGCAGTTGTTGCAAACAGCACAGCCGCCGTACCTCAGTACAACACCTCTACCGCCTCCGTACCGTACTGCTGGCGCAGGCGTTTGAGCAGCTCATCCGTGGCCTGGACTTTCCAGCCATCCCCCAGACGCAGCAGGGCTTCGGCCTCGGGGCTGCGGTAACGCAGCCGTACCGGGCAACCGGTGCCCTGGGCACGATGTGCCCCCAGCAATTGCTGCAGCTCCTGGGAAAAGCGTGGCCCCAACCGAGCCCCCTCCACCTTGAGCTCCAGACCGCGTGAGCGGGTGGCCCGGGCCTCCGCCAGGCTCATGACCTTGCGTACCGACATCTTGAGGCCGCCATTGAAGTCATCGTGGCTGACCTCGCCCTCGATCACGACCACCGTGTCCTTGGTCAGCAGATGCTTGAACTGCTCATAGCTTTCGCCAAACAGGCCGGCCTCGATACGCGCGGTACGGTCATCCAGCAGCACAAAAGCACGAGAACCACGTGCACCCTTCATGATGCGCGTGGACAAGACCAGCCCCGCCACCGTGGTGGTGACACCGCGGCGTGTGGGCTGCAGATCGGAAAGGCGCTGCTCGACAAAACGCCCGAGCTCGCTTTCGTACTGGTCTATGGGATGGCCGGTGAGATAAAGCCCCAGCGTTTCCTTTTCCGCCATCAGGCGTTCGTCATCGGTCCAAGGCAGGGCCTCGACAAATTCGCCGCTGGGCGCTTCTTCCACCACATCGCCAAAAAGATCGACGATGCCGGCATCAGCATTACGTGCCTGCTGTTCCGCTGCGGCCACGGCCTCATCCAGAGAAGCCATGATGACCGCACGATGCGGCCCCAATGCATCCAGTGCACCAGCGCGCACCAGTGCTTCCAACGTGCGCTTATTGCATTTGCGCAGATCGATGCGGCGGCAGAAATCGAAAAGGTCCTTGAAGTCGCCGTCGGCATTGCGCGAATCCACGATGCTGCCGACCGGGCCTTCGCCCACACCCTTGATGGCGCCCAGACCGTAAACGATATTGCCGTTATCGCGCGTGACGAATTTGAACTGGCCGTGATTCACATCGGGCAGCTCGATCTTGAGCTTCATCTCGCGACATTCTTCGATGAAGGTCACGATCTTGTCGGTGTTGTGCATTTCAGACGACAGCACGGCCGCCATGAACTCTGCCGGGTAATGCACTTTCAGCCAGGCGGTCTGGTAGGAAACCAGCGCATAGGCAGCGGAGTGCGACTTGTTGAAGCCGTAACCCGCGAACTTTTCCATCAGGTCGAAAATATGGCCGGCGAGGTCCTTGTCTATTCGCTGTTCTTCAGCGCCAGCCATGAACTTCACACGTTCCTTGGCCATTTCCTCAGGCTTTTTCTTGCCCATGGCGCGACGCAACATGTCGGCGCCGCCCAGCGTATAGCCGGCCATGACCTGGGCAATCTGCATCACCTGTTCCTGATACACGATGACGCCATAGGTAGGCTTGAGCACCGGCTCCAGGCATTCATGCTGGTATTGCGCGTCCGGATAGGCGACTTCGGCACGACCGTGTTTGCGATTGCAGAAGTCGTCCACCATGCCGGACTCCAGCGGTCCCGGACGGAAGAGCGCAACCAGCGCGATAAGATCTTCAAAGTTGGAGGGCAGCAGCTTTTTCAGCAGCTTTTTCATGCCCGGCGACTCCAGCTGGAAAACCGCCGTGGTCAGCCCCTCCTGCAAAAGCTTGTAGGTCGGCTTGTCATTCAGCGGCAGCGCCATGATGTCCAGCACCGGCTCGCCGCGCTGCGCACGTTTGGCGTTGATGTCTTTCAGGGCCCAGTCGATGATGGTGAGCGTGCGCAAGCCGAGGAAGTCGAACTTCACCAGGCCAACCTGCTCCACATCGTCTTTGTCGTACTGGCTGACCCAGCGCCCTTCTTCGTCACAGAAAATCGCCGTGAAATCGGTGAGCTTGCCGGGCGCAATCAGCACGCCGCCGGCATGTTTGCCGACTCCGCGCGTGATGCCTTCCAGGCGCAGGGCCATTTCCCAGATTTCCAACGCACTTTCATGATCCTGTGCGGCCGGATTGCTGAGCAGGTCGTCCAGCTGCGGCTCTTCCTTGCGCGCTTCCTCCAGGGAAATACCGGGCGTGAAGGGAATCAGCTTGGAAATACGGTCTGCCAGGCCATAGGACTTGCCCTGTACACGCGCTACATCGCGCACCACAGCCTTGGCTGCCATGGTGCCGAAGGTGATGATCTGCGATACCGCCTGACGGCCATAATTATTGGCGACGTAATCAATCACGCGATCACGCCCGTCCATGCAGAAATCGATATCGAAGTCGGGCATGGATACACGTTCGGGATTCAGGAAGCGCTCGAACAGCAGGTCGTAAGGCAGCGGATCAAGATCGGTGATGTCCAGCGCATAGGCCACCAGCGAGCCGGCGCCGGAACCACGGCCCGGGCCCACCGGCACGCCGTTCTGCTTGGCCCAGCGTATGAAGTCCATCACGATGAGAAAATAGCCCGGGAAGCCCATCTGGTTGATGATGCCGAGCTCGAATTCCAGCCTATCCGTATATATCTTGCGGCGCTCGGCATAGTCCGGCGCAGCACGATCCAGAATCTTTTCGAGTCTGTCTTCCAGGCGCTCGCGTGAGTGCTGGATGAAATACTCATTGATGGTCATGCCTTCTGGGACGGGATAATCCGGCAAGAAGTTCTTGCCCAGGGTCAGATCCAGCGTACAGCGCCGGGCAATTTCCACCGTATTGGCCAGTGCCTCCGGAATATCCGAAAACAGCTCGACCATCTGCTCCGGAGTCTTCAGGTATTGCTCGGGTGAATAATCCCGCGGACGTTTGGGGTCATCCAGCACATAGCTCTGGGCAATGCTGACGCGCACTTCATGCGCATCGAAATCCTCGGCATCGATAAAGCGCACATCATTGCTGGCCACCACCGGGCACTGCAGCTCGCCGGCCAGGGCCACGGCGGCATGCAGGAATTCTTCATCGCCATCGCGCCCAGTGCGCGTAAGCTCCAGATAAATCCGCTGCGGAAATTTTTCCATCCAGCGTGCGAGCAAAGGTTTCGCCTGCTGCGCATCGGCACCGATCAGGGCAGCGGCAATATCACTGCGCTTGCCTAGCAGGAGGATAAGCCCGGCGCCCGCCTCTTCCAGCCATTCGCGCTCTATCAGCACCTCACCCAGACTCTGGCCATCCACATAGGCACGGGAAATCACGGCGATGAGATTGCGATAACCGACCTCGTTCATCACCAGCGCCGTCAGCTCATGACGGGCCTCGCCATCACGCAGGACGAGGTCGGCACCAAATACCGGCTTGATGCCCTTGCCCTGTGCACTCTTGTAGAACTTCACCAGCGCATAGAGATTCATGAGATCGCTGAGTGCAACAGCAGGCATGCCGGCCTTCTGGGTTGCCGACACCAGATCACCGACACGCACCACGCTGTCTTTCAGCGAGAACTCGCTGCGTACATGCAGATGGACAAAAGCGGTCATGAAGAAATTCCTGCCAGCCTTACGGCAATGGCATCACGCACCGGCGCAAAGGAACGGCGGTGTTCGGGAATGGGGCCATGGCTCTGCAAGGCAGCAAAATGCTCGGCCGTGGGATAGCCCTTGTGTTTGGCAAAACCGTATTGCGGATAGCGCTCGTGCAGGGCATCCATTTCGGCATCGCGCTGCACTTTCGCCAGAATACTCGCCGCACTGATGGCGGCCACGCGTGCGTCGCCCTTCACGACCGGTGTCGCATCGCAAACGAATTTCGGCGTACGGTTGCCATCCACCAGCACATGCTGCGGCTCGATATGCAGTGCAGCTACGGCGCGTTGCATGGCCAGCATGGTGGCGCGCAGGATATTGAGCTCATCGATTTCATGCGGATCGCAACGCCCAAAAGCAAAGCTCAGGGCTTTTTCACGGATTTCCAGCGCAAGCGCCAAGCGCTTCTTTTCTGTCAGCGCCTTGGAATCGGCAAGACCGGCAATAGGACGTGCCGGATCAAGAATCACGGCCGCCGTCACTACCGCGCCCACCAGAGGGCCGCGGCCGACTTCATCGACACCGGCAACGAGAAGATCGCCGAAATCCGGAATGACGGGAAAAAGACTGAAATCCTGTGCGGCCTTCGCCATATGTTTCAGACTCCTGCATCCGGTAAGGCCAAGGGTTTTGCTGTGCGCAACACCCGTTCCACGGCATCCGCCGCTTTCACATCCGCATCCTGGCGCAGGCTTTCATGCAGGCTGCCAAAGCGACCAAGACGCGCCTCGCGATACTTCCTGTCCTGTAACCAGCGCAGGGACTCTTCGGCCACTGCTGCCGGTGTTGCCGCGCCCTGCAATAATTCCGGCACCAGTTTTTCATTGGCCAGCAGATTGGGCAGGCTGACAAAGGCGGTCTTTACCATAAAACGGGCAATCAGCCAGGTCAGCCAGTGCAGCTTGTAAGCCACCACCATGGGCTTTTTCAGCAGCATGGCCTCCAGCGTGGCCGTCCCCGAGGCCAGCACGACTACATCCGCTGCCGCCATCACCAGCCGACCCACACCGGGGCCGAGCGTGTCGTCAAAAATCGTGGCCTCAAGACCTGCTTCAGCCAGAAAGGCTTCGACATCGGCGCGCCGCGCAGCATTGATCGCAGGAATGATGAAGCGTGCCTGCGGACGCTGACGGCGTATCTTTTGTGCGGCCTCGAACAAGGTCGGCGCAATACGACTGACCTCGCCTCCGCGACTGCCGGGCAGTAGCGCAATGTATTCACTATCGGGAGTCAGGCCCAGCTGCTGCCGCGCGGCTTGCGTGTCATTCACCAGCGGCAGGCTGTCAGCCAGAGGGTGGCCGACAAACACGGCATCCACGCCATGTTCGTCATAAAACTTTTTTTCAAAAGGCAGCAGGCAAAGTACGGTGTTGACCACAGCACGTATGCCCTCGACACGACCCTGACGCCAGGCCCAGACCGAGGGACTGACATACTGCACCGTGCGTATGCCGTGGGGCTTGAGCGCAGCATCCAGACGCAGATTGAAATCCGGCGCGTCTATGCCGATGAAAATATCGATTTTCTTTTCAACAAAAGCCGCTACCAGCTGATCGCGTATGCCGAAGAGCTCGCGCAAGCGCCCCAGCACTTCCACCAGCCCCATGACGGAAAGCCGTTCCATGGGAAACAGGGAAACGCCACCCTCGGCCTGCATTTGCGGACCACAGATGCCTATGAACTCAGCGTCGGGATGACGGGCGCGCAGCTCGCGTATCAGCCCTGCACCCAGGGTATCGCCGGATATTTCACCGGCGACGATACCGATACGCAGAGGAGCGCTCATGCGGGAACTCAGCGCACGATGCCGCGCGTGGAGTCTTTGAGGGAATCAATGAAAAGCTGCACTTCCGGACACTCGGCCACCAGCTTTTCAGCTTCGGCAATCGCGACTTCCAGCGTGAGGCTGTCACGATAGACGATGCGGTAAGCGCGCTTGAGGGTATTGATGGTTTCAGCGGACCAGCCGCGACGACGCATGCCTTCGAAATTCATGCCGAAGGCCTTGCTGGGATTGCCGCCAACCATGACATAGGCCGGCACATCCTTGACCACGAGGCTGCAGCCCGCCGTCATGGCATGCGAACCGATATGGCAAAACTGGTGCACGCCAGTCATGCCACCCAGAATGACGCTATCACCGATATGCACATGGCCGGAGACACCGGAACCGGTGGCTACGATATTGTCATCGCCCATGATCACATCATGCGCGATATGCACCGAGGTCATGAGCAGGTTGCGGCTGCCGATTTTCGTCAGCCCGCCATCCTGCACCGTGCCGCGATGGATGCTGCAGTATTCGCGGATGACATTGTCATCGCCGATTTCCACGCGCGTGGGTTCGTCCTTGTATTTCTTGTCCTGATTGGCCTCGCCCACGGAAGCAAACTGGAAGATGCGATTACGCTCGCCAATGGTGGTGTGGCCATTGATGACCACATGCGAGGCAATGACGGTACCCGCCCCGATTTTCACATCGGGACCAATGATGCTGAAGGCACCGACTTCGACATCGGCAGCAAGGACAGCAGCGGGATCAATAATGGCGGTGGGATGAATCACGCTAACCCCCGGGAATCCCGAAAAAAAGAAAAATCAGACTTTCTGCTCGGCAACCATGATGTCGGCGCTGGCAGCCAGCTCACCGTCCACGCTGGCACGGCAGCTGAATTTATAGATATTGCGTTTGGAGGCGCCGGCTTCAGCTTCTATCACCAGCTTGTCACCGGGCACGACCTGACGCTTGAAGCGTACATTATCCGCACCGCAGAAAAGATAGATATAGCCATCCGCAGGCCGTTTGCCCGTGGTGTAGAAACCCAGGATACCTGCCATCTGCGCCATCGCCTCAACAATGAGAACGCCGGGCATGATGGGCTTGTCCGGGAAATGGCCGTTGAAAAGCTCTTCATTGGCCGTGACATTCTTGTAGCCGACAATCAGCTTGCCCGGCTCGATCTGGGTGACCCGATCCACCAGCAGGAAGGGATAGCGGTGCGGCAGGAACTGGCGGATTTCCAGAATATCCATCATGTATTGCAATCCTCGGTATTCATGGCATGGCCGTGACTAGCGGTTCACGGCCGGAAACGCGCCCATTGTAAGGGCTGGGCTGGCATCGTGCAGCCTTGATTTTGCTGGAAAAAGCAGAATCAGTCCGCAAGACCGGCAGAGCGCAGGCTCGCAATCTCGCGCTCGAGATCACGCAGGCGGCGGGCCATTTCGTCCAGTTGCTTGATACGGACTGCCGTCTTTTTCCAACGATCGCTGGACTCGAAAGCCGTGCCGGAAGAATAGCTGCCCGGCGCCGTTATGGATTTGGTGACCATGGTCATGCCGGTGATCTGCACCTTGTCGGCAATCTCGATATGGCCCACCAGCCCTACCCCGCCCGCCAGCACGCAATACCTGCCGATGCGGGTGCTGCCTGAAATACCGCAGCAGGCGGCAATGGCAGTGTGCGCGCCGATAACGACGTTGTGCGCCACCTGCACCTGATTGTCGATGATCACGCCTTCATGGATTTCGGTATCACCAATGGCACCACGATCCACCGTGGTATTGGCACCGATATCCACATCGTCATGAATGACAACACGGCCGATCTGGGCAATCTTGCGCCAGCGGCCCTTGTCATTGGCAAAGCCGAAACCGTCACCACCGATAATGGCGCCGGAATGGATATTGACTCGATCACCCAAGACGCAGTCGTGATAGATCACGGCATTGGCACGTATGCGGCTGTCACGCCCGATACGGGTACGCGCCTGCACCACCGCGCCAGCCTCCACCACTGCACCTGCGGCAATTTCCACGTCATCGCCAATAACAGCACGCGGCCCTATGGCCGCTGAGGCATCGATGCGGGCAGACTCACTGACCACGGCCGAAGCATGAATACCCGCTGCCGGCCGCGGCGTGCGATCAAACAAAGCGGCAAGTTGCGCATAGGCCAGATAGGGATTGGCCAGCACCAGGGCGTTGCCACTGAAGCCCTCTGCATCATCCGGCCGCAACAACACGGCACCAGCGTGTGTCGCCGACAACTCCGGCCGGTACAGGGGATTGGCCAGAAAGCTGATGTGCTCAGGCCCGGCCCCGGACAGCGTCTGCAAGCCGGAAATGCGGTGCGCGGCATCGCCGCGCAGCTCAGCACCTACGCGCGCAGCAATTTCAGCCAGAGTCCAGGACAGGGCAGCATTCATGACGGCGAATTACTTGGCCGCGTTCAGCTTTTCCGTGATCTTCTTGGTCAGGTCCACAGCAGGATCTGCAAAAATCACGTTCTTCTTTTCAATGATGATGTCGTACTTGGCGGTCTTCTGGATTTCTTCGATGGCGGCTTCCATCTTGGGAATCATGCGCTGCAGCAGGTCGTTCTGCACTTCCTGGGTACGCTTCTGCACGGTCTGCGCCAGATTGTTGTACTCCTGGAACTTGCCTTCGGCCTGCTTCTGCAGAGCCTGCTTGTCCTTGTCCGTCATCACGGCGCCGTCTTTCTGGGCCTTGGCTTCCAGAGCTTCGATTTCGCCCTTGAGCTGGGCCATGCGATCACGCTGCACTTTCATGTCACCCTGCAGTTTTTCCACGGCTTTCTTGGCGGCATCGCTGGCCATCAGGGCAGCCTGACTGTCGGCCACGGCAATCTTGAGCTCGGCAGCCATGACCGGAGCGGCCATCAGACCGGTAACAAGACCGGCAACCATCATAATGTGACGCATGAATCTATCCTCGGTTTGGGGCCATCCGGCCGTTTATTGATAATTCCCTTGTTCTGCATTTCTGCTTCTTTTTCTTCAGGTCAGAAACCCTGACCGATGGAGAACTGGAAGACTTGGGTATCGTCGCCAGCCTGGTCATTCAGCGGCTGCGCCAGACTGAAGGCCAGCGGGCCTATGGCCGTCAGCCAGGACAGGCTGACACCGGCGGTGGCACGCAGCTCACCCATGTCCAGATTGTAACCGGGCAAGGTAGTCGAGTAGACATTACCCACATCGATAAAGAACTGGGTACGAATCTGTTTGTTGTCAGAGGCAAAAGGCGTGGGGAAGATGAGGTCGAAGCCCCCCTCCACCAGCACATTGCCGCCTACCACCTCGGGATCGGCATCAATACAGGGATTGCTGATGCTGATTATACAACTGCCGCCCTGTGATACCGGCACGAAGGCCACAGAGGGGCTGCGCGGCCCCATGCGGTTGTCCTTGTAGCCACGCACCGAGCCGAAACCACCGGCGAAGTAATTCTTGTAGAAGGGCAAGGAGCCGAGATCACCATAGCCACCGCCATAACCCAGATTGGTATGCAGACGGCCAACCCAGCTACGGGAAATAGGCAGATACAGCTGGCCGGCATAATTCAGCTTGTAATAGGTCAGGTCACTGCCGGGCAGGGCAAAATCCAGACTGATGCTCTGCGAGGCACCACGATCCGCAAACATGCCGCGGTTCAGGGTATTACGACTCCAGGAAGCGCCACCGGTATAGGAAAGATAGGTTTCACCATAGCGCGTGACGAAGTCGGTGACATAGACCGACGTCAGGCCGCCCGAACCCAGGGTGATTTCCGTGTTATCCAGGCCCAGCGAGAAATTCAGCGATTCATTTTCATCAATGGGATAGCCGAAGCTGATATTGGCGCCCTGTGCACTCGTGGTGTAGGTACTGACGTTGCGCTGATCCAGCTTGGTTTCGCGGAAATAGAAGTTGTAGCCGCGACTCACGCCATCCAGCGTGAAATAAGGATCCACGAAGGACATGCTGTAGCTGTCATAGGTTTCCGAGCGGGACAAGGCCAACGAGAAACGGTTGCCGGTGCCGAGGAAATTGCTCTGGCTGACATTGGCGCTGAAAATCAGGCCGGCGCCTTGCGAATAACCGATGCTGGCACCGATGGAGCCGGATGGCTGCTCCTTCACCGAAACATTCACATCCACCTGATCGGCCGAGCCGGAAACACGCGGCGTATCCACCGTCACATCCTCGAAAAAGCCGAGGCGCTGCAGACGCAGCTTGGACAGATCAATTTTTTCACTGGAGGCCAGTGCGCCTTCGTACTGGCGCATTTCACGGCGCATCACATTGTCATCAGTCTTCTGATTGCCCTTGAAGCTGATGCGACGCACATAAGCCTGCTTGCCAGGGTTCACGAAGAAGGTGACATCGGCCACGCGGGTATCGTTGTGAATATCGGGCACGCCATTCACTTCGGCAAAAATATAGCCGTCATTACCGAGACGACGTGTCATGAATTTGCTGGTATTGGTAATGCCGGCCTGCGAAAAGGTATCGTCCTTGCGGATGAGGATAAGGCGCTTGAGGATGTCCTCCGGCACCGGCAGCTCACCGGCGATCTTGACCTCGCCTATCTTGAACTGCTCGCCTTCGCTGATATTCACATCCACATACACGCCTTTTTTATCCGGCGTCAGCTGTACACGGGTGGAGTTGATGGCGAAGTTCACATAGCCGCGGTCCATATACCAGGAGCGCAGGCGCTCCAGATCACCGGACAGTTTTTCACGCGAATACTTGTCGTCGTTCTTGAAGAAGGACGTGAGGTGGCTTTTCTTGAGCTCGAAGACTTTGCGCAGGACTTCGTCGTCATAGACCTTGTTGCCGACAAAATTGATGCTCTGGATTTTCGAGGCTTCGCCTTCCTTGATCTTGATATCGAGAGCAACGCGGTTACGCGGCTTGGGCTTGGCCTCCACCTCGATGCTGGCGGCATAGCGGCCCTGGGAAATGTACTGGCGCTCGAGCTCACCCTTTACATGATCCAGAGTCGCTCGCTGGAAGACTTCGCCTTCGGCGAGACCTGCAGACTTGAGACCCTTGAGCAGATTGTCCTTCTCGATGGATTTATTGCCGCTGATATCGATGCTGACAATGGTGGGGCGCTCGGTGAGCTGCAGCACCAGCACATCGCCATCGCGACCTATCTGTATGTCTTCGAAATTACCGGTCTTGAAAAGCGTGCGCACGGCATCCGAGATTTTCTGACTGTCGGCCTTGTCGCCGGCACTGAGCGGCAGACTGCCATAGACACTGGCGGCGGAAAGACGCGCCAGACCTTCGAGACGGATATCGCGAATCAGGAAACTGCTGTCGTCTTCAGCCCAGCTGACAGACGCAAAAAGTCCCGCTGCCACGCATAACGCTGTCAGGCGCGGCATGCGCCAGGAAAAATTCATCAAAACGGGAACTCCGTGCCCACAGGCGGCCTGCAGGTGCAAACCTTATAAACGGCTTAAATCGTTGAATATTGCCAGGAGCATGAGACTCATCAGCATGACGATACCGATGCGCAAGCCAACCATCTGCATGCGCTCGGACAAGGGCCGCCCGAGCACACCTTCAATTGCGTGATAAACAAGATGGCCGCCATCCAGTACCGGGATGGGCAGCAAATTGAGTACCCCAAGACTCACACTGAGCAGGGCCATGAAACCGAGCAGGGATTCCCAGCCCAGGGCCGCCGACTGGCCCGCCACTTTAGCAATGGTGATAGGGCCACTCAAGTTGTTCACACTGATCAGGCCCTGCAGCATCTTGCCCATGGATTCCAGCGTGAAAGCCA
>JAVHYE010000066.1 GCA_031119295.1 Pedobacter sp. | reverse complement strand
ACTTCACGCACATCCACCACGCCATAGGTCAGATCGGGCACACCCACCAGCAAACGGCCATCACCCAATTGGCGCAGCGTATCGATACTGGCCGAGCGGCTGTCAGGCGTGAGCGCAGGGCCATAAACCATGCCGGGATTGATGGTGACCAGATCCCACTGCGTTTGCGTGCCCTGGATTTTCCAGGCCTCACGCTCGGCCGCCACTTTGGAATACTGGTAAGGGTTGTGCTCCACGCTGCTGGTGGTATTCCAGTCTTCTTCCGTGAACGCTTCCCGGCCGGCCAGATCGGCATTGTCACCCATGACCGCGGCAATACTGCTGGTCAGCACGACACGGCGCACGCTGGCACAGCGTTTTGCCGCCTCCAGCACATGACGCGTACCTTCCACCGCCGGACGCACCAGGGCCTCATTGGCATCCTTGAAACCGGAAAGCACAAACGGTGAGGCCGTGTGCATGACCACGGTGCAGCCCTGCATGGCCGCATCAAAACTGCCGGCCTCCAGCAAATCCGCCTTGAACAGGCGTAGTGTGCCGGGCGTGCCCGCGGCCATTTTCTGCAAATGCGCCACGCTGGAGGCCTTGGCCGGATCACGCACGGTGGCATGCACGGTGTGGCCCTCCTCCAGCAGATATTTGACGATCCAGCCGGCGATATAGCCGGAGGCTCCGGTCACCAGCACGGTGGTCGGGGAAATGCTCATGTCTTGCTCCCTGGTTCATCACAAACAGCATTACGAATGGCGCGAAGGCAGCGCCCGCGCCCATGAAGGCCGCCGTAGTGTGCGCCGGATTCACAAACGCCGGCTGGCCAGCTCGCCGCAACGCTCCAACATTCCGGCCAATTTCCTGGCACACCGCATCACACTGCTACTCAGGCCGGGTATGTGTTTTGTCATGACAGGGATATGCCCCCCTGACTTAGGCTTGTGGCTTTCCGCTAGCACTCTCCATTCGCACTTACGGATGCCGCCATGCCCCTGCCCGCCCTGCTGCAAAACCGCCTTGCCCTGCCTGTGATTGCCGCGCCCATGTTTCTCGTGTCCTCCCCGGAACTGGTGATCGCGCAATGCCGCGCCGGCATCGTCGGCGCCATTCCGGCACTGAATGCGCGCAGCAGCGAGATTTTTTCCGGCTGGCTGGATCAGCTCGGCAATTTGCCGGCTACGGCGGCGCCCTATGCCGTCAATCTCATCCTGCATCCTTCCAATACCCGCCTTGAGGCCGACCTCGCCATCTGCGAACAGCATCGTGCGCCCGTCATCATCACCAGCATGAGTGCACGCGCCGATGTGGTGGAACGTGTGCATGCCTGGGGCGGCATCGTGTTGCACGATGTGGTGAATGCCCGCCACGCCAGAAAAGCGATCTCGCAAGGTGTGGATGGCCTGGTGCTGGTGGCCGGCGGCGCTGGTGGCCATGCCGGCAGCCTCAACCCCATAGGTTTTGTGCGCGAAGTACGCAGCTTCTATGACGGCCCGCTGGCTCTGGGCGGCGCCATCAGCGACGGCGCCGGCATACTCGCCGCACAAGCGGCGGGGGCTGACCTCGCTTATATGGGCACACGCTTCATCGCCACCGAAGAAGCCCAGGCCGACGCTGATTACAAGCAGATGGTGCTGGACGCCACAGCGACCGACATCCTCTACACCCCGCGTTTTTCCGTGGCTGGCGCCAGCTTCCTCAAGGCCAGCGTGGCGCGCTGCGGCTTCGATACGGAAACCGGCCTGCCGGTGGACACGAGTCAGGAAAACAAGTCTGTGGTCTGGCGCGATATCTGGAGCGCAGGCCAGGGCGTGGGTGTGATCAATGATCTGCCGCCCGTGGCCGAACTGGTCACACGCCTTGCGGCAGAATACCGTGCCGCCCGCGAACGTCTGGCGGGATGAAAAAGCAGCGCTAAAAGAACAACGCAAAAGAAAAAGAACAATAAAGGGCTCGCATCAAGATTGTCTGCCGATGAGCGGAGCCCGGTGGAGGACTCACACCATGGCACTGCGCCGCTTTGCCAGCAGCCTGCTTCTTGTGGCGGCCCTGCAGGCCATCACCAGTCACGCCGACAGTATCGACAACACGCTCGCCGCCAACACCGGCATCATCCTGAATCCACCGCCACTGGCCATGGCCAATGCTGCACCCGCCGCCGAACCGGCGTTCTGGGTAGACGCAGGCCAAAGCCTGCACACCGACGCCAGCGACAGCGCCCTGCAACTGGCCGCGGTCGATGACACCTACGCATCCGACAGCAAACCCTTTTCCGCCATCAACACCGATGATGTGGAAAGACGCCTATCCTTCCGTGCCGCCAACAGCAGTTACGAGCCGCGCTGGATCACGGAAGCGCAATTCGAAAAGCAGTTGAAGCTCGTGCACAAGACCGTGCCCGATCCCAAAGTCGGCCTCTTCGGGCCGGACTCCATGATGTGGAAGATCAACCGCTATATCGCCACCGGCGCTTTCGGCGCCGGACAAGCCATGTTGCTGCAGTTTTCCCACCCCTGGATCACACAGGGCGTGGATGATCACTCCAAGGTGAGGAAGTCACCCGTGGAGCGCGCCCGTAATACCTTCCGCTATGTGCTCACCATGATGTACGGCTCGCGCGAGCAGGCCCTGCAAGCCGCCAAGGATGTACGCCGCATACATGAGCAGGTGCAGGGCTATATGCGCTACCGCGCCGGCCCTTATGCCGAAGGCAGTGAATACCGCGCCAATGAAGAAGCCGCCATGGTCTGGGTGCATGCCACGCTCTGGGAAACCCAGATGAAGATGTATGAAGAGGGCATAGGCAAGGTCAGTGATATCGACAAGGAGCAGTACTATCAGGAGAGCAAACTCTTCGCCTATCTCTTCGGCATACGCGAAGAAGTGCTGCCACCGCACTGGCTGGATTTTGTCGCCTACTGCGACCGCATGCGTAACGGCGACCAGCTGGCGGTGACCACGGCCAGCCGCGATCTCGCCGACTATTTCTTTGGCGTGCATGGCTGGGGCGGCGTAGTCATGTGGCCGGCCATGCAGATCCAGATCCTCATCACCAAGGCCAATCTGCCGCCTGAAATGAGCAAGGCTTACGGCTTTTCCGATTACACCTGGTTCGGCAAAAGCGTTTATGCCACGGGCATGTGGGCCAGCCGCGTCGGCCACACCATCCTGCCGGACTCCCTCCTGAACAATCCGGCCTGGAAGGAAGCCCATGCCCGTATTGCCGGCAAAAAGGCCGGCTGGTTCACGCGCATGGAGTTATGGATAGGCTTTGGCGATTCACGCCTGACCAATGATCGCTAAGCCGAGGACTCCAAACCGCCCTTGCTACTGACGCCTGGCACGGTCATTTGGCGTCTCCGGCCATTGCATCGGATGACTTTTGTCAGTTCTATTGGCACTCCTGAAAAACAAGAAAACAGGGCATCGCCACGCGCCTTGAGCCGCAGGCCGACAGCCCTGATGAGGAACCCCCATGCAGTCCTCCCGCATTGCCTGCACGCTTTTTGCCACCTTGCTCTGCAGCACCAGCCCCTTGCAGGCCCAGGATGACCCGAACACCGGCCTGCAGCTGAATCCACCGCCCTTGGCCATGGCAGATGCCCTGCCTGCCAGCGAGCCCCCGCTGTGGGTGGATGCCGGTCTGCAGCTGGCGGCCGCCGATACGGCGCCAGCCCCCGAAGCGGCCGAGCCTGCCAAACCCTTTTCCGCCGTGAATGAAGACGTGGCCCGCCGCAAATCCTTCTGGGAGGAAAACAGCGGCAATGAACCGCGCTGGGTGACGCAGGAACAATTCGAGAAGCAGCTGAAACTCATCCACAAGGAAGTGCCGGACCCCAAGATAGGTCTCTTCGGTCCGGACTCCATGATGTGGAAGATCAACAGCTATATCGCACCGGGCGCCTTTGGTGCCGGCCAGGCCCTGCTGCTGCAGATTTCCCATCCCTGGATCACTTCCGGCATCGACGAACACTCGGTGGTGCGCGACAAACCCCTGGAGCGCGGCCGCAATACGTTCCGCTACATCCTCACCATGATGTATGGCTCGCGTGAACAGGCGCTGGAAGCTGCGCGCGATGTGCGTCGCATTCACGCCAAGGTGCAGGGTCATCTGAAATACAAGGCCGGTGCCTTTGCCGAAGGCAGCGAATATCGCGCCAATGAAGAGGCCGCCATGATCTGGGTGCATTCCACACTGTGGGAAATCCAGATGAATATGTATGAGGAAGCGGTCGGCAAGGTCAGTGATGTCGATAAAGAGCGCTACTACCAGGAGAGCAAGCTGTTTGCCTATCTCTTCGGCATACGTGAAGAAGCCCTGCCCGCGCACTGGCTGGATTTCGTCGCCTATTGCGACAAGATGCGCGCCAGCGACCAGCTTGTCGTGACCAAGGCCAGTCGCGAACTGGCGGATTATCTTTTCGGTGTGCACAGCGTGGGCGGTGCCATCATCTGGCCGCTGATGCAGCTGCAGATCACCGTGACCAAGGCCAATCTGCCGGAGCGCCTGAACAAGGGTTACGGTTTTTCCAATTACACCTGGTTCGGCAAGAGCGTGTATGCCACCACCATGTGGAGCAGCCGCGTGGGACATGTGATCCTGCCGGACGCCCTGCTGCAGAATCCGGCCTGGAAGGAAGCCCAGGCCCGCCTCAAAGGCAAGAAAGCCGGCTGGTTCACCCGCTTCGGTCTGTGGGTGGCCTTCAAGAACTCCCGCCTCACCAATGACAAATAAGCCGCAGCCATGAGCCGTCGCCCGCTTTCAGAACTCGTGGCCTGGAGCTTGCTGCCGGCTGCCGCCATCGTGATGCCGGCGCATGCGGTCACTTATCTCTCAGTGACACAGGCACAGAAACTGATGTTTCCGGAGGCCGATCGCTTTGTCAGCGTGCCTGCCGCTTCGCTGCGGCAATGGCAGGAGCTGCTGGCAAAAAAGCTGGATGAAGATGTACGCATACGCCATATCAAATTATGGGAAGCGCGGCGCGGTGAAGCATTGCTGGGCTATTTCGCCACGGACTCCACCAAGGGCCGTGACGAATTTTTTGATTACGCCGTGAGCTTTGATACGGCGGCCGTCATACGCCAGGTGGAAATCCTGAATTATGTGGAAGCGCATGGCCAGGAAGTGCATGACCACAAACCCTGGCGCCGGCAATTCATCGGCAAAAATGCAGCGTCCACCCTGCAGCTGGAAAGCGATATCAGCAATATCAGCGGCGCCACCCTGTCCTGCAGCCATATCACCGACAGCATACGCATATTGACGCGCCTGCTGGCCACCGGGCTGGAGGGTGGCCAGCAGAATCCCTGAACCATCACCCGCCGAGGCATGAAGCAACGGCGTATCACAACAAGAAAAAAGCAAGAACAAGGATGCAGCACCCATGAAGAAGATACTGCTTGCCCTGGCCTGGCTGGCCGCCGCCTCGCCTGCGGCCGCCACCGTGAAATTCTGTGTCTATGATCCGGCCGGCCCCATAGGCCCCGCTGCCAACCAGCTCAAGGACCTCATGCTCGAGGCAAAAAGCTGGAAGGTGGAGGCCGAGCTCAAGGCCTATCCCCTGCAGTCAGACATGCTGAAAGACTTCCATGACAAGCGCTGCGATCTCGCGCTCATGGACGGCCTGCAGGCGCGCCAGTACAACCGCTTTGTCGGCACGCTGATTTCTCCGGGCTCCATGCCCACCTATAAAGACCTGTATCAAGCACTGAGCACGCTGGCGACACCGGCAGTGGCGCCGCTCATGAGTCAGGATGGTGTGGAAGTAGCCGGCATCATTCCCTTCGGCGCCGCCTATATCCATCTGAAAGACCGCCGCGACAACACCATTGCCAGCGCCAAGGGCAAACGCGTGGCGGTGCTGGCCTGGGACAAATCCCAGGCCGAGTTCGTACAGATGATGGAGGCCGTGCCGGTAGCCACCGACATCACGGATGCCTTTGTGAAATTCAATACCGGCGAAGTGGACATGGTGGCAGCACCCGCCGTGACCTTCCGCGCCCTGGAAATGAAAAAAGGTCTGGGCGCCCAGGGCGGTATTTTGCGTATTCCCCTGGCCATGGTGGTGGCGGATATCGTGATCTGGAAGGATAAATTCCCGGCGGATTTCGGCCAGCGCATGCGTGATCTCGTGATGTCGCAGATGGACAACACCATGGAAACCCTGGGCCAGTACGAAAAGGAAATTCCAGAGCGTTACTGGATCGTGGTGAACAAGGCACAGCAGCAGGAGTATCTGGATACGCTGCGCCAGCTGCGGCTGCATCTCAAGGAAGAAGGCTATTACGATCCGCGTATGCTGACCTTGCTCAAGCGCATACGTTGCAAGCGCGATGCAGCGGCGGCGGAGTGTAGTTTGACGGACGAGTGATGTTTTTTCCTTGCCGCTGTATACGCGCGCTGGGCTTTGCTTTTGGTTTGCCCGGGAGTGCGGGGATTTTTTGATCGTCGGGGATTCGGTGAGGTGCTCCGACGTGGTTGCACCGGCTGTTTCTCTGGCGAGGGCGGTGCGCCCTGCCGGCGGGGCCTTACTTTCCTTTGTCTCGCCAAAGGAAAGTAAGCAAAGGAAATGCGACTCCTGCGGAGTGCCCTGCAATTGGTTCTGTTCTTTGCTTTGGCTGATGGCATCCGGGTGATGCTCGCGCATTCGCGACTCGCAACTCCCTTCTGATTTCTTGCCACAGCCGGAGCCGTAGGTGCAGAAGGCCCGGGAAAGTGGTCTCGCTACGCTTGCCCACACCACTGCCGGTTACTCCGGCAACTTCTGTGATTCCGTCTTTCGGCCAGCGTTGAATTCAATGGAAAAACCAAACTTTCGTCATGCCGGCGCCCATAGTGCATTGGCAAGTTCACTGCCGTATGGACCCCGGCCTACGCCGGGGCGACACATCTCTTTAAAAAGGAAGCTGTCGCCCCGGAAGGCTTTAGTCCGGGGCCCAGTGACTTTGCTTTGGGATTTTTATCACGCACAAAAAAGCCCGCAGAAGCGGGCTTTTTTATGGAGCGTGTTTGAGCAGTCAGCGACTCAGATAACGCATGCCATCCTCTATGCCCTTGATGGTCAGGGGATACATGCGGTTTTCCATAAGCTGGCGTACCTGCACCACGGACTGGGTGCCGTTCCAGCTCTTTTCCGACTCCGGATTCAGCCACACCGATTTCTCGAAGTGATGATTGAGACGCTGCATCCACACCGCCCCCGGCTCTTCGTTGAAATGCTCCACCGAGCCGCCCACGGCCATCACCTCATAAGGACTCATGGTGGCATCACCGACAAAGACCACGCGATAGTCGCGTCCGTATTTGTGGATGATGTCATGCACGGAAGTACGTTCGCTCCAGCGTCGGGCATTGTCCTTCCACACACCTTCATAGATGAAGTTATGGAAGTAGAAATACTCCATATGCTTAAACTCGGTACGGGCAGCCGAGAACAGCTCTTCACATATCTTGATGTAGGGGTCCATGGAACCGCCGACATCAAAGAAGAGCAGCACCTTCACCTTGTTCTTGCGCTCGGGTCGCATCTTGATATCGAGCAGGCCGGCCTTGTGGGCGGTGGCGCGTATGGTGTCGTCCACATCCAGCTCTTCTTCCACGCCGGTGCGGGCAAAGCGGCGCAGGCGACGCAGGGCCACCTTGATATTGCGTATGCCCAGCGCCACGGAATCATCCAGATTGCGGAACTCGCGCTTTTCCCAGACCTTGGCCGCACGCTTGTTACGCGACTCACCAGCAAGACGTATGCCTTCAGGATTGGCACCAAACGCACCATAAGGTGAAGTACCGCCCGTGCCCACCATCTTGTTACCGCCCTGATGACGCTTTTCCTGCTCCTCAAGACGTTTGCGGAATTCCTCCATGAGCTTTTCCAGCGAGCCCATTTTCTGGAGCTCCGCCAGCTCTTCCGGCGTCAGGTTCTTTTCCAGGGCCTTGCGCAGCCACTCGTCGGGAATGGCCTTGCTCAAGAGTTCCGGTGTCAGCGCATCTATGCCTTCAAAGTATTTGGCAAAGGCCTTGTCGAATTTGTCGAAATGGCGCTCGTCCTTCACCAGAACGGTGCGGGACAGCAGATAGAACTCTTCGACATTGGCATAGACCAGCCCATGCTCAAGCGCATTGATGAGGTCCAGCAATTCGCGAATGGTGGTGGGCACCTTGAATTCGCGCAGCGTGAAAAAGAAGTTGATCAGCATGGCGGCGCTCCCCGCTCAACCTTCCCTTCTGTTCATAAAGGTCAGACGCTCAAGAAGGTGAACATCGGCTTCGTTTTTCAGCAGCGCGCCATACAGCGGCGGAATGGCCTTGCGCGTATCGCGGTTGCGCAGCACATCTTCCGGAATATCGTCGGCCAGCAGCAGTTTGAGCCAGTCGATGAGTTCGGAAGTGGAAGGCTTTTTCTTCAGGCCCGGCACCTTGCGCACATCAAAGAAGATTTCCATGGCTTCGCTGACCAGCGAGGCCTTGATACCGGGATAGTGCACATCCACGATTTTCTTCATGGTGCTGGTATCGGGGAAGGTGATGTAGTGGAAGAAGCAGCGGCGCAGGAAGGCATCCGGCAGCTCTTTTTCATTATTCGAAGTGATGATGACGATGGGGCGGCGCTTGGCCTTGATGACTTGCTGCGTCTCGTAGACGTAGAACTCCATCTTGTCGATTTCGGTCAGCAGGTCATTGGGGAATTCGATATCGGCCTTGTCGATTTCATCGATGAGCAGCACTACCGGCACATCGGCATCGAAGGCTTCCCAGAGTTTGCCCTTCTTGATGTAGTTGCTGATGTCGTGCACACGGTCATCACCGAGCTGGGAATCACGCAGACGCGAAACGGCATCGTATTCGTAGAGACCCTGCTGCGCCTTGGTGGTGGACTTGATATGCCACTGGATGAGCTTCAGGCCCAGCGAATTGGCTACCTGCTCGGCCAGCATGGTCTTGCCGGTGCCGGGCTCACCCTTGATGAGCAGGGGCTTCTGCAAGGCGATGGAGGCGTTGACGGCCATCTTGAGATCGTCGGTCGCCACATAGGCGTCGGTACCCTGAAACTGCATGAAAAACCTCGGTCTAGCTTGAGCTGAACCGGGAGTATATGCAGCTCCCTGCACCAATCACAGTATCCGGAAAGTACAGGCGATAGGCCTCAGAGAGCAGTGCTGCCGCAGGCCGTCAGGCGGCAGATTCGCGGCTGCCGCGAGCCTCCAGGGCGAAGAGGATGCCGTACACCACCGCGGCCACCAGCAGCAGCGGCAAGGCTGCCTGCAGCAGGCCATAGGGCGACTTGGCGAGGATATTGAACATCACACCGACGCAGGCCGGCACCACGAAAACGCCCTCGCCGCTCATCACCACACCGGGCGTGAACAGCAGGATGGCCAGCAGGCTGCGCAGGAAGATACGGAGCTGGCGCTGCTCGGCCAGATAGGGCGTGAGATAGCGCTCATAGCCCAGTTGTATCAGTACGGTCATGACAAGATAAATCAGCCAGGCAATCACGTAACCCATTTTTCTTCTCCAACAATCAACTCTCTACCTCACCGAAAAGCGTCGGCGAGCCAGCCAGCTTTTCATCAATGCATGCGTATCCAGCGGATGACATGCTCTTCGATTTCATCTTCGTCCACCACGGTTTCTGGTAGCACACGCCCTATCACGGAAATCTTCGCCTTGCGCACGCTGCCTGCATCACCACTCAGCAAGGGATGCCAGCGCGCCAGCCCTCGCCCTTCATTGAGACGGCGATAGGCACAGCTGGCCGGCAGCCAGTCTATTTCACCGATATTGGCCGGTGTCAGCTGTACACAGTCCGGCACATGCTTCCGGCGACCGGGATAATCACTGCACTTCGCCGTGGACAAGTCCAGCAGGCGGCAGGCGACATCGGTGTAATCGATGACATCGCTGTCTTCATATTCGAGCTTGTGCAGGCAGCAGCGCCCGCAACCATCACAGAGTGCTTCCCATTCCGCCGTGCTCAGCTCCTGCAGGGAGTAATTTTCCCAGAAGCGCTCGCGCAGCTTTTCAGCGGGCTTCATGGCTGCTCCAGGGCGGCATGGGCCTGATATTCCAGGCCCTGATCAGCCAATTGTGCCGTGATGAAATCACGCCATACGCCTTCTGGCCGCCACACGGCATGCATCACGGCAGCGGCTTCATGCAGGGGAGCGGACTCATGCAGTACCCGGTAGAGAAAGACAAAAGCAGATGCGCGCATATTGCAGGCGCAATGCACCAGCACTGCCTCATCACGCATGGCCCAGAGGATTTGCGCAAACAGGGTGAACTGCTCGGCCCGGGGATTTTCCCAGATCACGGGCAGCTGCACATAGTTGATGCCCTGCGCCGCCAGACGCGAACCTTCATCACTGACGGCATTGTCCGAGGTCGGCAGCGCCAGATTGATGACATGCTTCACGCCCGTACTGGCCAGCTCCGACAGCTGCTCAGGCGAAGGCTGAGCCGAGCTGCAGAGCAGATCATCAATGATGCTGACCGAGGGCAGATTAGGGCCTGTCATCACTTATTTCCTCCGCTGCGTTGAGTCTGCTAAGCGGCCAGGCAAGGCGCCGGCGCCGGCCATGGTAATTCCATGGCCAAGGCTGGCAACGCCGTATGGCCGCTTAACAGACTCAACCCGAAGGGCCGAACCCAGTCGGGCGCGCTGCTGCGTTGCGAGTCGCTCATTTGGAATGACCAAACCACGCTCCCCGCGCCTTGCATCACACCCGACTGGGTCTCGGCACAGTGGAGGAAATAAGTGATGGCAGGCCCCAAGCTCATCGCGGAATATCCCGGTATTTGCTGTCGTCCGGATTATAGAGATCCAGCAGATAATCCTCTTTCTGCGGCGGCATCTGCAGATAAAAACCCTTTTCGGCAATTTCAGCGCGCAGCTTTTCCGAACTGACCCGGGCCAGCTCACGGCCTTCCTTGTGCGGCATGTCCATCACATGCAGCGGCGTGCCGAAAAGCTGCAGCAAGGCAGCCGGCACCCGGCTCAGGCCATCGGCCTTGGGCACGTACAAATACATTTCGTCTTTCTTGCTGCTTTTATAAACAGCCAGAAGCAACAGGCTCATGACAAATCCTCTTCTTTTCCGGCGGCTCAGCCGCCTTGTACGGCACGCTGGCGTTCACGCCGCCAGGCCGTGATGTCATTTTCAGCGGCCAGCAGGACCGGCTCCAGTGCCGGCAACAGCAATTCGCCGCGCCAGCGTTGCAGGGCTCGTGGCAAGGGCGCTTCCACACCGAAATCCACGCGCCCCATCACCAGCGCTTCCACATGGCGTTTGCGCAGCAGCACTTCCTCGGGCACGCCGGTTTTCTGCGAAAGCGGCTTGGCGCTGGCACGCAGGGCATCAAACAGGTCTTTGGCTTCGCGCGGCAGCGGTGTCGGCAAGAGTGCCGGCCAGCTGTCTTCTGGCAGTTTCTGGGCATCAGCAATCACGCGCAGGATGGCCTCGCCCTCCTTGCGCAGGATACGCGGGGTCACATCCTCGATATCCGCCAGCGTCTGCAGATTGCCGGGCTGCTTGCGTGCCAGTGCAAACAGGCTGCTGTTTTTCACCAGAAAGCCGCGTGGAATATCGCGCTTGCGCGCTTCCGCCTCACGCCAGATCAGGATTTCACGCAGCACGGCCAGCTCCTGCCGGCGCAGACGCCAGGCATTGCTGACTTCGCGGTACATGACTGTGGCATCGGGCGTGAAATTGAGTTCATCCAGCATGAGCTGGCAATCGCTTTCAAACAAGGGATTGAGCTCGGCCGCATCCAGCTTCTGGCGCAGATGCTCATACAGGGGCGGCAGGTATTTCACATCCAGCGCGGCATAGGAAATCTGGCCCGGCGATAGCGGCCGCAGCATCCAGTCCGAGCGCGATTCATCCTTGGGAATATCCACGCCCAGATTTTCCTGCAGGGCTTTCTGATAGCCCACCTGCAAACCCTGGCCGAGAAAGGCGGTGGCAATCTGGGAATCAATAATGCCGACCGGCAGGCTGCCGGTGAGACGGGTCAGCACTTCTATGTCTTCCGAGCAGGCATGCAGGAGTTTGCGCGGAAACTCGTTCAGCAAAAGCGGATGCAGGGGCGAAAAATCCGTGATGGTGAGCGGATCGATCAGATACTCGTTATCACCATCGCCTATCTGTATCAGCGCCAGACGCGGATAAAAGGTATCCACACGCATGAATTCCGTGTCCAGCGCAATGCTTTCACGCTTTGCCAGCTCGCCGGCCATGCTGGCCAGTGCTGCATTGTCCGTAATGTGGATGATGTTCAAACCTGCCCGCCTTCTATTGTCTGCTCTTGTCTTTTTCCCCGGCGCATCCAGACCTTGCTGGCCGGGTGAACAGCCGCTCCCGAAGAAGCGACTGCGTTTACCTTACAGCCCCAGCTGTTTGGCGATCACTTCATTCATGATTTCGTAGGTGCCGCCGCCTATGGAGAGGATGCGGTTGTCACGCGCCAGGCGCTCTACCAGCGTTTCACGCATGAAGCCCATGCCACCGAAAATCTGTACGGCCTCATAGGTTACATGGTCGCTGACCTTGGTCGCGAAATTCTTGGCCATGGACACTTCCTTCACCGAAGGAATGCCGGCCTGTATGCGCGCGGCCACGCGATAGGTGAACTCACGGCTGGCTTCCACCTGCGTGGCCATATCGGCCAGCTTGTGGCGTATCACCTGCATCTTCGCCAGCTTCTTGCCGAAAGCTTCGCGCTCCTGCACATAGCGCAGGGATTCTTCCAGCGCCATCTGCGAAGTCATGTTCGCCATGACCGCGAGATTCAGACGCTCCATCTGGAAATTGGTCATGATGACGAAGAAACCGGCATTCTCGCTGCCAATCAGATTGGCCTTGGGCACCTTCACATCATCAAAGAACAGCTCGGCCGTATCCGAGGCCCACCAGCCATGCTTTTTCAAAGGCTGGCCGGTAGTGAAGCCGGGCATGCCTTTTTCCATGAGCAGCAGGCTGATACCACCATAACCATCGCCACCGGTGCGCACGGCCACGGTGTAGTAGTCGGCACGTATGCCGGAGGTGATGAAAACCTTGGAGCCAGTAACGCGATAGAAATCGCCATCGCTCACCGCGCGCGTCCTGATATTGGCTACATCAGAGCCACCGGAAGGTTCGGTGATGGCCAGCGCCGCAATCTTTTCACCACGCAGCACAGGCGGCACCACGCGCTGCTTCATGTCCTCGCTGCCCCATTTCACGATGGGCGGCAGGCCGATATCCAGCGAGCCCAGGCTGGCCACGAGACCGCCGGAGCCCGTGCGCATCATTTCTTCACTGGCGGCAATCTTGAGGAAGACATCGCCTTCGCCAAAACCGCCCAGCGCTTCCGGATAGCCGATGCCGGAAAGCCCGGCCTCGCCGAATATCTTGTAGAGCTCCAGCGGAAAGCTGCCCGCCTCTTCCCACTCATTGATATGCGGCGCGATATGCTCGGCCACGATCTTGCGTACGGTACGGCGCACTTCCTCGTGCGTGTCATTGAAGTACTCGGTGTAACTCATCACTGCTTCCTCGCTGCATTGCGCTGTTCAGCGCAGATAGACCAGCTGCCTGTTACACGGCAAACAGCGCCGAGGCAGACCGGTGTTATGCCACCCTGCCTCTTTCCGGCTTCGACAATGTGCAAGGAACGCACGAAGCAAAAAAACAGGCAGGACAGCGGATTTTTCCCGCCGCGATTGCGGGTCAACCTAAAGATTTTCTACCAGCTAATGCATGCGCCAGAGTATTGCCGTCGACGAATTCCAGCTCGCCACCCATGGGCACACCGTGGGCAATACGGCTCACCACCACGTCCTGGTCGCGCAGGGCTTCACGTATGTAATGCGCAGTGGCTTCGCCTTCAACCGTGGGATTGGTGGCCAGGATGAGCTCGCGCACGGCATCACGGCGCACACGCTCCAGCAGACGGGGGATGCCCAGTTCGCGCGGACCTATACCGTCGAGAGGCGAGAGATGGCCCTTGAGCACGAAATAAAGACCGCGATAGGAGGCCGAGCTTTCTATCGCCAGAAGATCAACCGGATTTTCCACCACACAGAGCAGCGCGCGATCGCGGCGCTGCGAAGAGCAGATATGACAGAGCTCCTGCTCGGTCAGACTCTGGCATTCGCGACATTCGCGCACGCCATCCATGGCG
Source organism: Pedobacter sp. (assembly GCA_031119295.1). Taxonomy (GTDB): domain Bacteria; phylum Pseudomonadota; class Gammaproteobacteria; order Pseudomonadales; family Moraxellaceae; genus UBA2031. The sequence goes on along the minus strand of JAVHYE010000066.1, from coordinate 4,540 downwards.
CGTGCCAGTACATCAGACAGCTTGCGGCCACCGTTGCGGTTGCGCTCCAGCAATTGCAGCGCCATGCGTTGCGCCGATTTGGGGCCTACGCCCGGCAAGGCCCGCAGGGCCTCGACCAATTCAGTAACCAGCGGACTTAAAAACATGAAACCTCAACAAGCCTGCACATCAGTTGCAGCGTATGGGCGTGACCGGGCCCTGCTGCACCACCTTGTCTAGCCAGGCCTGGTCTATGGTTTCGCCCGTGCCGGTTTCCGCGGTGTAGTGCGAAATCGCCACGGTGGCGGTACCACTGAGGCCACAGCTGCCCTGTGGCGAAGAGGCCAGGCTGAGCTGCTGCATGGCAGCACGGTGATTGGAGAAGCAGAACCAGGCGCCCTTCTTGCCGCCTTCACGCGGCAGCAGACTCGCGGCCTGCGCATCCGGGAAGAAACAGACGCGGTCACCGCGCCAGTCCAGGGTTTCGGCATCCTGGCGGCGCTCGACGCGACCGCTCAGGCTGAGCGTACCCTCGTATTCGGCCTGGCGGCCTTCGCGGTTGACCAGCTTGAAGCCGTCCGCCAGCACCGGAGCAGAAAACAGCAAAACGCAAAACAGCACAGGGATTTTGCGCGCAACCATGATCGTTAACCTCGATTTCAGAAAGGCAGTTTCATGCCGGGTGGAAGATTGAGTCCCTGCGTCACGCTTCCCATCTTTTTCTGGCTGTGATCCTCGACCTTGCGTACGGCGTCGTTAACCGCCGCCGCAATCAGGTCTTCCAGCATTTCCTTGTCTTCCTTGAGCAGGCTGTCATCGATCTGCACGCGCTTCACATCGTGGCGTCCGGTCATGACAACTTTGACGAGGCCGGCCCCGGCTTCACCGGTGAGCTCGGTATTGGCGAGCTCTTCCTGCGCTTTCTGCATCTGCTTTTGCATCTGCTCCTGCATGCGCTGGGCCTGTTGCATCAATTGCTGCATATTCATGGCGAATCTCTCAACTCAATCAATCGGGGTAATCGAATCCGGCAGGATTTCTGCCTGGAAATCATTGATCAGGGCCACGACCTGCGGATCAGCCCGCAGGCTGGCTTCCGCCGCCTTCTGGCGCGCCTGTTTGCGGGCGGCAATCACCTGCATGGGCACGGCATAGGCCGGGTCTTTCTTGGCCAGCTTTATCTGCACCTCGGGAAAATGGCGGCGGAAACATTCTTCCACCTGCGCCACCGACTGCGCACTGGCAGCAATTTCATGACGCGCGGCAATCTGCAGCTCGAAAGCATTTGCACCGGCCGGCATCAGGGCCGCATGACGTGCCAGATTCAGGCCACCGCCATTGAGACCACTGCTGCGCACCCACTGCTCCCAGCTTTCAGCCGAGCAGATGGATTCGGGATTGCCATCAAAAGCCGGCACAGCCACAGGTGCAGCAAGAGGCGGCGCCGGGGGCACAACAGGAGCCGGGCGCGCCGGTGTGTGCAGGGGCACCACATTGGAAACGGCATCAACACGCGCCTCGGCGCGCGCGGCCACTGCCACTGCAGGCGTTGCCACGGGCGCAGAAGCCGGAGCAGATACAGGAGCGGCCACAGCTGCCGCCATGCTTGCCGCTGCGGCAGGGCGCGCCATGGCTTGCACACCAGCACCATTGTTTACAGGGGCGCGTGGCGCCTGACGCGGCGCTGCTGCACGTTGCCCCGCCGCAGCGCCGGCGCCATCAGCAGCCGTCGGTACCGGACGGAAGCTCAGCATGCGCAAGAGCGTCATTTCAAAACCGGAACGCTGATCAGCCGCCCAGGGCATATCACGGCGACCATGCAGGGCAATCTGGTAATAGAGCTGGGTGTCTTCCGCCGTGGTGTTTTGCGCCAGCTGCAGCAGGCGCTCGCGATCACCCAGGGCATTGTCCACGGCATCGGGCAGCATCTGCGCCAGGGCAATACGGTGCAAAGTCGAAATGAGTTCCGTCAGGGCTCCGGCAAAATCCACACTCTGCTCGGCCAGCTGCGCGCAGACATCCAGTACAGAAGCCGCATCGCCGGAATTCACGGCTTCCAGCACACGGAAGACGAGATCGCGATCAATCGAGCCCAGCATGCTGCGCACATCGGCCGTACCCAGCTTGCCGTTGCCGAAAGCAATCGCCTGATCGGTGAGCGAAAGCGCATCACGCATGGAACCATTGGCGGCGCGGCCCAGCTCCCAGAGCGCGCCCTCGTCAAAGCTCACCATTTCCTTTTGCAGCACGGCGCTCAAATGCTCCACCACACGCTCAGGCGACATGGCCTTGAGCGCAAACTGCAGGCAGCGCGACAGAATCGTCACGGGCAGTTTTTGCGGATCGGTGGTGGCCAGCAGGAATTTCACATGGGGGGGCGGCTCTTCCAGCGTTTTCAGCAGCGCATTGAAAGAGTGGCCGGAGAGCATATGCACTTCGTCGATGAGGTAGACCTTGTAGCGGCCTCTTGTGGGCGCGTACTGCACATTGTCCAGCAGCTCACGCGTGTCCTCGACCTTGGTGCGCGAGGCAGCGTCCACTTCGATGAGATCAACAAAGCGGCCTTCATCCACTTCGCGACAGGTGGAGCACACGCCGCAAGGCTCGGAGCTCACACCGGTTTCGCAATTCAGGCATTTGGCCAGGATGCGGGCGATGGTGGTCTTGCCCACCCCGCGCGTGCCGGTAAAGAGGTAGGCATGATGCAGACGGTCCTGGTCCAGCGCATTGATGAGCGCGCGCGCCACATGCTCCTGCCCGATCAGCTCGCGAAAGCTGCGGGGCCGGTACTTGCGGGCCAGAACCTGATAACTCATGCGCCGTATCCTTTATTTGCCATCTGCCATCTGCCCAGGTCGGGCCGGACTCAGGCCTGCAGGCCGCCCCAAAACGGGGCCCTGAAAATGAGCGCCTATGCTAACCGCTGACCGGGGCCGGCCCAAGCCGCCCGGGCAGGAGTTTGTACAGTTCATCCCCGCCGAATGTGAGGTATTCGTCATCCCCGGCAAACGGCTTGCGGCACTGTAGTTCCGCTGGGTATCGTCCGGGGACTTGCCAGTCACCAGAGCCCGTTTGATGGAAGCCATTGCCAGTACCGTCTCCCGCGTTGCCAATGAAACCTACGGCCACTCCCGCCGCCTCATGCCCGAACAGCCCTGGTGGAACAACCTGGACCCGGCCTTCCACAAATTCCCGGACGACTTCTACCTGGACCTCAAGGCCCAGCTCATGGTGGACAGCACCGCTCTGCTTGATGTCGCCATGCGCACCGCGCTGGCCACCATGGCCACCGGCTTCGCCCTGCCCGGCATGGCCACCGGCCTCAAGCGCGACCACGAACTCTGGCCCTTCTATAAAGAGCTGGCCGAGCGCCGCGACCCGCAGGCCCTCTTCGCCCGGCCCCAGCACAAGGTACAGGTACGCCGCCGCCCGCCCGGCCTGCTGGATTACCGCCCCAAGGATGGCCGCGTGGAGGTCCTCTCATTCGAGAGCAACTTCCGCGCCGTGAACCCCGCCGTCCGGGAGGATTACGCCCGCTTCCGCCGCAACCGCCTGGCCTGGGCCGAGCACTGGCGTCACGACGGCCCCGCCCGCCCCACCATCTGCGTCATCCACGGCTTCGTGGCCGATCCCTACTGGATCAACAGCCGCTTCCTCGCCCTGCCCTGGTTCTACAAACAAGGCTACGACGTACTGCTCTACACCCTGCCCTTCCATGGTCGCCGTCAGGAAGCCAGCTCGCCTTTTTCCGGCCACGGCTATTTCAGCCACGGCATTGCGCATCTGAACGAAACCATCGCGCACGCCGTGCACGATTTCCGGCTTTCTCTGGATTATCTGGAGGAGCAAGGCGCGCCGGGTTTTGGTGTGACAGGAATTTCACTGGGCGGATTTACGTCTGCGTTGCTCGCCGCCACGGAAGACCGTCTCGCCTTCGCCGTGCCCAATGTGCCGCTGGCCAGCATTCCCGACCTCATGCTGGAGTGGAATCCCTCCAGCGTGATCATGCGCACCATGCTGCGCCTGGGCGGGCAGGATATACGCAGCATGCGTCACGCCAGCGCCGTGAGTTGTCCGCTCACTTACACTCCGAAAATCCCCAAAGAGCGCTTGATGATTGTGGCCGGAGCTGGCGACCGCTTTGCTTCGCCCAAGCATTCACGCTTGCTATGGGATCACTGGGACAGACCGGGGCTGCACTGGTTTCCGGGGAATCATCTGATTCATCTGGATCAGGGGAAGTATTTGAAAGAGATGGCGGGGTTTTTGAGGGGGATTGGGTTTGATAACTCGTAAATAGCCCCGCATCATTTCTATTGTGGAAACTACGCATTAACAAGAATAAAGATAGGCTCCATACTGCAAGTCTTTTAATTCCAAGAAAAATTAGCCGGATGCAATCATGGAAAAAATCAGAACCCCAAACCAAGCTTCGGGCGGACTAACTGATACAGAATGGAAAAATCTGGCAGAGCACCACAAAAATCACATTAGCTACTCAATGCGAGTCCAGCCCATAAATAAAGAAAAAGCCAATGCACTAATTGACAAACTGCACACA
>JAVHYE010000205.1 GCA_031119295.1 Pedobacter sp. | reverse complement strand
GCCCTGCAAGGCTCCATCGCCCTCGCCGATAAAGCAGCGTTGGTTTTGCAGGCAGCCTGGGAAAAAGAAGATGCACTGACAGCCGCTGAACGTGGTGAAGCCGCACTGGCTGTTTTCACCGCCAAGGCCAGCGCTACACGCTCTGCGCTGGAAATCACTTCACGCATTTTTGAAACCATAGGTGCCGGTGCCACGCTCTCGCAGTACGGCAACGATCGCTTCTGGCGCAATGTGCGCACCCACACCCTGCATGATCCCGTGGACTACAAGTTGCGCGATCTCGGTCGCTGGCTGCTCACCGGGCAGCTGCCAACACCTGGCGTTTATTCATGACGCTGGCTGAAAAGCCGGCGTGATCATTCCGAGAACTTCATGAAACATTTTCTGAAAAACGCACTCATACGCATCGCGCCCTGGCTGCTGCCGGTAGGCTTGCTCCTGCTCTGGCAGCTGGCGGCCGTCTCCGGCTTCATGGCTTCGCGCATTTTGCCTGCACCTACCGCGGTGCTCTCTGCTTTCTGGACACTGGTGCAAAACGGCGAACTCTGGGCGCATCTTCTGGTCAGCGGCAAACGCGCCCTCACCGGTTTTGCCATCGGCGGTGGCATAGGCCTGGCGCTGGGTTTCATTACCGGTCTTTCCAAATGGGGTGACCGACTGCTCGACAGCTCGGTACAGATGGTGCGCAATATTCCGCATCTCGCCCTGATTCCGCTGGTGATCCTCTGGTTCGGCATCGACGAGTCCGCAAAAATTTTCCTGGTCGCCTTCGGCACCGTATTTCCCATCTACATCAACACCTATCACGGCATACGCAATCTTGATCCGCAACTGGTGGAAGCGGCGCGCAGCTATGGCCTCTCCGGCTTCTCGCTGTTCTGGCAAGTCATCCTGCCCGGCGCACTGCCTTCCATTCTCGTCGGTGTGCGTTTTGCGCTGGGCGTGATGTGGCTGACGCTGATCGTGGCCGAAACGATTTCCGCCAGTTCCGGCATCGGATATCTCGCCATGGATGCCCGTGAATTCCTGCAAACCGATATCGTGGTCGTCGCCATCCTGCTTTATGCCGTGCTCGGCAAGGTGGCCGACCTGGCTGCACGCGGCCTTGAGCGCGTGTGGCTGCGCTGGCACCCGGCCTATCAGCCGGTACGAGGAGAAACCGCATGAGCGCTTCTGAAAACATCAACGCCACTACCGCCACTGCACGCGGACTTAATCTGCAGCTGGATGGTATCAACCGCCACTTCGGCACGCGTCAGGTCCTGAATGGAATTTCACTGGAAATTCCTGCAGGACAATTCGTCGCCTTGGTCGGCCGCAGTGGCTGCGGCAAAAGCACCCTGCTGCGTCTGCTCGCCGGACTGGACAAGCCAAATGCCGGCCAGCTGCGCGCCGAGGGCAATGCCCTGAGCCTCGCACGCGACGATATACGTCTCATGTTCCAGGAGTCACGCCTGCTGCCTTGGAAAACCGTGATCGGCAATGTCGGTCTCGGCCTCAAGGGCAACTGGCGACCGGAAGCACAAAAAGCACTGGCAGCCGTGGGCCTCGCCGATCGCGCCAATGAATGGCCAGCCGCACTTTCCGGCGGACAAAAACAGCGCGTAGCTTTGGCTCGCGCCCTTGTACACAAACCTCGTTTGCTGCTGCTGGACGAGCCGCTGGGGGCACTGGATGCACTGACACGGCTGGAAATGCAGCGCCTCATCGAGCAGCTCTGGCAGGAACACGGCTTCACTGTGTTGCTGGTCACGCATGACGTGAGCGAGGCCGTGCATGTAGCCGACCGCATTTTGCTGATCGAAGACGGCCAGATCGGCCTGGACCTGCCCATAGACAGCCCGCGGCCACGCCATGTAGGCCAGGCCGGCTTGGCCGCACTGGAAGCCCGCGTACTCAACCGCGTGCTGGCCCAGCCGGAACAGCCGCCACTGCCGGAACGGGAAAGCAATGTCCTGCCCTTCCACCGACGCTGGGCGGTCTAGGCAGACGTACACAGGCCGCTCCGGCCGGGCAATTCAGGAAAGGATGGCGTTATACTGTCGGCCCCTTGAGGCGGCCGCCTGTAAATACTGCAGGCAGCCCCCATCTGGTCTTGTGACCTGATTGCCGTCCGACTATTGAGAGTGCCGCCGTGAACAGCCCCATTGATGTTTCCGCCTATATGCAGACCCTGGGTCGCGCTGCCCGTGCCGCTTCGCGCGCCACGGCACGTGCCAGCACGCGGGAAAAGAATGCGGCGCTCATCGCCATTCACGATGCGCTGGTGGAAGCCAAGGCCGACATCCTCGCTGCCAATGCCAAAGACGTTGAAGCCGGCAAGGCCAATGGCCTTGATGCCGCCATGCTGGACCGCCTCACCATCGGCGAAAAAACTTTCGCCGGTATGCTGGAAGGCCTGCGTCAGGTGATTGATCTGGCCGATCCGGTTGGCGCCATCACCGATCTCGTCTATCGCCCCACCGGCATCCAGGTCGGCAAGATGCGCGTGCCGCTGGGCGTCATCGGCATCATTTACGAGTCGCGTCCCAACGTGACACTGGAAGCTGCATCGCTCTGCCTGAAATCCGGCAATGCCACCATCCTGCGTGGTGGCTCCGAAGCCATTCACTCCAACAAGGCCATCGCTGTTTGCGTGCAAGCCGGTCTCGCCAAAGCCGGCCTGCCGCGCGAAGCCGTGCAAGTGGTGGAAACCACGGATCGTGCTGCCGTTTCTGCCCTCATCACCATGCCTGAGTTCGTGGACGTCATCGTGCCACGTGGCGGCAAAGGGCTCATCGAACGCATCAGTACAGAAGCCCGTGTGCCCGTGATTTATCACCTCGACGGCAACTGCCACGTCTTCATCGACCGCGATGCCGACATGAACAAGGCCGTGCCTGTGGCCATCAATGCCAAGACGCACCGCTACGGCACCTGCAACACCATGGAAACCCTGCTGGTGGATGCATCTATTGCTGAAACGGCACTGAAAACACTGGCACCGCTGTATCGCGAAAAAGGCGTGGAGCTGCGTGGCTGCGAAAAAACCCGCGCCATTATCGAAGCCCTGCCGGCCACCGAACAGGATTGGTACGAGGAATATCTCGCCCCCGTGCTGGCCATCAAGGTGATTGACGGCCTGGACGAAGCCATCAATCACATCAACAAATACGGCTCGCATCACACTGATGCCATCATCACGGAAAACGTCACGCGCTCACGCCGCTTCCTCAATGAAGTGGACTCCAGCTCGGTGATGGTGAATGCCTCCACCCGCTTCGCCGACGGCTTCGAATACGGCCTGGGCGCCGAAGTCGGCATTTCCACGAACAAGATCCACGCCCGTGGTCCTGTCGGCCTGGAAGGCCTCACCTCGCAAAAATGGGTGGTGCTGGGCGACGGACATATCCGCCAGTAAGTCTGCAAACGAAAAAAGGCGGCTCTCAGGCCGCCTTTTTTATTGCGCCTGAAAGCGCAGAAAACAGGCCCTGCCTTATGATGGCAACACCCAAGCTGTGTGACGGACCATGCCCTCCACCCCCGCGCTCATAGGCCTTTACGGCGGCTCCTTCGATCCCGTGCATCTGGGGCATGTGGCCACGGCTGAAGAACTGGCAGCCCGCCTGCCCTTTGCCGGCATACGTTTCCTGCCCGCCGCCCGCTCCCCGCTCAAGCAGGATGCCACTGCCAACCATCACCGTCTGGCCATGCTGCAGCTAGCCCTCGAGAGTAAGCAAGCACTCACAATCGATACCAGAGAGCTGCAACGCCCGCCGCCCTCCTACAC
>JAVHYE010000204.1 GCA_031119295.1 Pedobacter sp. | reverse complement strand
GAAGACCCGTGATGAATGGTGTGCCCTGCTCGACGGCACCGATGCCTGCTTCGCCCCCGTGCTGAATCTGGACGAAGCGCCGCAGCACCCGCATATGAAGGCGCGCAATACCTTCATTGAAGTGGGTGGCCAGCTGCAGCCCGCTCCGGCTCCGCGTTTCTCGCGCTCTGAAACCACTGCTCCCACACCCATGACGCCCATGGGCCAGGACAGTGAAGCCGTGCTGCGTGATTTCGGTTTCAGCGCTGCTGATATCGAAAAGCTTTTTGCGGCTGGTGCTGTGGCTAACAAGTAAGAAAGCTGGAAAAGAAAACTGTCGCCCCCGCGCAGGCGGGGGCCCAGTGACTTTTCCAGATTCAAAGATAGCGTCAAAAAAAGTCACTGGATTCCCGCTTTCGCGGGAATGACAGGGATGAGCACACAACAGAATAAAAAAACGGGAGGCCCGCATGAACGCCAGCAATACTCCGAAAACTCCACTGCGCAAACTGGAAACCGCCGCTGAACGCTGGGCCCGCTTCAAGCCCATCAAGACCGGCGAGGATTACCTGAATTCGCTGCGTGGCCGCCCGCTCAAGCTTTTCCTTTTCGGCAAGGAAGAACCGAATCCGGTGGACAATCCGCTGATTCGCCCTTCCATGAATGCCCTGCGCCAGACTTACGACCTCGCCATCGAGGACCCGGAGCTGGCCACGGCGCACTCGCCGCTGATCAATGCCACGGTCAACCGCTTCCTGCATATCGTGGAATCGCCGGAAGACCTGGTGAAAAAGAACAAGATGCAGCGCCGCATGGGCCAGCTTACCGGCACCTGCTTCCAGCGTTGCGCGGGGCTGGACACCATCAGCGTGATGCACTCCATCACCTATGACATCGACCAGAAACACGGCACGCCCTATCACGCGCGCTATATCGATTTTTTGAAGAAGGCGCAGGAAAACAACATCATCATCGGCGCCGGCATGACCGACCCGAAAGGCGATCGCAGCAAGCGTCCGCATGAGCAGAGCGATCCGGATCTGTTCCTGCACATCACCGGCCGCAATGAGAAAGGTCTGTTCGTCACTGGCGCGAAAGCGCATATGACCGGCGGCCTGAACTCGCACTGGATTTTCGTGATGCCCACGATGAATCTGGGCGAAAAGGATAAAGACTGGGCCGTGGTGGGCGCTGTGCCCGTGGACGCCGAAGGCATCACCTATATCTACGGCCGCCAGAGCTGCGATACGCGCGCACTGGAAGGCGGCAGCATCGATGTGGGCAATGCCGAATTCGGCGGCCAGGAAACCCTCACCGTTTTCGACCATGTCTTCATTCCCTATGAGCATGTGTTCATGGATGGCGAATACGAATTCGCCCAGGAAATGGTGGCGCGCTTCACGGCCTATCACCGCGCTTCCTACGTCTGCAAAACTGGTCTCGGTGATGTGATGGTGGGTGCGGCCGCCGCTGTTGCTGAATACAACGGCGTGGAAACCGTCTCGCATATCAAGGACAAGCTGGTCGAGATGACGCATCTCAACGAGACGATTTATTCCTCGGGTATTGCTTCGTCTTATGCGGCGCAGAAGCTGCCTTCCGGCATCTTCATGAACGACTCCATGCTCTCCAATGTCTGCAAGCACAATGTCACGCGCTTCCCCTACGAGATTGCGCGACTGGCCCAGGACATTGCCGGCGGCATCATGGTCACCCTGCCCTCCGAGCAGGATTTCAATCATGAGGAAGTGGGCCCCATCCTGGAGAAATACCTCAAGGGCAAGACCGACATCCCCACGGAAACCCGTGTGCGCATGCTGCGCCTGATTGAGAACATGACCCTGGGCCGCAATGCCGTGGGCTATCTCACCGAGTCCATGCATGGTGCCGGCAGCCCGCAGGCACAGCGCATACAGATCGCGCGCCAGATGAATGTGGAACAAAAGAAGTGGTATGCCCGCCGTTTGGCCGGGATCAAGCAGGTCGATTAACAGGCAAGACGGTCAGGCCAGCCTCTTGGCCGAGGCCCGGCCTGACCCGAAAAGACAGAACCGGCTGGTACAAGGAAAGACCAGGCCAAAAAAAGTGATTGGACAGACCAGTCAATGATTGCGGGCCAAGGAAGGCATTGGCTACCATGCAGGACCATTGCGCTTGGCAAGTGATTGGTCAGACAGGAAATTTCTTCAAGATGTCCGCGACTCCGGGTGTAGCACTGCATTACGTAACCGAGGCCATACGCCTGAGCGGACTGGAGCCAGCCCGTTTTGCGCCGCTGCTGGAATCGGCCGGCGTTGCCTTGGCCGATCTTGAGCAGCCCGAGCGCCGCATCAGCACACAGCAATACAGCGCCATCACCCTGGGGCTGATGCGTCTCGTCAACGACGAATTCTTCCTGCTCGGCGGCCGCCGCCGTACGCCCTTCGGCAGCTTTGCGCTGATGTGTCATTCCATCATCCATCTGCCCACGCTGCGCAGTGCCCTGCGCCGCGGTCTGCGCTTTTACGAAATCTTCGGCAACGATGTGCATTTCCGCCTGCGTCATCATGAAGACCGCGTGGAAGTATCGATACGCTGGGATGAGCCAGACATGGACCCCATGCATATCTGCACCGAATCCATGATGACGATTGTCCACCGCCTTTCCAGCTGGCTTATCGACCAGCGCATTCCGCTGATTGAAGCCACTTTTGCTTATGCACCGCCGGCGCATGTGGAGGATTACCACATGCTCTTCCATTGCCCGCTGCGTTTTAACCAGCCGCGCAACAGCCTGGTGTTCAGCTCGGCCTATCTCAATTATCCGCTAATGCAGAACGAGGCCAGCCTCAAGGCCTTCCTGCGCGAAACGCCCAACAGCCTGTTTGCACCGCCTACCAATGCGCAGCTGCTCACCGCACAGATACGCGCCATGCTGGGCCAGGATTTCACGCGGGAATTTCCGGAATTCGAGGAAGTGGCCGAAGAACTGGGCCTTACGCCACAAACGCTGCGCCGCCGTCTCAAGGAAGAAAACAGCTCCTATCAGGGCATCAAGGACCAGGTGCGCCGTGATGCGGCCATTTACTACCTGAGCCGTCCGCAACTCGGCATTGCCGAAATCGCCCACCTCATGGGTTTTTCCGAACCCAGCACCTTCCATCGCGCCTTCAAGAAATGGACAGGTCTCACCCCGGGTGAATACCGGCAGGGATTGCAACACTAAGAACACGGCGGGAAGCTTTCCCGCCGGCAGAGAACAAGATGCTTTCCTTTCTTCCCGCCCCGCTGATCGCCCTTTTCATTGCCACCGGCATCATCCTCAACACAGCGTTTTTCGCCACGCTCATCATCATCTGCATGCCGCTGCGTTTTCTCATGCCCACGCATGGTCTGCGCGCCGCGCTTACCGCCTTGCTGGTCGGCTATGCCACTACCTGGGGGCATATCAATAATCATGTGCTGCTGCGTCTGCTGCCACGTATTGAATGGGATATACAGCTGCCGGAAGGCCTGAGCCGCAAGAACTGGTATTTCGTGATCGCCAACCACCAGAGCTGGGTGGACATCGTGGTGCTGTTCTATGTCTTCAACGGCCGCATTCCTTTTCTCAAATACTTCCTCAAGCAGGAGCTGATCTGGATTCCCTTCCTGGGCGCCGGTGTTTATGCACTCGACTTCCCATTCATGAAGCGCTATTCGAAAGCCACGCTGGAAAAGCATCCGGAGCTCAAGGGCAAAGATATTGAGACCACGCGCCGCTCCTGTGAGAAATTCCGCTATACGCCGACCTCCGTCATGAACTTTCTGGA
>JAVHYE010000065.1 GCA_031119295.1 Pedobacter sp. | reverse complement strand
GTGTATGTGGCCTTGCCGCGTCCGGGTGGCGATGCCTGGCTCAGCATTGATACCGCCTCCGGCGCCGTGGAATACGAAAAATCCGATAGGGGCTGGATTTCCTATTTCAACGATCTGCACAAGGGCCGCAATACCGGTCCGGCCTGGAGCTGGTTCCTCGATATTTTCGCCGTGGCCTGTTTTGTTTTTGCGTTTACAGGTTTGTTTCTTCTGCAACTGCATGGCGGCAGCCGGCCTGCTACCTGGCCGGTGGTTGCACTGGGTGTGCTGCTGCCCTTGCTGCTGGCACTTCTGTTTATCCATTGATGGGGAATGATGATGCGTAGCTTTTCCGTGACTTTCGTACCTGCGGCCCTGAGTGGTCTGGTGGCCGCCCCGGCGCTGGCCGCTGATCTCGATATCAAGGTCGAGGTGCCCAAGCTGAACGTGGCCGAATACCACAAGCCCTATGTGGCGGTGTGGGTCGAGCGCGAAGACAACAGTGTCGCTGCCCAGCTGGCGGTCTGGTACGACATCAAGATGAAGAACAACGAAGGCGTGAAATGGCTGAAGGACATGCGCCAGTGGTGGCGTCGTGGTGGCAATGATCTGGCCATGCCCATCGACGGTGTCAGCGGTGCCACCCGTGCGCCGGGCGAGGAAACCCTGAGCTTCAGCGACGGCAAGTCGCCGCTGGGCAAGCTGCCCGCCGGCAATTACAAGCTGCAGATCGAGGCCGCACGTGAAGTGGGTGGTCGCGAGCTGGTGAGCGTGCCCTTTACCTGGCCGCCCAAGAAGGCTGAAACCCTGAGCGCCAAGGGCTCCAGCGAGCTGGGCGCGGTTTCTGTACAACTCAAGCCTTAAAAAACGTCAACGAATTTCAGAAAAAGGAGAGTTTCATGAAGCCTGTTTTCAAGAGCCTGACCCTCGCGCTGGCCCTGACCCTGCCCGTTGTTGCTGAAGCCCACCGTGGCTGGATACTGCCTGTGGCCACCGTGTTCTCCGGTGAAAATCCAGTGGCCTCGTTTGATGCCGGCACTTCCAATGATCTGTTCATTGCTGATCACAATGCCATGAATGTGGAGGCGCTCAAGATTCAGGCCCCTGATGGCACGGAGAGTGCGCCGGCCAATGTCGCCAAGCTGCGTTATCGCAGCGTCTTCGATGTACCGCTGACGCAGAAGGGCACCTGGAAGCTTTACACCGCCTCCAGCGGTCTCAATGCACGCTGGGAAGAAAACGGTCAGCGCAAGATGTGGCCACCGCGCGGCACACAGCCGACGCCGGAAGGCTTCGAGAAGGAAGTGCCCAAGAAGGCCGACAAGCTGGAAGTCACTCAGTCCTCGCGCCGTTTTGAAACTTTCGTCACCTCGGGCAAGCCCACGACTACCGTATTCAAGCCCACGAATGTCGGCCTGGAACTGGTGCCGGTGACGCATCCCAATGATCTTTTCTCCGGTGAAGCCGCCACTTTCCAGTTCATCATCGATGGCAAGCCGGCGGCCGGCACCAAGATCGAAGTGACGCAGGGTGAGCGCCGCTATCGCAATGCCGAAGAATCGGTGGAATACACCACGGACAAGGACGGCAAGGTCAGCATCAAGTGGCCGGCGGCTGGCCAGTATTATCTGGAAGCCGAATACGAAGACACCAAGGCGCCTAAGCCCGCGACCAAGCGTGTGGGCCGTTACACCGCCGTGTTCGAAGTGCTGCCGCAGTAAGTGTTTCTGTTGTGCCTTGCACACACCCGCTGCCGGTAACGGCGGCGGGTTTTTTCATTGTTGTACGCCGTAAAAACCATCCTGATTTTTGCGGCTATCGCCCAGTCTCTCACCTTGTGATGGACTGGCGACCGGCACATCCCTGTGCCGCTTTTATTCATCGTGAATTGCTGACGGGAATGAGATGCCTGAACGCCGCGTACTGATTCCGCTGGACCTGGATGACACGCCCCCTCCGGCAGGAGCCGAGCTCTATCACTTGCAGGGCGACACCATGGGCACGACCTGGTCGGTGCGCATGGCCGGCCCGCGTGGTCTCATGCCCGATATGCTGCGTATGGGCGTGGAGAGACAGCTCGCCAGTGTGATTGCGGAAATGAGCACCTGGGAAAAAGACTCCGCCATCAGCCGTTTCAATCAGGCGGCAGCGGGCAGCTGGCATGAATTGCCGGCCGATTTTTTCACCGTGCTGGATTATTCGCTGGCGCTGGCGGCGCAAAGTGAAGGCGCGTTTGATCCTACGGTGGGGCCGCTGGTGAATCTCTGGGGTTTCGGTCCTGACGGTCGTCGTGATGTAGTGCCGGAAGCAGCGGCACTGGCCGAAGTATCGGCACGTTGCGGCTGGCAGCGTCTGCAACTGGATGAGGAAAATCTGCGCGCCTTGCAGCCTGGTGGCGCCTATGTGGATTTTTCCGGTGTGGCTAAGGGTTTTGCTGTCGACAAGGTCTCGGCGTATTTGCAGGACCAGGGCTTTCCTAATCATCTGGTGGAAATTGGCGGCGAGTTGCGCGGCAGTGGCATACGTCCCGATGGCCATCCCTGGTGGGTGATGCTGGAGCCGGTCAAGGAGAATGCCGAGGGCGTGGAGACAGTTGTGGCTCTGCACAATCTGTCTGTTGCCACTTCCGGGGATTACCGCCGTTTCTTCATGCAGGGAGAGCAGCGCTTTGCCCACACCCTGGACCCGCGTAGCGGCCATCCTGTGACGCACCCTCTGGCATCAGTCACGGTGCTGCACGAAAGCTGTATGCAGGCCGATGCCGAAGCCACCGTGCTCATGGTACTGGGTGTGCAGGAGGGCATGGCCTGGGCTGAAAGGCATGAACTGGCGGCCTTGTTTGTCGAGCGCCGTGAGGGCGGTTTTGTAGAAACCATGACGCCGGCCTTTGCCGCGCTGCTGGAATAGATCAATGCTGGAGTTGCGTTGCGCATGAAAAACCGCACCCCTTCTTTCGCTGTGGTGGGCAATGTTGCCGTGCTGCTGCTTTTGCTGTGTGTCGCCATTCTCATGGGGCGCTTGCATGAAGGCCTGCTGCAGATGCCGGCCCCGTCGGCCTCACGCACAAGCTTTGCCCTTGTGGCAACCCTGCTGTGGCTCGCCTTGTGTGCCGGTATTTTCCTGATACGTCGCCGTCGCCAGAAACTTGCAGAAGAAAAAATGGCTGCCATGGCAGCACAAGGCACGGGCCGCCCCTGGCTGGTGGCCTGGGCCAGCCAGACCGGTTTTGCCGAAAAGCTGGCCTGGCAAACCGCTGAAACCTTGCAGGGTGTGGGCTTGCCGGTGCGCTTGCTGCCCTTGTCACAAGTCAATGAAACGGTTTTGCAGGAAACGGAAAACGCGCTGTTTGCCGTGAGCACTACAGGCGAAGGCGATGCACCGGATGCAGCGCTGGGTTTTGCCCGCCGCCTGCGCGAATCGGCCCAGGATTTGTCCGGGTTGCGTTACGGCATGCTGGCGCTGGGGGATCGCAGCTATTCGCATTACTGTGCTTTCGGTCACCAGCTTGACAACTGGTTGCAGCACAGTGGCGCAGAAGCACATTTCGACATGGTGGAAGTGGATAACGGCGATGCCGCCACCTTGCGCCACTGGCAGCATCATCTTTCCGTGATCACCGGACATACCGAAATGGCGGACTGGAGCAAGCCGGATTACGGTCGCTGGCGGCTTGATGAGCGCGTCTGTCTCAATCCCGGCAGTGCGGGCGCGCCGGTATTTTTTGTTGCTTTTGCGCCGGTAGACGGTGAGGCGCAGTGGCAGGCTGGAGATATCGTGGAGATCGGACCGCGTAATTCGCTGTCGGATATCGAGTCCTTCCTGCTGGTGCTGGGGCAGGAAGGTCACACCATGGTGATAGACGATGGCCAGGTCTGCAGCCTGCATGAGGCCATGGCGGCGCGTGCGCTGCCGCATGATGCTGTTTCACAGCAGGCTTTGCATGAAGGTGGGCTGCAGGCGCTGCTTGATCTCAAGCTCTTGCCGCATCGCGAATACTCCATTGCTTCGGTGCCGGCCGATGGCCGTATCGAGCTCATCCTGCGCCAGATGCGTCAGCCTGATGGAAAACTCGGCGTAGGCTCAGGCTGGCTCACCGAGCATGCGCCAGTGGGTGGAGAAATTGCCTTGCGTATACGCGAAAACCGCAGCTTCCACGGCCCTGTCGATGACAGGCCACTGATCCTGATCGGCAATGGCACCGGCATTGCCGGCCTGCGGGCGCATATCCGTGCACGGGAGCTGAAAGGGCAGACGCGAAACTGGTTGCTCTTCGGCGAACGCAATGCCGAATACGATTTCCATTTCCGTGAGCAACTGCAGGACTGGCAGCGCAGTGGTGTCTTGCAGCGTCTTGATCTTGCCTTTTCCCGTGACCAGGAGCAGCGCATCTATGTGCAGGACCGCTTGCGCGAAGCAGCGCATGAGTTGCGGGCCTGGGTGGATGCGGGTGCGGCCATTTATGTCTGCGGCAGCCTGGCTGGCATGGCCCCTGCTGTGGCAGCCGTGTTGAAAGATGTGCTGGGTGAGGAGCTGCTGGAGCAGATGGCGGAAGACGGCCGTTATCGTCGTGATGTGTACTGAGTCTTTAAGCAATAAAAAAAGCCCGCCTTGAGCGGGCTTTTTTGTTTCTGGTGTCAGGGCCTGGCTGCGGAACAAGGTGCTGCGACTCCTGAGCGCGACAGGCTGTCTTGACCGTCTGCTTCCATGCTGGTACATAGTTGGTACGACATCGTACCAATTTGGCGGGATGCGACAACAGGAGCGATCAGCAATGAGCAGTGCAGCATTGGCAAGTGCAACAACAAGGACCGACGCGGGTTTGGCACCCTGGCAAGGCAATGTGCAGAGATTGGCCTGGTTACGCGAGCTGGCCAGCAAGAATCCGGATCTGGCACGAGAAGAAACCTGGCGCTGGCTACGCAGCTTCGAGAAGCTGGAAACCCATCATGATCTGGGCTGGCTGTTTGCACAGGGCACGACACCGGGTGACAAATTGCCTCGTGGTGATTGTGAAGGTGCGGTGCTCGGCTTGTACGGCGCACTCTGGCTGGATGGTGTTGATCGCTTGGTGCGCGTGGGTCGTCTGTTGGGAGGCATAGGCTGGACTGGCAAGACTTTCGATCCCAAGACTGGCACTGGTTATAACCGCCTGACCACGTCGGCGCGTATTCCCATGCTGCTGACCATGCCGGCCTATCGTTTCGAAAAAGTGGGTGGAGAACTCATCGGCTTTCATTTTGATCACAAGATCGATGTGTCTCCGCTCTCACCCGAGCAGAAAGTCCGCTCCATTGCTTACGACAACCCGAATTACAAGAATCCGCTCGTGCTGCCGCGGACACGTGATGAACTGACGGAAATCACGCCCAATGTTTATCTGGGTCGGGCTTTGCGTTGTGAAGATGGAAACTGGCGTGTCGTCGGTTATTTTGCTCTGCGTCAGCCGGCAGGTAGCTGAGACATGGCTATCAATCTGCGTGGAGCCGTTGCCTGTGTGACGGGCGGAGGGCGGGGTATCGGTCTGGCAACCGCCAAAGCGCTGGCGGAGCGCGGCGCTATTGTCTGGATAGGTGATATTGATCAGGCGCTGGTCGAGAGGGCGGCTGCAGAATCGGGTGGAAAGCTGAAGGCCGCGCACCTCGATGTTTGTGATGCCGATTCCTTTCGTGCTTTTCTCAAAGCAGCTGAAGCCGATGGCCCCATCAGCCTGTTGGTGAATAATGCCGGCATCATGCGCACGGGTGAGTTTCATACCCAGGACATGATGGGTCAGCAGCGTGAAATCGCCATCAACTTCAGTGGGGTGGTGACGGGCATGCGTCTGGTATTGCCCGGCATGCTGGAGCGGAATATTGGCCACATCGTGAATCTTTCTTCCATGGCCGGAAAGATGACGGTGCCGGGAGCAGCGGTTTATACCGGTACCAAGTTCGCGGTGGCGGGCATGTCGCGTGCGGTACGCGCAGAAATTGTCGACAGCAAGATCACCATCACCTGTGTTTTTCCTTCCGTGGTGCGCACCGAGCTCACCGAGGGAATAGACACGCGCGGTGCTCCCACCATTGATCCTGAGGATGTGGCTCTGGCGATTGTGGAGTCCTGCCGGCATGGCCGCGGTGAAGTGACTCTGCCGCGCTGGGTGAAGCCGATAGGTCTGGTGGAAGAAGCCTTGCCAGAAAAGCTGGCCGGCTTTGTAAAACGAGCCCTCGGCGCCCAGCGCCGTGTGATGACCGACAATGAAAAGCGTCGCGCTTACAACTCCAGAGCCTGAGCTGCAGGGTCTGAATCTCAGCTCTTGAAGTGACGGGCTCCGTTTTTCCGAATGAAAGCCGGAGCCCGTCGAATTCCTGTCTGCCATGCACGCAGCCTGTGTGCGAGACCAGAATATGAAAAAGACGGTTTTTATCACCGGCTCCTCCAGCGGCATAGGGCGGGCGACGGCCCTGAAATTCCAGCATGAGGGCTGGAATGTAGTAGCCAGCATGCGTTCTCCCGGAAAAGAGAGTGAGCTCACAGCCTTGGCGAATGTCATTTGCCCGGCGCTGGACGTGCATGATGTGGAAAGCATCCGGTCAGCTCTGGCGGCTGGCATTGAGCGTTTCGGGAAGATTGACGCCGTAATAAATAATGCGGGTTACGGCCTCATCGGTCCTTTTGAAACATTCAGTCAGGAGCAGATAGAAAGGCAGTTCCAGACCAATGTCTTCGGCCTCATGAATGTGACGCGTGAAATCCTGCCGCATATGCGGGCCAATTTTTCCGGCCACATCATCAATATCGCCAGCTTTGCCGGGCGCTCCATCTTTCCTTTGTACAGCGTGTACCACGCCAGCAAATGGGCGGTGGAAGGTTTTGTCGATTCCCTTTCCTACGAAGCCGGCCGATTCAATATCCGGCTGAAGCTCATAGAGCCGGGCACCATACGCACGGAGTTCTGGGGGCGTTCCACCGATCGCGTGAATGCCACGGGCATTGAGGCTTACGACGATTACAGCAAGCCCATTCTGGACGCTATCGATACGGCCGCTGCATCCTTGTCAGCGCGTGCCGAGGATGTGGCCGAGGCCATCTGGGTGGCCGCCAATGATCATTCCGGACGCTTGCGTTATGTAGTTGGTGCGGATGCCCATATCACCCTGCTGGCGCGAAAACTGCTGCCGGATTCGCTCTATCAGGCGCTGATACAGGCCACCTTCCATTCCGGAGCCGTCAATCATGTCGGCACGCTGAAAAGCTTTCTGGCGGGCAGGGCGAGCCGGTAGTATGCAGCGGTCTTACATCATGCATCCAGCTTGTCCATGCCTACGTCTTCCCGTGAAAAAAAGCAGGAACTGCCCGCCGCTTCCAAGCCGGTATCCGGCGCCTTAGTGCGGCCATATCTGGGCGCCTCTGCCGAGGACAGGGTTGGCGGGCGTCGGCAAAAGCTGATTGAAACCGCCTTTGCCCTTATGGCCAGCGAGGGCTGGCGTCAGGTCAGCATTGATGCCCTCTGTCGTGAGGCCAAGCTTAACAAGCGTTATTTCTACGAAAGCTTCGCCAATCTGGATGAGCTGGCTGCCGCCGTGGTGGATGATATTGCGGCGAAACTGATGGAAATGGCTTTGGCCGCGGCGGGCGAGGCCAGCGCCAGCGGCCAGTCTACGGAAGTGATTGCACTGCGGGCACTGCGCATCGTTATTGAATATCTCACCGATGATGAGCGCCGCGCGCGCGTACTGTTTACCGAAATCGTGGATAGTCCGCAGGCGCTGGCGCACCGGCATATGGCCATCCAGAGCCTGGCGCAGTCACTGTCAGATTTCGGTCACGAGCATCACAAGGCCGGCAAGCTCACTGACCCGATTGCAGCGGTGACGGCCTCCTTGCTGGTGGGCGGCAGTATGGAGGTCATCCTGAACTGGCTGGATGGTCGTATCGTCATGCCACGTGATCAGCTCATCGAGGATATTGCTGCCTTGTGGATATTGGCGGGTGACGGTGCGGTGGCGCGTGCACGTGCCAGGCAAAAGCCCAAGCCGAAAGCAGAAAAGAAAAAGCCCGCTTGATGCGGGCTTTTTTATGCTGGGTGAAAGTCAGAGTTTTATGCTGAGCCCCAGTGAGGCATTGATGGCTTCGCCCATGCTGGCGGAGCCCCAGCCACCGACCGCCCAATATTTCTTGTTGAAAAGATTGTTGATGTTGCCGTTGATGGTCAGGTCCTGCTTGCCCAGCTTGAGGTCATAGCTGAGGCCGGCATTGGCCAGAACATAATCGGGTGCCTTGAGGGTGTTGCTGTCATCAACATAGGTCTCGCCGTAGTAACGGACATTGCCGTGCAGCTTGAGGCCGGTAACGCTGGCGACCCTGTATTCAGCATTCGCAACAGCCTGCCAGTCGGAGGCATTGCCCGGTGTGTTGCCGAGCAGGTCTTCGCTACCTGCTGACACATCTTCAATGCTGGCATCCAGATACACCACACTGAATCCAAGATTCAGTGCATCCGTGAATTGGTAGGCGCCGGCTAGCTCAATGCCGTCGTAAACTGTCAAACCATCTTGCGTGAGATAGCGGCCCGTGCTGCGCATTTCTTCACGCTGGTTGGCACGCTCGACATGAAACAGGGCCACGGTGTAAGCGGCCCGACCAGCCTCGTGCTTCATGCCCACTTCGTATTGCATGGAGGTGGTTGCATCCAGCACTTCGCCTTCATTCACAAAGCTGGAACTGACGACCGTACCTGGCTCCAGGCCCTGCACATAGCTGCCATAAATGCTGGTTGTTTCCTGCGGCTTGTAGATCAGGGCCACAGTCGGCGTGGTGGCCTTGGTCTGGTAACCGGAGTTGGTGGATGCATCATCATCCATATCTTCCGTGTCGTACTTGGTGAAGCGCAGTCCGGCAATGGCTTGCCACTGCTCGTTGAAATGCAGGGTGTCGCTGGCGAAGACATATTGCTGGCTGACATCCCAGCGCGTTGCCTGCAGGGAGTAATCAATTGCCGTGGGGGCAAGATAAGTCTGTGGCTGATAGATATTGCCGGTAAAAGCACTGTAGAAGTTGAAGTCATCGGTCGCTTTCTGGCGATCGCGTGACATCCCGGCACCCGCTGTGATTTCGTGGCTCATGCTGCCCATGGGGATGCTGCCGCGCAGCATGAGTTGATTGAAGAGATTGTCCAGCTGGTCGCCGAAATCATACATGGAGCCGTCATAGTTGCCTTGCTCGTCAAGAAGCGTTGCAAATGATTTGTTTGCATAGTGCATCTTGCGCGAGAAGCCCAGCTGGTATTTCAGGCCCCAATGCTCACCGAGTTGCCAGTCCACACCGGTGGAGGCAACCAGGGTGTCGGTTTTGTAGGAAGAGTTGTCGATATTGAAGTTGTCATAGTCATAACTGGGTTTTGGCAATTTGCCGCCGCTGCCAGCCACATCATAGGCGTAGAGATAAAACAGGAAGGGCTCGGCCTCCAGTGTTTTTTCTTCATACATCACATTGGTGAACCAGGTGACGGAGCTGCCAAATTTCTTGTCTATGGCCAGCGCTACCAGATAGCGATCCAGATTGCTGGCGTTATAGGCGTCTCCCTGTTCCACGGCGACATTGGCACGCACGGCGAGTTCGTCACCGATATTCTGGCTGGAGTCGATATGGGCGGAAAAAAGCGTCGGATTGCGATAGCCCAGATTGATGGATGTCTCGGCGGCGGCGGTAGGGCGCTTCAGAACATAGCTGAGTGCGCCACCCGGTTCGCCGAAACCGTACATGAAGCCCGTCAGGCCTTTGAGCGCGGTTACGCTCTCCACGGCTTCCAGAGGTAAGTCCCCGCCCCAGTACAACATTATCGGAATGTCGTCGACGTAATAATTACGCACCGGCAATCCACGAATCTGTGTTCCCCACCAGTCTGTGGCCATGGAGGGGGTGGGCGTGGAGACGGCCGCATCGTTGACGAAAATCTGTCCTATGGATTTCGCACCGCGCTCAAGGATTTCCTTGTCGCCCACCACCGTCATGGAAAACGGTGTATCCAGAATGCTTCTATTGCCCAAGGCGCCTGTTGTCTGCTCTTTCGATAAAAAGCCGAGCGGTTTGTCTTCAGTGTCTGCCTGTGTTGCCGTCACCGTGATGGTAGGCATGCTTTGGGCATTGCTGTCGGCAGTATTGCTGGCAGCGGAGTTTTCTGTGGCGGTATTGTCGGGAGAGGGTGTTTCTTCTGCCGAGGCAGTGAGCCCTGCCAATAGCAGGGGCAGGGATACAACGAGGCGGCTCGCGATTTTCATGGCCAGTTCCAGTCAGTCCTTGGAGAAAGACCTGGCTGCTGGAAGGCAGTGGCTGGGCCGCTAGGGCCGGCCTCTGAGGACCGGGCGGTGGGCATGGTAAAGCTTTAGTCGGCAAATGAAAAAGCCCGCATTTTGTGCGGGCTTTTTCTGGTCCGGTTATGTCATGAACCGGAAAATATGGTGCGCCAGAAAGGACTTGAACCTTCACGCCTTGCGGCACTGGAACCTAAATCCAGGGTGTCTACCAATTCCACCACTGGCGCATCGGGCGGCGACTATAGCAAAAGCCCGGCGTCTGTCCCATGGGGCTTTCTTCAGCGTGCAGTGCCATGAAAAGCCTTCGCGGCCCAAGTCCTCTCCTGTCAGAAAAGGAGGCTAGGCGCCTGCGGCGGAGCGCAGCCCGAGTCGCGCCTCGGGCGTAGCGTGTTTCCGCTGCGTACAACAGGGGAAACGTCATAGATGAGCTGCTGCGCTACGGGCGGCGCGCAGGAAATCCTTCTCGTAATAGGCCGAGGCCAGCTGGTGCAGGTCGGCATTCAGCTTTTCGCGCAGTTGGGCCAGGGTGAGCGGGCTACGGTCTATGCGGGTGATGCCGAATTCGCCCAGCTCTTCGGGACGCCCCTGCATCTGCTTGGCCGTGGACTTCAGCAGGACGTAGAGCCAGGTCCAGGGCGAGGCGTTTTCGCGGAAAGGAATGCGGTAGTGCAGCAACTGCGCCTGTAGCAGCGCCGCATCGTCAATACGGAAGCTGCCGGGCAGCACTTGTTCCAGCAGCGCATCGAGACGCTGCCAGATCAGGCGCTTTTCAGCATCGGAAAAGCGGTTCCAGTCTATGACTTCGTGCAGATAGCGGCGGCAGCCGCGGCAGACCACATCACCGTAGGTGGTGGAGCAGATGCCGACACAGGGCGTGGGAACCTTTTCAAACAACATGGCTGACCCCGGGGCAGCTGGATGGGGGAGAGGCAGGGCGCCTACCTTAGCAGATCGGATGAGGCCTGCGGTGTGGCAGGGCGCTTGCCCGGATGACTTGCGCGGCCGACTTCTGCAAAACGTGACACCAGGCCTGTCTCGGTGTTTGACCGGGGCGGCTTATTCTGCGAAAAAGGCGCGGCTTTTGTCAGGGCATTCCACAGGGTGCCCGTCATTATTTACGGAACTTTTCCATGCAAGAATTCTATCCGCTTGTTAAACACGTCCATATGGGGGCGGTGCTGGCCAGTGGTGGCTTCTTCCTGCTGCGCGGGCTGTGGATGATGCAGGAGTCCAGCCTGCTTTCCAGCAAGTTTGCGCGGGTAGTGCCGCACATCATTGATACCGTGCTCCTGCTCTCGGCCATCACCCTCGTGGTTTTGCTGGGTCACCTGCCGGCGTGGGTGCAGGTGAAGATTGTGGCGCTCTTCGTCTATATCTTTCTTGGTGTGCTGTCTTTCCGCATTGCCAAAGGCTATGGCGCCAAGGTCCTGGCCTTCTTTCTGGCGCTGGCCGTCTTTGCCTTCATCATGAGTGTGGCGATTACCAAGAACCCGCACGGCTTCCTGCAGTTCCTGTTTTAAGCGTCATTTTGTAGCTCAGTCGTAATACAGGCTTTCTCGTGCCGGCCGCTTTTGTTACAAATCGCGCACTGGCAGGGAGGCTCGTTTATGGGCTTAACAGCCCTGTTGATCATCAAGGAGATTCACTATGCGTAGCTTCCTCATTACTGCCCTTGCCGGCGCCGTTACCCTGGGTGCCCTGTCGGGCTGCACCACCAATGCCTATACAGGCGAGCAGCAGGCCAGCAAGACCGCCTGGGGCGCCGGTATCGGTGCCGCCGTGGGTGCTGCCGCAGGGGCAGCCACTGGCGATAACTCCAAAGAACGCAAAGAGCGCGCCCTCAAGGGTGCGGCCATTGGTGGCGTGACCGGCGGTGGTGTCGGCGCCTATATGGACTACCAGGAAAAGAAGCTGCGTGAGCGCCTGCAGGGCGTGGGCGTGGGCGTGCAGAAGGACAAGCAGACCGGTGCCATCACCCTCGTCATGCCGGGCAATATCACCTTCCCGACCGGCCAGAGCAGCGTGAAGGCTGATTTCTACAATGTGCTGGATGCCGTGGCGGATGTGCTGAAGGAATACAACAAGACTTCCCTCACCATCTCCGGCCACACCGACAATGTCGGTCGTGACGACGCCAACAACAAGCTCTCTCAGGATCGCGCCAATTCCGTGGCCCAGTACCTGATCAGCCGTGGCGTGGCCGGTGGCCGCATCAATGCCGTGGGCTATGGCAAGTCTCAGCCCATTGCTGACAACTCCACTGAAAATGGCCGTTCGCAGAACCGTCGTGTGGAAATCCGTATCAACCCGCCGGCTTCTGTCTGAGCCTTCGGGTGTAATGAAAAAGCGGGCCTTGTGCCCGCTTTTTTATTGCCTGTTTCTTAACGGTCGGAAGGCTCTCCGCTCATGGGCTCCAGACTGTCCAGCGCGGCGCGGATTTTCTGCAGGGCGATATCGATTTCAGCACGGCTGATCACCAGGGGCGGAGTGAGACGTACCACGTTTTCGCGCGTGTCCTTGCTGAGGGCGCCCTGTTTCAGCAGGGCTTCGCAGAAGTGGGCGGCACTGCTCCAGGCCGGGTCCAGCTCCATGCCGATGAAGAGGCCGGCGCCGCGGACCTCGCGTATGGCGGCATGTTCCAGCGTGCGCAACTGCTCGAGGAAATAGGCGCCGAGATCGCGGCTGCGTTCAGCCAGGTTTTCTTCTTCCAGCACATCCAGGGCTTCCAGCCCCACACGGGCGGCCAGCGGATTGCCGCCAAAGGTGGAGCCATGGTCGCCGGGGCCGAAGACCTGCATGAGTTCTTCGCTCGCGAGGAAAAGCGAAACCGGTAACAGGCCACCGCCCAGGGCCTTGCCCAGCATGAGCCCGTCCGGCTTCACCTTTTCATGGTCGCAGGCGAGGCGGGCACCGGTGCGGCCGAGGCCGGTCTGGATTTCATCCACCAGCAGGAGCACGCCGCGTTCGCGACATAGCGCCGCCACGCCGGCCAGCCAGCCCGGCGGCGGGATATTGATGCCGCCTTCGCCCTGCATGGGCTCGAGCAGCACGGCGGCGGTGTAGGGACCTATGGCTTTCTCCAGGGCGCGCAGATCACCAAAAGGAACGCGGCCGAAGCCGGGAGTGACGGGGCCGAAGCCGGCACGGTAATGCTCGTTGCTGGAGAAGCCGATGATGGTGGTGGTGCGGCCGTGGAAGTTGTTTTCCATGACCAGGATTTCGGCCTGGCCATCGGGGATGCCGCGGACCACGGCGGCCCATTTGCGTGCCGCCTTGATGGCCGTTTCCACCGCCTCGGCGCCGGTATTCATGGGCAGGGCGCGGGCCATGCCGGTGAGTTCGCAGGCACGGGCGAGAAAGTGACCCAGCCATTCCGAATGGAAGGCCCGCGAGGTGACGGCGAGCTTGCCGATCTGCTCGCGCGCCACCGCCACGAGGCGGGGGTGGCAGTGGCCATGGCTGACCGCTGAATACGCGCTCATGAGATCGAGATAGCGGCGGCCGCGTTTGTCCCAGAGCCAGACACCTTCGCCACGCACGAGGTCCACGGGCAGGCTGGCGTAGTTATGGGCGCCGTAGCGTTCTTCCAGGCTGGTGTCAGGTTCTGCGGAGTGAGCCAGTGTGAGGGCAGGAGAAATCATGATGCCTCCTTACTTCTGCGGGGTCTGGCCGCGGTGATGCGACGAGACAGGCCGGCCATGGCCGGTTCAGCGGTTTTGCAGCAGGGATGACAAGAGTTTAGGCAGCAGTCGCCGGGTTTGCCCTTGCGGGTCGCGCGCCGGATTGAGCTCTACCACCTCAATGCCGCGCAGACGCTGCTTTCCCGGCTGCTGGCGCAGATAACGCGCCAGCAGCCGCGGATTGAGGCCGCGTGCCTCCGGCACGCTGACACCGGGGGCCAGCATGGGCTCCAGCACATCCAGATCCAGGCTGACACCAAAGCCGCCGGGAGCCGCAGCTACCCGGCGCCAGGCTTCGGCCAGCACGGCCGGCAGGCCGCGCCGCTGTACTTCTTCCATGGTGTAAAAGCGCACGCCCAGACGGGACAGGCGCTCCGGTTCGCCGCTTTCATAGCTGCGCACGCCGATGATGCAGCAGTAGCGCGCTTCGATGACGGGGCAAAGGCCGGCCAAGTGGATCAGCTTGCTTTGGCCTTCACCCAGCAGCACGGCCAGCGGCATGCCGTGCACGCGCTGGGTTTCCGAAGTATCCGGCGTGTGCGCGTCCATATGGGCATCGATCCAGAGCAGGCCCAGGGGCTGGCGTTGTGCGGCGGCAATGCCGGCCCAACTGCCGATGGCACAGGAATGGTCGCCGCCGATGATGACGGGCGTGACGCCGCCACGGCGCAGGCGCCGGGTCTGGCGCATGAGGCGCTGGCTATTGCTGGTGATGGTGCTGCCGGAATGTGTGGGCAGCGGCGATGCCTCGCGCACGATGCCACGCCAGAACACCGGATACTGCAGGCCCTTTTTCCAGCGCCGGAATTCACGCTCGCGAAAGGCTTCCGGGCCGTGCCGGCAGCCGGGATGGGCGCCTCCGGCGGAAAATGCCGCACCCACGACAGCAAGACGCATATGACCTCCCTGGCGATCGCGCTTCACCCTGAGCTTAGGGCTGATTCATTGCAGCATGCGTGCCGCACATGAAAAAAGCCGGCATTTGCCGGCTTTTTGTGTGGTCTTGCTATCGCCCCGTAAGCAGCAGTACCCACTCTCCAAGATAAACAGTACTTGGCGCCTGCGACCCACAGGGAGGTGGGGAGTGCCTTTTGGTGTCGGGAACACTAAAAGGCCGGCGGAGTGAAGGCCGAGCCACGTCTCGGGCGCCGCGTGTTGCCGGTGCGAACAGCACCGGCAACGTCATTAGAGAGGCATCAGTCATCCTTGCGACGTAACTGATCCGATTTGCGCTGCATGCGGTAAATCGGCGACAGCTCTTCCTGTGTGCTGATATTCACGCCCAGGTCCTGCAGCACGCCGTTTTCGATGCTGAAGATAAGGCCGTGTACCGAGAGGGACTGGCCGCGCTTCCAGGCATCCTGCACAAAGGTGGTGTGGCAGACATTGGAAACCTGCTCCACCACATTGAGCTCGCAGAGCAGATTGAGCTTTTGCTGTTCATCCAGCCCTTCGAATTCTTCTTCGTAATAGCGGTAGATGTCCTTGATATGACGCAGCCAGTTGTCGATGAGGCCGAAGCCGCGGTGATTCAGCGCCGCCTGCACACCACCACAGCCATAGTGGCCGGTGACGAGGATGTGCTTCACCTTGAGCACCTCGATGGCGTATTGCAGCACCGAGAGGCAGTTCATATCGCTGTGGATGACGAGATTGGCCACATTGCGATGCACAAAGACCTCGCCGGGCAGCAGTCCCATGATCTCGTTGGCGGGCACACGGGAGTCGGCGCAGCCTATCCAGAGGAATTCCGGGGTCTGCTGCTTGGCCAGGCGGGTGAAGAATTCGGGATCATTGGCGGTTATGCGCTCAACCCAGGACAGGTTGTTGCGGAACAGGTCTTCCAGCATGGGGTTTCCTCTACTTCCTCAGATGTACTGCAGGCTCAGGCGGTCGTGGGCATGACTGCCCGGGCGAGTATCGCACAAGCCCGGCCGGCCGGGACCGGGCCTGCCCGACAGAACGCTTGTGCCGGGGTGGTCGCCTAGTCCCGCGGTTTCGGGGTATGCTCCGCCACCAGCCCGCCCGAGATCATGCGGCTGGTCATAAAAGAACAAAAAGAAGAACGGAGTAACGAGAACATGCGGCACATCAACGCCCTGTTCCTTGCGATGGCAGCACTGGCTCTTTCGGCCTGCTCCAATCCGCAATACCTGATCCATCCCGGCAGTGCCCCGGCGGCCACCCAGAGTCGCCAGATGCTGGACAAGGCGGTGGATATTTCCCAGCCCTACACCATGGTCTGGGGCAGTTTCCTGTTCCCGGTCAAAGGCGCCATGTTCAAGCCGGTGCAGCCCACCGACTCGCGCAATGCCATTGTCTATGTCTACCGGCCGCAGACGGCCTGGAATGACCAGGAAATCCAGACCCCGGTTTTCTTCGTGAACGGCGAGCTCATCTCCGGTCTGAAGAGCGGCAGCTATTTCTGGTTTGAAGTGCCGGCCAGTAATTACAACTTCACGGCCAAGCGCGGCATCACCTTCATTTACTTCTCCACCATCTTCGATACGGATGCGACCTTTGTTGGCGGCGAGCGCTATTACTTCCGCTATGACGAAGAAAATCTTGGCCCCAAGAAACCCGCCAAGGGCAGCGCACTGCTGGTACTGGGTCCATTGCATCAGCAGCCGGAAAGTACGGCGCTGATGGAAATCACCCGTACCCGCTCCATGGGCGTGGGCCGTGTGCTGATGGCTGATGCACAGCCGCAATGGACGCCCTTTGATACCTATGCCGATGCGCAGCCGGTGCCCAAGGACAGCCTGGATGCCACCAGCAAGAAAATGGTCATGCTGCGCAGCCAGGAAGAAATCCAGGCCGAGGAAGATCCGGAAGGTATCTTCGAGCAAGCCAAGACGGAAGAATCGCACTGGTGGAATCCCACGACCTGGTGGTGAGCCGGATGTGCGGCAAGCGTTGCTGAAAAGAAACGGGGCCTGGTGCCCCGTTTCTTTTTGGCCTGCCGGGCGGCGGCTTGTCCGGCGCGGGGGCATCCGCTACTGTCCAGCGCAATTCACAGGCACGGTGTCGTCATGAGCTCAACCCTTCCTGCTTCTCCCGCCCGCATGCAGTGGCAGCAACTGCTGTCGGCACAACGCTTCAAGGTGAAGGGGGGCGTCATCATTCCCGGTGATGCCGTGGCCAAAAGCGATATCGATGCCGGACTGCGCACGGCGTTTCATATCGACCACGATCGTCTCGTTTTTTCCACGGCCTTCCGCCGCCTTGCGCGCAAGACCCAGGTGCATCCACTGGCGGTGAACGATCACATCCACAACCGTCTGACGCACTCGCTGGAGGTCGCGAGTGTGGGCCGCAGTCTCGGTAATCGTGTCGGCCTCATGCTGCAGGAGCAGGGCGTGCTGCCGGCGGGTTATCACGCCAGCGATATCGGCGCCATCGTGCAGGTGGCCTGTCTCGCGCATGACATCGGCAATCCGCCTTTCGGTCATACCGGTGAAGATGCACTGCGCACCTGGTTCCGTGATCCCGCGCATGCGCGTTATCTCGAGCCGCTGTCGGCCGGTGAAAAACTGGATGTGCAGACCTATGAGGGCAATGCCCACGGCCTGCGCATGGTGGCTTCACTGGAAATGTATTACGGCGAAGGCGGCATGCGGCTCACGGCTGCCAGCATGGGCGCGCTGGTGAAATATCCCTGGACGGCGGCGGCCGAACCCGTGCTCTCCGGCAAAAAGCCCAAGGGCAAATTCAATATCTATACGGCCGAGCGTGATTACTACGCCGCTGTGGCGAGCGAGCTGGGCTTGCTCAAGCTGGGCGACGATCGCTGGGCACGACATCCGCTGTCCTATCTCATGGAGGCGGCCGACGACATCTGCTACGCCATTCTTGATCTGGAAGATGCTGTGGAAATCGGCATTCTCGCCGTTGAAGAATTCGAGGCGGTGGTGCATCCCGTGCTGGAGCCGGAAAAACTGCGCTCACCGCAAGGCCCGGACCGGCGCAATGCCGATGTCATACGCCGTTACTGCGCCGCCCTGCGCGGCATGGTCATCGGTAAATGCGTAGAGGAATTTGCGGCTACCTTCATGCGGCATCACAACGGCATTCTGGAGGGCGGCCTGCCCGCACCCAGCAAGGATTTGCTGGATCTGGTCAGTGCGGAAATTTCCGGCCTCTTGAAAGGCGCCAAGGATCTGGCCAGCGAGCGTGTCTATCGCCATCGCAGCAAGGTGGTGAAAGAGGTGGCGGCCTATCCCTGCCTCAAGCTGCTGCTGGATGCGCTGATTCCCGATGCTTTCGTGTTCTGCACGCAAGGCCCCAAGGCGCTGAACACCCGCCAGAAAACCCAGCTTGCCCTGCTGGAGCGGCCGCTGGTGGAAGGCGAAAGCCCGTATTCCGCCTATATGAAAATCCTGGATTACATAGGCGGCATGACGGACAACTATGCCGCGACTCTGGCCAGCGAGATTTCCGGTGTGAGTATTACCTGAGCGCAAGTTCCCACAAAAAACGCGGCCTTGGCCGCGTTTTTTTATTTTCAGTGTTTGGTCGCTTCACTTTCTTCGCGCTTGGCCAGCAAGAGCGATTGCCAATGGCGCACGCTCATGGGCAGGGGCGGGCTGGGCTCGCCGTGCGCCAGGGGCACGAGCACAGTCTTGGGCTCCACACGCTTGCCCTTTTCCGTCAAGGCCATACGGGCTGCCGCGGTGGCATATAGCTCGCCGACGTCATGGAATTCGTGTGCGATCAAGTAGTAGCGGTAGTCCCAGCCCAGCACGCGTCTGGTGATGGTGACTGTCTGGA
>JAVHYE010000064.1 GCA_031119295.1 Pedobacter sp. | reverse complement strand
CGCGCATACGCTCGATATCAAGAGCGTGGTAATGCCAGGTCACCATGCCGGCCAGCAAGCTGCTGCGAAAAGGATGGTTGTAGATCACATAGCGATAGCGTCGTGCCACAGCGCGAAAGCGTGCATGGAACTCATCACTGACCGGCGTGATCCAGCGCAGGGCGATGTCTTCCGGCAGCCTGGTGTTCACGCCCAGCATCCAGCTGCGCTCGGGGCGGATTGCATCACTGTCGAAGTGCGCCACCATGCCGGCGCCATGCACACCGGCATCGGTACGACCGGCCGCAATCACGGTCACTTTGTGATTAGCCACATGGGCAATCGCCTTTTCCAGCGTTTCCTGCACGCTCTTCACGCCCGGCTGCTGGGTTTGCCAGCCCCGGTAGGCACGACCGTTGTAATCAACACCGATGGCGAAACGCATACGCCTTCCTGAACGGGCACTGGCCCCGTAAAAACAAAGGGCAGCGTTTTACGGCTGCCCTTGGCTTAGGTCAAGCAGAAGCGATGATCATCCCACTTGGGCGAGCAGCCCTTTGGCCTCATCCTTCTGATTGCCATTACCTTCGCTAAGCACTTCCTGCAGGATGTCGCGAGCGCCATCCATATCGCCCATATCGATGTAGGCGCGTGCCAGATCCAGCTTGGTCGCGTTTTCATCGGTATCAGCGAGGAAGTCGAACTCGTCATCCATGCCGAGATCAGCGGCAGCAGCAGCCGGCGCAGCAGACACGGCAGCAGCCGGTGCGGTTTCGGCGCGCAGGGTGGAATCGAAATCGGCAACGGCATCATTAAGGCCGGAATCAGCCTGCAGGGTGTCGTCAAAGCTCAGATTCGCAGACGACTTGCTGACATCATCCAGGCTGAAATCACCATCCAGATCCGCAGACGGGGCCGAAGCGGTTTCCAGATCATCCAGACTGAAGCTGAGATCGTCTTCGGCAACGGAATTGGCCGGGTCGATCGCCTTGATTTCAGGAGCAGAGTCGAAATCGACCAGCTCGCCCAGGCTGGACTTGCCGCCTGTGCTGGCCGGCGCATCGAAGCTTTCATCCAGGGAGAAATCCAGCGCTTCATCAGCTGCTGTTGTTTCCGGCTCCAGCTTGGCCGTGCTTTCAAATGCAGTGTCGTCCAGCTCGAAGCTGAGATCGTCAGCGACAGCAGCCGGTGCCTTGGTAGCAGGCTCGCTATAGCTGAAGTCCAGGTCTTCATCCAGGCTCAGGCCGGAATCAGCCGCCTTGACCGGTGCAATATCAAGCTTGGGCGTTTCCAGCGTGAAATCGCTGTCCAGATCAGGCAGGTCCAGGCTGAGATCAGAATCCTGCACAGCCTGCAGGGCCGGGCTGCTGGCGGAGACGGTGGCATTGAAGTCCATCTCCAGATCTTCCAGCGAAGGCAGATCATCAGAGGCAGAGACTGCAGCGGCAGCTACCGGAGCAGCACGCTCGTAATGCAGGGGATCATCCGGAGAGGCCTTGCGGGCAGGCGGCGTCATGCCGGCCTTGAGCTCTTCCGCATGAGCCAGTGCGCCGAGATCACCGGCATTTTCAAACCAGGCTTCCTGTTCGGTGAAACCGTTCCAGTCGTCCAGACGGGCATACACCTCAAGCAGTTTCAAGCGCAGGTCAGCGCGCTCCGGGCTGCCGGAAATGGCTTTGTTAAGGAAACCCACCGCCTGTGGATAGCGTTCGAACGCCAGGTACTGCTCCACTTCTTCCAGCGGGTCAGCCAGCACACGATCTTGGGCAGCAGGTGCTGATTCAGCTGCTTCGAACTCCCCCAGCCAGGAATCATCCTGAGCCGGAGCAGCAAGCGGAGCATCGATATTGGAGCCACCAAAGAGCAGAGCATCCGGAGCATCGGAGCCGGTATCCGGCAGACTGTCCATGGCTTCCAGTTCAGCCAGGGCAGCATCTTCTTCCGCCTTGTCACGCTTGCGCTTCTGGTTCCACCAGAGACCTCCCAGCACCGCCAGCAGGGCAGCAATGCCGCCACCGATCAGGGGGATGGGCAGACCTTCGGGAGCAGGGGCTTCTTCAGCCACAACAGCTGGCTTGGGAGCCGGCGGCAGGGGCTTGGATTCAATCGGAGCAGCCGGTTCAGCGGCCTGGGTCTGTACACCATCCGGTGTAGCAGCCGGGGCGGCAGCATCAGGCGTAGCGGCGGGTGCAGCAGCAGGAGCAGCTGCCACTTCCGGAGCAGGCGCAGCGCCAGGAGCTGGCGTCTTGGCAGCCGGGGCAGCGGCGGCAGCGGCCTTTTTGGCCTCCTGCTCTTTCACCTGGGCCTGCAGCTCGGCCAGCTTGGCGTTCTGCACATCCAGCTTCTTGTCATTCGCCTTGACCTGGCTGTCCAGGGTGCTGACCTTGCTGTTCAGCTTGTCCTTTTCTGCCTTGGCGGTTTCCAGCTTGGCCTTGTTTTCGTCCAGCTTTCTGGCATCACCCGGCTTGGCAGCAACGCCCTGTTCCTTGCCGGTAGCCGCAGCGCCATTCTTGCCGGCCTGCGCGCCCAGCAACTTCATTTCCGGTTTGACTTCAGCAGGAGCTGCCGGGGCCTTGACCTCGGCCTTGGCCGTAGCATCCACCTGCTGTGCTTCGAGGGCGGGCTTGGCAGGCGCACTGGCAGCAGCACCGCGCCAGGCTTCCGACTGCTCACGCACCGAGGCCACAGCCTCACGTGCGCTCACCTCACGGATTTCGGATTCAGAAGGAATACGCAGAACCTGACCGCGCTTCAGCTGATTGATATTGCCGTTGCCGAATGCGGAAGGATTGGCACGCTGGATAGCGACCATGGTCTGGGCAGAGCTGGCGTCAGCAGGGCGAAATTGCGAAGCAATTTTCGACATGGTGTCGCCAGACTGTGTGCGATAGCTGTCAGCGGCGACTGAGGGCACGGGCGAAGGAGTCGCCGCCGGAGATTTTTTTGGGCTTTGCGCCACGGGAGCCGGAGTAAATACAGGAGCCGGCGCAGGTGGTGCAGCATCAGCAGGCGCAGCCACTGTTGTATCAGGCGCAGCGGCCACTTCAGGCAGCGGAGCCGCTACAGGGGCCGCATCAGCCGGAGCACTGCTCACGGCCTGATTGATATCAGCAGGAGCCGTGTCCGCTGTGCCTACAGGAGGATCCAGCAGCGCCGTCAGTTCGCGCAGGCTGGCATTACCCGGCCAGGCCACACGCACCACGAAATCGAGATAGGGCTCACGCACCGGCTTGACCGTCGTGATCTTGACGTAAGAACGCCCGGCCGGATTGACGATGACATCGAACTTGAGATCAGTGAGGAAGTAGACGCGCTCGACACCAACGCGCTCAAAATCTTCCTGGGTAGCCAGGCTGACCTTGATTTCATCGGCATTGAGATCATTGATCTCGGACAGTTCAACTTCGCCCCAGAAGGGTTCACCCAGCGCGGACTTTGTCTTCAGATCACTCACTGCAAGCGCATGTCCCAGTCCCGGCAACATCACGCCGACACTCAACAAGGCAACCGCAAGCTTACGCAGGACCATCTTCAGATTCCTTTATTGGTTATTCTTTAGCCGCTGCACCCCTCAGGCACCCGCTATTGCATGGGCGCTTGACGGCTGGCATACCCCTTTTTTGATGCCTACAGCCTACAATACCTAGAATTAGTATCACAAGGTCTTCGTAAGTATCAATATTTAAAGTCTTTTATCCATTTTTTAAGGATATAAAGACTGTGACGGGCTGCACCCTGTCGCACATTGTCCGCCACCAGCCAGAGCTGTACGCCCTGAAACGGCGCCGGCAAGGCGGACACTGCCGAGAGATATACCCCATCCTGCCCCGACGCATCCGTTACCGGCGTCGCAACTCCTTGATCCTGCTCACTATCCGGTGACAAAAGCCCGGCAGCGGCCAAGGCCTTTTCTGCCGCAGCGGCACTCAGCGGCAAGGCCGTTTCCAGCCTCAGGGCAGCGCTGATGCCATAGAAAACCGGCACCACCACCTCGGCCAGACCCACTGGAACCGCCTCTGGCAGCAAGCGCTCCAGCTCATCCATCAACGCATCAGCGCCCTGCCCGCCGACAACCGGCAAGGTGTTGAAGGCAATTTGCACCGGAAAAACAGCCGGCTCTATACCACGGGCATTGAGCAGCTCACCGGTCTGGCCCGCCAGCTCGCGGGTACCGGCACGGCCGCGCATCGACACCGGATTGAGTGCCGTGACATGCACGGACTGCAACTGGAACGGTGCCAACGCAGTCAGCACCGGTACCAGCAGACTGCTCAAGGCTCCCGGGCAGGCTACGAGATCAGTTGCGGGAATTACGGAGCCCTCCACCAGCAAAGGCACATCGTCCTGCAGACGGAAAGCAGCCGAGTGATCAATCACGCGGCAAGCCGCAGCGCGCGCCTGCGGCACGAATTTGTGCGCCACGGTTTCCGGCACGGCAAACACCACGATATCAGCGCGCTTGAAGTCAAAATCATCCAGTGACTCAACCAGCAAGGCGCGGCCGCGATACATGATGGTTTCATCTTCAGAGGCAGCAGAAGCCAGGGCATGCACCTCTGCCAATTCCAGCTCGGCATCTTCCAGAGCAGAAATAAGGGCACGCCCTACTTCACCTGTTGCACCGGCAATCGCCAGCCTGCATCCCGTCGCCATGAGAACCTCAATACTTTTTCATTAGGCATTACAAAACGACAAACCCGCGAGCCTCTTTCAAAGAAGCTCGCGGGTTGCCGGAAACCGCAGATGCTTAGCGGGCAAGCAGGATACGCAGCATGCGACGCAGCGGTTCAGCCGCGCCCCAGAGCAGCTGATCACCGATCACGAAGGCGGAAATATATTCCGGACCAAAGTTCAGCTTGCGCACACGACCCACACCGATCTGGAGGCCACCAGTGATGGAAGCCGGGGTCAGTTCCTTCACGCTGATCTCGCGATCATTGGGCACGAATTTCACCCAGTCATTGCCGGACTTGATGAGCGCTTCGATTTCCGACAACGGCAGATCCTTCTTCAGCTTCACGGTCAGCGCGAGACTGTGGCAGCGCATGGCGCCGATACGCACGCAGAGACCATCAACCGGAATCGTGCTTTCAGTACCAAGAATCTTGTTCACTTCAGCCTGACCCTTCCACTCCTCCTTGGACTGGCCGTTATCCAGCTGCTTGTCTATCCAGGGAATCAGACCACCAGCGAGCGGCGCACCGAAGAATTCGGTGGGCACATCTTCACGAATCGTCTTGGCCACTTTGCGATCGATTTCCAGAATCGCCGAAGCCGGTGTTGCCAGCTCGTCAGCCACAGCGGCATTGATCACGCCCATGCCCTTGAGCAGTTCGCGCATATGGTTGGCACCACCACCGGAGGCCGCCTGATAGGTCATGGAGCTCACCCACTCCACCAGGCCTTCACGGAAAAGACCACCCATGCCCATCAGCATGATGGAATTGGTGCAGTTGCCGCCGATGAAATTCTTCACGCCCTTGTCCAGCGAGCTCTGGATAAGACCGGCATTCACCGGGTCCAGCACGATGACGGCATCGTCTTCCATACGCAGCGAAGAAGCCGCATCAATCCAGTAACCCTTCCAGCCGGCAGCACGCAGCTTGGGGTAAACCTCATTGGTGTAATCACCGCCCTGACAGGTGATGATCACATCCATGCCTTTAAGAGCATCAACGGAATTGGCATCCAGCAGAGCCGGTGCTTCCTTTCCACCGAAATTCGGAGCTTTGCCACCGACACTGGATGTCGTGAAATAGAACGGCTCGATCAGGGCAAAATCGTTTTCTTCCACCATGCGCTGCATGAGGACAGAGCCCACCATACCGCGCCAACCTACCAGACCTACTTTCATTTCATTCACCTGTTCGCTAATTCAATCTTCTTTGCAGAAAAATACTTTCAGAGTGCAGCCACTACCGCTTCGCCCATTTCTTTGGTACCGACTTTCTTCGTACCTTCGGTATAGATATCCGGCGTACGCAGACCCTGATCCAGCACCTTGCCCACGGCTTCTTCAATGCATTTGGCCGCGGCTTCAGCATTGAAGCTGTAGCGCAGCAGCATGGCCACGGAAAGAATGGTGGCCAGCGGATTCGCCACGCCCTTGCCGGCGATATCGGGAGCCGAACCGTGGCAGGGCTCGTACATGCCCTTCTTGTTCTGATCGAGAGAGGCCGATGGCAGCATGCCGATGGAGCCGGTGAGCATGGCGGCTTCGTCGGAGAGGATGTCGCCAAAAAGATTGCCGGTAACGATCACATCGAACTGCTTGGGTGCACGCACCAGCTGCATGGCCGCATTGTCCACATACATATGCGAGAGCTGTACATCCGGATATTCCTTGCCAACTTCCGTGGTGATTTCCTTCCAGAGCTCGGTCACTTCCAGCACATTGGCCTTGTCCACCGACAGCACCTTCTTGTTGCGCTGGCGCGCCAGCTGGAAAGCTACGTGGGCAATGCGGCGGATTTCCGACTCGCTGTAGACATCGGTGTTGAAACCCTGACGCTCACCGTTCTCCAGGGTACGCACGCCACGCGGCTGACCGAAATAAATACCGCCGGTGAGTTCGCGCACGATCAGGATATCGAGGCCCGCCACGATTTCCGGCTTGAGCGAAGAAGCAGAAGCCAGCTGCGGATACAGAATGGCCGGACGCAGATTGGCAAACAGATTGAGCTCGCTGCGGATTTTCAGCAGGCCGCGCTCGGGGCGTATGGAGCGCTCAATCGTGTCCCATTTGGGGCCACCGACAGCGCCCAGCAACACGGCATCCGCCTTGCGCGCGGCATCCAGCGTCA
This sequence comes from Pedobacter sp., assembly GCA_031119295.1. Taxonomy (GTDB): domain Bacteria; phylum Pseudomonadota; class Gammaproteobacteria; order Pseudomonadales; family Moraxellaceae; genus UBA2031. The sequence continues at coordinate 12,457 of JAVHYE010000064.1, read as the reverse complement.
CATCCGGCAGCGGCACGCCATGCGCATCAATGGCAGCACCACCCAGCAACTGGTTTTCCCAGGTAATACCCAGACCGAATTTTTCATTGACCGCTGCCAGAACCTTGACGGCTTCGCCAACGATTTCCGGACCGATGCCGTCACCGGCCAACACCACAATATGCTTGCTCATCTTGCTTCCTTGAATCTTTCTTCAAAAATCAGTGCAGGGACTGGAATACCCAGGGGCGTGCCGCTTTGGCCTTTTTCTCGAAAGCATGGATGTCATCCGCCACCTGTAAGGTAAGGCCGATATCGTCCAGGCCATTGAGCAGGCAGTGACGGCGGAAATCATCCACCTCGAAGCTGAAGCTCTCGCCATTGGGGCGTATCACCTTCTTCTGCTCCAGATCGACCGTGATCTGGTAGCCCTCGTTCGCTTCACACTCCTTGAACAGCACATCCACTTCTTCTTCCTTCAGGATCACCGGCAGCACGCCGTTCTTGAAGCAGTTGTTGAAGAAGATGTCGGCAAAGCTGGAAGCGATCACCGTACGGAAGCCGTATTCCTGCAAGGCCCAGGGCGCATGCTCACGCGAAGAACCGCAGCCGAAGTTCTGGCGGGCAATCAACACACTGGCACCCTGATAGCGCGGGAAATTCAGCACAAAATCCTTGTTCACCGGACGTTTGCTGTTGTCCTGACCCGGATAACCTTCATCCAGATAGCGCCACTCATCAAAAAGATTGGGGCCGAAACCCGTGCGCTTGATGGACTTCAGGAACTGCTTGGGAATGATCTGGTCGGTGTCGACATTGGCACGATCAAGCGGAGCGACGAGACCTTTCACCACGGTAAATTTTTGCATGACGGTCTCCTCAGAATGAACGTACATCAACGAAGTGGCCGGCAATTGCCGCAGCTGCCGCCATGGCCGGGCTGACCAGATGCGTGCGGCCGCCATTGCCCTGACGTCCTTCAAAATTGCGGTTGGACGTGGAGGCGCAGTGTTCACCCGACTGCAGCTTGTCGGCATTCATGGCCAGACACATGGAGCAGCCCGGTTCGCGCCACTCGAAACCGGCAGCGAGAAACAGCTTGTCCAGGCCTTCGGCTTCCGCCTGTTTTTTCACGAGGCCGGAACCCGGCACCACCATGGCCTGCTTTACAGAAGCCGCTACTTTGCGGCCCTTGATCACAGCGGCAGCAGCACGCAAATCTTCAATGCGCGAATTGGTGCAGGAACCGATGAACACGCGGTCCAGTTTGATATCGGTGATCTTCTGGCCGGCGGTGAGTCCCATATACTGGTAAGCGCGCTCGAAAGAATTGCGCTCCACCGCATCTTCCGCATCTTCCAGACGCGGCACGGAAGCCGTCACCGGCACCACCATTTCCGGTGATGTGCCCCAGCTCACCTGCGGCAGGATGCTGGCACCATCGACCTCAACAACCGTGTCGAATTTCGCATCGTCATCGGACTTCAGCGTGCGCCAGTAAGTCACAGCGGCATCCCACACCTCGCCCTTGGGCGCGTAGGGCTTGCCACGGAAATATTCGATGGTCTTTTCATCAGCGGCGACCATGCCGACACGGGCACCAGCTTCAATGGCCATATTGCAGACCGTCATACGGCCTTCCATGCTCATGTCGCGGAAAACCTGACCGCCGAACTCGATGGCGTGACCATTGCCACCGGCTGTGCCGATCTTGCCGATGATGGCGAGCACCACATCTTTCGAGGTGACGCCCTCACCCAGTACACCATCCACACGCACCAGCATGTTTTTGGATTTCTTCTGCACGAGGCATTGCGTGGCGAGAACGTGCTCGACTTCAGAGGTACCAATGCCGTGCGCGAGACAAGCAAAAGCGCCGTGGGTAGCGGTGTGCGAATCGCCACACACCACCGTCATGCCGGGCAGCGTGAGACCCTGCTCCGGGCCCACCACGTGCACGATGCCCTGACGCTCGTCATTGATGGTGAATTCAACGATGTCGAAATCCTTGCAGTTCTCGTCCAGCGTCGCGACCTGGATGCGCGAGGTTTCATCGACAATGCCGGCCACGCCTTTTTCACGCTCGGCCTTGTCGGTGGGCACATTGTGGTCAGGAGTGGCGATATTGGCATCCAGACGCCAGGGCTGACGGTTGGCCAAGCGAAGACCATCAAAAGCCTGCGGGCTGGTGACTTCATGCAGCAACTGGCGATCGATATAAATGAGCGAAGAGCCATCGTCGCGCTGCTTCACGAGATGGTCGTCCCAGAGCTTGTCGTAGAGGGTTTTGCCGGACATTAAGTTTGACTCCTGCTGGCCCCGGCGCCACAGGGAAAACCCTGGGACGGCAGGCTGGCTTTTACGAGGCTTTTTGCGATGGAGGCATCCTACGGCCGGGATATCGATAAAACAAATTCATAATTTTCATATATTCCATAACCGCTAAGAATGCGATAAACCATAAGCCCGGCAGCCAACCCAACGCACTCCCCTATGGATACCGCCTCCCTGACCGCCTTTCTGGAAGTCGCCCGTGCCGAGTCCTTCTCCCAGGCCGCTGAAGCCCTGCACCTTACCCAGCCCGCCATTTCCAAGCGCATCAGTGGGCTGGAGGAGTCCCTGGGGGTGGAGCTTTTCGACCGTGTCGGCCGCCGCATCACGCTCACGGAGGCTGGCCGCGCCTTGTTGCCACGGGCCCAGCAACTGCTGCTGGAGCTGGAGGACATGCGGCGCATGGTGGCCAATCTCACCGGCCCCATCACCGGCACGCTCAAGGTCGGCACCAGCCACCATATCGGCCTGCACCGCCTGCCGCCCGCCCTGCGCGCCTTTTCCACGCATTACCGCGATGTACGCCTGGACCTGCGCTTCATCGATTCGGAAGAGGCTTATGAGGCCGTGCTCTCGGGGGATCTGGAGCTGGGCATCGTCACCTTGCCGCCAGTCCCAGATGACCGCCTGATAGCGCGCGAAGTCTGGGATGATCCCCTGGCTTTTGTGGCCGGCCACGAGCATCCCCTGGCCAAGCAGAAAAAGGTGACACTGGCCGATCTCACCCAGCATGCCGCCATCCTGCCCTCCTCCTCGACCTTCACACGGCAGATTGCCTCGCAGCTTTTCCAGGAGTCGGGCCTGCAGTTGCAGGTGAGCATGACCACGAATTATCTGGAGACCATCAAGATGATGGCCTCCATCGGCCTCGGCTGGAGCGTTTTGCCCGCCAGCATGGCCGATGCAGAGCTGCGCATACTGAAAATCAACGGAATCGACCTGCGCCGCAGCCTCGGTGTTGTCTATCATCCGCGCCGTACCCTTTCACGCGCAGCACAGGCCATGCTGGATCTGTTGCTGCCCACTGCGAAAACGCCTGAATGAACCGCCACACCCTGTTAGCAAGCACGCCCATTCCCAACGACGGCGGAGAGCTTCGACTGTTTGAAGCCGGCGATGATTTCGTCATCAAGCTGGATGGCATTGCCGGCGATCTAATGAGCACGCGCGCTCACGGCTCGGAAGACCAGCTCGCGGAAATTGCCTGCAAGAAAATTGCAGGCCGGGCACAGCCCCGTGTCTTGATCGGCGGACTCGGCATGGGCTTTACGCTGGCCTCGGCACTACGCCATCTCGGCAGCAATGCCGAAGTGGTTGTGGCTGAACTTGTGCCCGGCGTTGTGGAGTGGAACCGCACTATCGTCGGCGCCAAAGCCGGCCACCCGCTCAATGATGCGCGCGCCAGCGTGCGTGAAGGTGATGTCGCGCTGGTATTGAAAGAAGCGGCTCAAGCCTACGATGCCATCCTGCTCGATGTGGACAACGGCCCCGAAGGCCTGACGCACAAAGCCAATGACTGGCTTTACGCCATGGAAGGCCTGCAAGCTTGCAAACAAGCTCTGCGACCACGTGGCGTACTGGCTGTCTGGTCGGCAGGCCCTGATCAGGATTTCACCCGCCGCCTGAAAAAAGCCGGCTATGTTGTGCAAGAGCTGCGTGTATATGCCCACGGCAACAAAGGCACACGCCACACTTTATGGATGGCCGACAAACCGGCCTGAATCATCAACACGGCACCGACACTGGAATGCCGGCATTTCAAAAACCGGAATGCCCGCACTGAAAAATGAGGGACTCATGAAAAGCTATCGTCTTGCCCTGCTCGCCATCACTCTCAGCCTGGCTGCCTGCAGCAGCATGCCCGGTAAAAATGCCGATATCGACGCCGTCATGACGGCCAGCGGCCTGGATGCCCAGATTGCCCAGCTGAACACGCCGCTGGCCACGGACAAAATGGATGGCCCCCTCGCCATGATTCCGGATGAATGGATCAGCATGGTGAACAGCACCATTGCCGAGAACGTGAAGCCGGATGAAATCCGCAGCAAGCTGCGCAGCGAGTTGCAAAAAGGCCTTTCCGGCCCTGAGCTCAATGCCGTACAGGCTTTTTATGAATCAGAGGCCGGTAAACATGTTGTCGCTGTGGAAAGCGGGAAAAGCGTGGACCATGGCGCCGGCATGCAGATCGTGAACAATGACCGCAGCACGCTTGAGGCACTGGCCAACGCCACCGGCTATGGCAAGGCCGTCAGCCAGCTGGCCCAGCACGGCCTTAATGATGCCGTGGATGTGGCCGTGAAAAACGGCTGCTTCGGCCTGGACCAGTATCCTTTTGCCAGCATGCTGGTAGGCGTCATCAAGAAAACCCAGCTGGCCGCCCTGCGTGAAAGCGTGAACGGCATGGTGCGCCAGCGCTATTCCCGGCTCTCCAGCGATGATCAGGCGGACTATCTGAAATTTGCCCAGTCCACCGCCGGCCAGAAATTTTTCACGGCACGCAGCAATGTCATGCTGGATACCGCCCAGCGCGCTGGTGACAAGCTGAACACCCAGCTCGGTGATGAAGTGAAGAAAATCTGCAAGGCCAAGGCCTGAGCGCCCTGCCATAAAAAAGCCCGGCCAGTGCCGGGCTTTTTTATGGACTCATGTCAGCCTGCTTTTTCAGTCTGCGGCACACAGCGCCAGATCAGGATAAATGCCAGCACACAGCAGACCGCTGCCGTGGAATAGATTTTTCCGGGGCCGGCGGCATCCCAGAAATGCCCCGCCACCCAGGAGCCCAGCGCCACGCCCAATCCCCAGAGCATGCTGTAGAGCGCCTGCCCCTGCCCTTGGTGGCCTTCGCCAAAATGACGATAAATCAGACTGATCACGGCCGCATGGAAAGTGGCAAAGGTCGCCGCATGCAGGAGCTGCATCAGACCCAGCAACCAGGGCCATTCAATGGCATGGCCTATCACGAACCAGCGCAAGGCCCCCAAGGCCAGCGACAAGAGCATCAGCTTGCGTTCGCCCAGCGCAGGAAGAATGCGATGCATCTGTGTAAAGGCAATCACTTCGGCGGCCACGCCCAGCGCCCATAACCAGCCTATGGCCGTGCGCGAATAGCCGTGACCTTCGAGATAGATGCTGTAGAAGGTGTAATACGGCGCATGCGACAGCTCGAGCAGGAAGCTGGCGCCAAGAAAGCCGATCACCACCGGCCGCCGCAAAATACTCCATAGCGAATCCCTGGCCTCGCTGCGTTTTTTTGTCGCGATATCCGGCACAAAAAGGCTGGCCAGCCAGGACAGCAGTGCGCAAAACGCCAGAATTGCGGGCAACCATTTCAGGGAAATGATTTCGAAAAGCATGCCGAGACCGGCCACCGTGGCAATGAAGCCCAGCGAACCCCAGAGCCTGATCTGCCCATAACGCTCACGCTGTGCGCCAAGATGCGCAATGGTAAGTGCCTCGAACTGGGCCAGAATCGCGTTCTGGAAAAAGCTGTAGCCCAGAAGCACCAGCGCCACTGGCCAGAAATCGTGCACAAGGAATATGCCGCACCAGAACAGCATGAGCATGAAAGCGCCCATACGCACCAGCTCAAGCCGCTTGCCGGTGTGATCCGCCACATAGCCCCAGAAATTCGGCGCAATGATGCGTGTGGCCATGACCACAGCCATAAGCTGGCCGATATCTGCCGCAGAGAAAGCCAGCTCCCGCTCCAGATAGAGCGTCCAGTAAGGCATGAAGCCGCCGAGCACGGCGAAATAGAAAAAATAGAAAGAAGACAGCGGCCAGTAAGGAATACGGCCGGCAGATTTAGTGCCACTCATGCTCCAGCGTCCTTGCGATCGGACAGCCAGGCATTCACGGCAAAATACAGGGCACCGCCCACAATCGCGGCGATCACACAGAAGAGATGCAGATCACCCAGCGATATCACGCGAAAAAGAATATTGCTCTCACTGAAAGGCGCCAGCGGCCGGATATCCGCATGCATGATGCTGTCCAGCACGATATGGCTGTAGGTGCCAATAAAAGCACCCAGCCAGGCCGCGGGCCAGCGTATGGGAATATGCTGCGGCAATTGCAGGATGCGCAGGCCGAAATCACCCAGATATTTGCCACTTAAAGCGGCTGCCGGTGCAATCAGCGTGGCGCCGATATAGGTATGGGTAAAGCCGTGCAGATGACCCTCGCCAGTGAGCATCACCAGCAAGGGCTGTATATCCATGAGGATTTGCGCCCAGCCAAACACCATGAGGCTGAAGCTCCCCTGCAGCACGGCCTTGACCAGTATGCCCGGCCCCATATGCAGGGGAGTGAATGGCATGGAGCTTTAGCGCACCGAGCCCGGAGCAGCACCGGGAATGACGGGCACGCCCGAATCCACATCCGCATTTTGTGCCAGATGACGCAGGGCATGATCCATCAACACGATGGCCAGCATGGCTTCGGCAATCGGCGTAGCGCGCACACCCACGCAAGGGTCGTGACGACCCTTGGTCACTACTTCGATGGCATTGCCTTGCGTATCCACACTGCGGCCAGGAGTCGTGATGCTGGACGTGGGCTTGAGCGCGATGGAAACGCGTATGTCCTGCCCTGAGGAAATCCCGCCCAGAATGCCGCCGGCATGATTGGAGAGAAAACCTTCGGGCGTGATTTCATCGCGATGCGTTTCGCCGCGCTGGTCCACCACGGCAAAACCGTCACCGATTTCCACGCCCTTCACGGCATTGATGCTCATCATGGCATGGGCGATATCGGCGTCGAGACGATCGAAGACCGGCTCGCCCCAGCCCACGGGCACATTTTCGGCATAAACAGAAAGACGGGCACCACAGCTGGAGCCATCGCGGCGCAGTTGGGTAATCAGCTCTTCCATTTTTTGTACAGCATCGGCATCGCCGCAGAAAAAGGGATTCTGGCTCACGAAATCCCAGTCCAGCTTTTCCGCCACGACATTGCCGATCTGCGTAACATGCCCCCGTATCACCACGCCGTATTTCTCGAACAGATACTTCTTGGCAATGGCACCGGCCGCCACACGCATGGCCGTTTCACGGGCGCTGGAACGGCCACCGCCACGGTAGTCGCGGAAACCGTATTTCTGCGTATAGGTGTAATCGGCATGAGCGGGACGGAAGGTCGTGGCGATATTGGCGTAATCCTTGGATTTCTGGTCCGTGTTGCGGATCAGCAGGCCAATCGACGTACCTGTAGTGCGGCCTTCAAACACGCCCGACAGGATTTCCACGATATCGTCTTCGCGACGCTGGGTGCTGAATTGCGAAGTCCCGGGCTTGCGACGATCCAGATCAAACTGCAGGTCGGCCTCGCTCAATGCGATACCGGGTGGCACGCCATCCACAATCGCGCCCAGCGCCGGGCCATGCGATTCGCCGAAAGTCGTGACGCGGAAAAGTTCGCCTATGGTGTTGCCCGCCATGAATATCTCCCGCTTAACCGTTCAGGCCGGCTTTGAACACCGCCTGGTATTCGCGGCACTGCGCCGCGGTCAACACGAATACGCCATGGGCGTCGCTTTCGAATTCCACCCAGAGGAAAGGCACTTCCGGAAAATCCTGTTCCAGCGCCCACCAGGAGTTGCCCACTTCCACCACCAGCACACCCTCTTCAGTGAGATGGTCAGCGGCCTCACTGAGCAGACGACGTGTGAAATCCAGACCGTCACGGCCCGAGGCCAGCGCCAGCTCCGGCTCGCGCAGGAATTCCGGCGGCAGGTCGGCCATGTCTTCGGCATCCACATAAGGCGGATTACTGACGATGAGGTCGTAACGCTGGCCCGGCAACTTGGCGAAAAGATCGGACTCGATGAGATTCACATTGTCGGTGAGCTCATGGTGCTCGACATTGAGTGAGGCCACCGAAAGTGCATCCAGCGAGATATCCGTGCCATCAACAATGGCTTCCGGAAACTGCTTGGCAATCGCAATCGCAATACAGCCGGAGCCGGTGCAGAGATCCAGCACGCGCTGCGGCTCGAATTCCAGCCAGGGCAGGAAGCGGTTGCTGATGAGCTCGGCAATAGGCGAGCGCGGAATCAGCACGCGCTCATCCACATAGAAAGGCAGCTCGCAGAAATAGGCGAGATTGAGCAGATAGCCCAGGGGCACACGTTCATTCACGCGGCGACGGATGAGATCAATCACGGCGCGACGCTCGGAGGGCAGCAGCTTCGCATCCAGAATTTCGGCATCGGCCGACCATTCCAGGCCCAGGGTCTGCATCACCAGTGCCGTAGCCTCGGCAAAGGGATCATTGCTGCCATGACCCAGATGCACATCGTTAAGGCGCAGGCAGCTCACGCCGAAGCGTATGAAGTCGCGTATGGTGACAAGGCCGGCCTCGGCTTCGGCCAGCAAGGCCTCGTCTATCTGGGGATGTTCGAATTCAGTCACAAACCGTACTCACGGTAACAAGGGCAGGAACAGGAAAGGCGCGGATTCTAGCAGCCGCGGGCAGTTTACCGAAGCATGTGCACTGGCAGCGCGCCGGCTCACCGCTCACAATAGCGGCCTGCCCCTGATCCGGCCTCAACATGAAAGACCCCGCCCTTACCGAGCTGCGCAAACAGCTGCGCGAAACCGCCCCGGCGCCCGCGCCCAAACCGGCCGCCAAGCCCGCCGCCAAAGCGCCAGAAGAAAAGGTGGACGATGCCACCCTCTTCGCCCGTGCCACCCAAGGCGTGAAACGCATACAGGCTGAAGCCCCGCCGGCAGCCGGCAAGCCCGGCCGGCCCGATGCCAATACCCTGCGCCGCCGCGCGGCGGCCGTGGAAGAGCAGACCGAGACCGGCCCGATTTCCGATACCGCCGCCCTCATGCATGCCGTACAGCCGGAGGAATTCCTTTCCTTTGCACGCAATGGCGTGCAGCCGCGTGCGTTGCAGAAACTGAAACAGGCGCAACAGCCCTGGCAGGCGGCGGTCGATCTGCATGGCTGCACCGTGGATCAGGCACGTGAAGCCGTGCTCAAGCTGGTGAGCGAAAGCCATCGCGAAGGCCTGTCTGTCATCAAGATCGTGCATGGCAAGGGACTGCAAAATGGCCAGCCCCTGATCAAGACCTGCGTCAACGGCTGGCTGCGCCAGATCCCCCAGGTGCTGGCCTTCGTCAGTGCCCTGCCCCGCGATGGCGGCACAGGAGCGGCTTATGTGTTATTGAAGAAAGCCGGTCCGCCCAGAAATCCAGAATAAGAACCCGCCGGCCTGCTGCGGCAGGCTGCAACCGGCACAGGGACAGGCTTCATGAATGGCCAGCGCGCGCTGCTTTTCTTTCTGCTTCCGCTGCTCTTGCTGCTGGGCGGCTCCCTGCATGCCGCCGCTGTCCTGCCCTTGGGCGAAAGCCCGGCCAAAACCGAACTCGCTCCCTATATCCATTACAACTGCCCGGACCGTCTGCTGACCCTGGAGCAGGCCATGCAACTGGACTACCAGCCGGTGCCGGGCGATCACGTTGCCTTCGGCTATCAGCATCGCCACTGCTGGTTCCATTTCCGCATCAACAACACCGCTCCACATACCCAGGAGCTCATGCTCACCCTGGACTTCGCCATGCTGGATCACACCCGGCTCTACCAGCCGGGGCCACTGGGCGTGAGCGAGCAGAGCATAGGCGATGTCGACCCCTGGGCCCTGCGCCCTCTGCGCATACGCCTCTTCAGCTATCCCCTCCTCCTGGCCGCCGGCGAAACCGGCGATTACTACCTGCAGGTGCACACCACCAGCAGCATGAACCTGCCTTTGGCCGTGATGGGCCGCAGCGCCTTCATCGAGGAGCAGTTCGGCAAGGAAACCGCGCTGGGCATTTTCTACGGCATAGGCGTGGGCCTCGTGCTCTACAACCTGCTGCTCTGGATGGCCATACGCGAGCGCGCCTATGCCTGGTATGTGCTGCATCTGGCCTCGGCCCTGCTTTTCTTTGCCTGCCTCAATGGCTCGGCCTATCACTGGTGGCCGGAACACAGTGACTGGAACAATCGCTCGCCCTATGTCTTTGCCTATAGCGCCATGTTTTTCGGCACGCTCTTCACGCGGGAATTCCTCTCGCTGAAAAAGCTGTGGCCGCGCACGCATCGTGCACTGGGCATTTTCTGCGGCCTTGTCGTGATGGCCACCATTGCCCAGATGTTGCTGCCACCGGAAAAGATCAACGGCGCCCTCGCTGCTTTCGGCATTGCCAGCCTCTTCATGCTCTCCGGCACCGGCATTGCCTGCTGGCGCGCGGGCCAGCGTGAAGCGCGCATTTTCGTCCTCGCGTGGGGACTGTTCCTTTTCATGCTGCTGCTGGTATCGCTCAATACCTACGGCATCATGTCCACCCTAATTCTTTCGCTCTATGGCATGCAGATAGGCCTGATTGCGCAGCAGGTGCTGCTCTCCCTGGCCCTGGCCATGCGCATCAACCAGCTCAAGGCGGAAAAACAGATACAGGAAAATGCCTCGCGCATTGCCCATGCGGAAAATGTCGCCAAGGGCGATTTCCTCGCCAAGATGAGCCACGAAATACGCACGCCCATGAATGCCGTCATCGGCATTGGCCAGCTCCTGCACGACACGCCCCTGGACAAGGGCCAGAAGCATTATGTGGAAATGCTGCAGCACGCCGGGCAATCCCTGCTCAACCTCATCAATGACGTGCTGGATTACTCCAAGATCAATGCCGGCCGGCTGGAGCTGGAGCACAACCCCCTGCAACTGGAAGCCCTGCTAAGCGAATGCGTCGCCCTCTTCACCGCCAGCGCCGAACAGAAAGGGCTGGGTTTCAGCTATGGCGTGGAAGGCCGGCTGCCGGCCTGGGTGCTGGGCGATGCCATGCGCCTGCGCCAGGTGCTGAACAATCTGCTAGCCAATGCCGTGAAATTCACGGAAAGCGGCAAGGTCAGCCTGCAGGTACAGATTGCGGCCGACCATGATGGCCGGCTGCAGCTCACACTCACCATCAGCGATTCCGGCATAGGCATGTCACCGGCGGTGCAGCAGCAACTCTTCCAGCCCTTCCAGCAGGCCGACGCCAGCACCAGCCGCAAATACGGCGGCTCGGGACTGGGCCTGGCCATCAGCCGGCAGTTGGTGGAGTTGATGGGCGGCCGCATTGCCGTGGCCAGCGAAGCCGGCCGCGGCTCGACCTTCTGCATACGCCTGCCGCTGCGGCCCTGTGATGCCCCTGATGCCGCCCCCGCCGAAACCCTGCTCGACGAAACCAGCTACAGCCATGTGCAGGTGCTGGTGGTGGAAGATCAGCCGGTGAATCGCATGGTGATCACCGGCCTGCTGCAAAAACTGGGCATACGCCCCCTGCATGCGGAAAATGGCCAAACTGCACTGGAAATGCTGGAGCAATATCCGGGCATCTCCATCGTGCTCATGGACTGCGAAATGCCGGTCATGGACGGCTATGAAGCCACGCGCCAGCTACGCTGGCTGGAAGCAGAAAAGCAGTTGCCGCGTACCACCGTGATCGCCCTCACCGCCCATGCCATGGCCGAGCATCGCGAGCGCTGCTTCCACGCCGGCATGGATGATCATCTCGCCAAGCCGGTGATGCTCAAGGAACTGGCCGCCATGCTGCAGCGCTGGAATCACAGCGCAAAGAGCTGAGCCAGCAATACGATGCCAACTTTACCTCGCTGCCTGATTTCGATAGGGTGGCCGGCCCTTACCCTGTTCAGGACATTTGAACAGAAAGCCCGCAAAACCATGGAGCCCCGTCATGGAAAAAGCCTACGCCAGCCTCATCAACGCTGTCGGTGAAGACCTCACACGCCCCGGTCTGGTCGACACACCACACCGCGCCGCCAAGGCTTTCAAATACCTCTGCAAGGGCTACCAGGACGATCTCGATACCATCGTCAACAATGCCATTTTTCCTTCCGATAACGATGAAATGGTCATCGTGAAGGACATCGAGCTGTATTCCCTCTGCGAGCATCACATGCTGCCCTTCATCGGCAAGGCGCATGTGGGCTATCTGCCCTCGGGCAAGGTGCTGGGCCTGTCCAAAGTCGCGCGCATCGTCGACATGTATGCCCGCCGCCTGCAGATACAGGAAAACCTCACCAAGGAAGTTGCCGACGCCATCATGTCGGTCACCGGCGCCAAGGGCGTCGGCGTCATCATCGAAGCCAAGCATATGTG
>JAVHYE010000063.1 GCA_031119295.1 Pedobacter sp. | reverse complement strand
GTCTTTAAAAGACGGGCCTTTTGCTTTTGGGGATGCCGGAGAGGAAATAAGGCATTTCAGCTATTTGCATGCTTTCGATGGTGTTTCTCCTTCTTTTGGGCGGTCAGCGATTGACGTAGACAGAGTGTCTTTCGATGATGGCGGCTTTCTCCCTTTTCTTCTGTCCCGGGCATGCTCCGGGTGCTATCAGGTAGATCATGACCAGTACCGATAATTCCCCCGTACCCGAAAGCAAGATCGAGCATGTGATTGCCGAGCGCTTCATTATTTGTCGTATGAAGTCCGGTGAGATGCGCGTGGTGCGTTTGCAGATAGGTCTGCCCCTGCCCTTGGAGGGCAGCGTAGAGAAATGGGAGTGTGAGGTGGCGCTGGCAGGGCTTTATCCCGGTATGCCCAAGGTGCCTGGCGTTGACTCCATGCAGTGCATCAATCTTGCGATCGGCCTGATCAGGGAGGCCATGGAGCGCTTCATGGCCGATGGTGGCCAGATTTACTGGCGTGATGGCTCGGGGCCCCTTGGCGTCATGGACCTGTTTTCATGAGCGCTGTGCCTGAACTCAAGCCTGGCCGCTATCGTCATTACAAGGGCAAAGACTATGCGGTGATACGACTGGCGCGACACTCTGAAACCGAAGAGTGGCTGGTGGTCTACCGCACGCTTTATGGTGATTTTTCCTGGTGGCTGCGCCCTTTCGAAATGTTCACAGAAAGCGTGATTCATGAAGGCCAGGAAATGCCGAGATTCCGTTATATAGGGCCGCTGGAAGTGGATGCCATTCCAGTCGAGTTGAGGTGAGTATGCGAATTCTTCATACGATGTTGCGTGTGGGTGATCTGGATAAATCCTTGTCCTTCTATACCGAAGTGCTGGGCATGCGACTGCTGCGCAAACAGGATTATCCGGACGGGCGCTTTACCTTGGCGTTTGTGGGGTATCAGGATGAAGCTGACGGCGCCGTACTGGAGCTGACGCATAATTGGGATACGGCCTCTTATGAGCTGGGTGGTGGCTACGGCCATATTGCCCTTGAGGTCGAGGATGCCTATGAAGCTTGCGCGGATATTGCTGATCGCGGAGGGCGTGTGGTGCGGCCGGCCGGCCCCATGAAGCATGGCTCGACGGTGATCGCTTTTGTCGAAGATCCTGACGGCTATCGCGTCGAGCTCATTCAGAGAAAAGGCTGAGCGTTCAGTCAATAAAGCGCATCGAAAGATCAATGGCCTTCACATCCTTGGTGAGTGCGCCCATGGAGATGTAGTCCACTCCGGTCATAGCAATACTGCGCAGATTGCCGGCATGGATGCCTCCTGATGCCTCCAGCAGGGCACGCTTCGCCGTATGTATGACGGCCTGTTGCATGGCCTCCATGGAAAAATTGTCCAGCATGATGATGTCGGCGCCGGCGGCCAGCGCCTGATCCAGCTCCTGCATGCTTTCCACTTCCACTTCCACCGGCTTGTCCGGTGCAATCTCTCGGGCTGTGCTAACGGCGGCCGCGATGCTGCCAGCTGCTGCAATATGGTTTTCCTTGATAAGAAAGGCGTCAAAGAGCCCGAGGCGATGATTCTTGCCGCCACCTGTAGCGACAGCATATTTTTGTGCAATACGTAAGCCGGGCAGGGTTTTGCGGGTGTCGAGCAAGCGTGTGGAAGTTCCTTCCAGTTGACTGACAAGCTGCCTTACCACGGTGGCTGTGCCTGAAAGTGTTTGCAGGAAATTAAGTGCCGCTCTTTCTGCTGTCAGCAGGCTGCGTGCCGGACCTTCCAGCAAGAGCAGGGCTGTATTGGCATCCACGTGCTGGCCATCTTCAACCAGCCATTTTGCCTGTATGCGCGAGTCAGTCAGGGCAAAAACCGCATTGGCCCAAGCGCTGCCAGCCAGCACCATGGGTTCGCGCGTAATCACACGGGCTTTGCCCATGGCTGCAACAGGAATGAGTGCCGCCGTGATATCCCCGTTTCCTATATCTTCGGTCAGTGCGGCGCGTGCATTGTCCTGAATGGCGGCATCAAGCATTTCGGCGGGAATCATGGGGCTTTCATCGCATTTCATGAGAGTGGGTGCAGATTATAGGGCGAACCCTGTCACAAAAGAACTTGCAGGCCTGATGAGGGATGGTCCCGCATTTTCCCCTGTCGGAATCTTGGGGTACTCTACCGAGGCTTACGCCCCGAGAAGACTCCAAGAATTTATGCGTATAGCCAGGCGATTTTTATGACGGATAACGTCAAACCCTCTCCCGATACTGGCCGCAGCCGCATTCAGGCGCCTGCCGTGCTGGATGCTGTCCGCTCGCGTGGCGTGCAGCGTCTGGATGAGTTGCTCAAAAGTATGTTCGGTCGCCTCGAGAGCATTGTTTTTGAATGGGCCCGTACGCTGCCGGATTCCGAGCAGCAGCCTTATATGGATGTGATTGTTGTGGTGCGCACCAAGCGCGCTGAAATGGAGTCACGCTTTATCGCCGGCATGGCGACCGCCTTCATGCAATTGCTTCAGGGCGCAGCAGAAAAAAAGACGACTGCCCAAGGTGGTTTGGGTGCTGTTGATTTCAGCAGTCTCAGTCTGGTGAATACGGACGAGATGGACATCAGCGTCATGGTGGACACCATGGTCGCACGCGCGCGCATGGATTACGCCGCCTCTTTGGGATTGTTGCGTCGTCGCTATGCGCATGTCTTATCCAAGGTCGAGATCACGGATCGCAATATGCCGCTGGATCCGGGGCCAGTGACCTCCGCCTTCAAGGACACACTTTCCCTGCTGGATGTGGGGGTGCCGGAAAAGTTGCTGGTCCTGCGTGTATTCCAGCAGCAGTTGCTAGGTGAGCTGGGCGGTCTGCTGGACGAGGCCAACCAGCTGTTTATTGATGCCGGAGTGCTACCCGAGCTCAAAGTGGCTTTTGCAGGAGGCGCGGCAGCCAAGAAGCCGGCGGCTAGCAAGACCGAAGCAGCAGCCAAGCCACAGGCCGCAAATACGGAAGAGATTTTCTCCTTTCTCCAGGGGTTGCTGGGCCAGGGCGTGATGCCTGGGATGCCTGGCGTCCCGGGCGCTGGCGCTATGCCGGGCCTGCCGGCAGGCGCTGCTGGCATGCCTGTAGGGACAAGCTATCCCTCCATGCCGGGCGCGCAATTCCATGCCGGCCATTATGTCGGGGGTGGCGGTATTGGCGCCATTCCGGCAGCCACCATAGGTGGCAGCGTGGCGGCAGTTCCGATTGCGCCTCTGAATATTGCTCCAACAGCGGTAGTGCAGACCGTAGCAACACCGGAGCTGGTTGCTCTGCTGTCGCAGATACAGCAGCACCAGCCCAAGGCCAAATTGGCCGAGGATGACAGTTCGCCCTCCGTAGAAGCCGTGCGAGGCAATATCCGCGACAGCCTGCGCTCGGATGAAGAGGCGGTAGAGGCCATCAAGCAGGCGGACGAGGATGTCATCAACCTTGTTTCCATGCTGTTTGACTTCATTCTGGATGACGACGATCTGCCAACGGCCATGAAGGCCTTGATCGGCCGCCTGCAGATTCCCCTGCTCAAGGTCGCCATCCTCGACAAATCATTTTTCAATGCTGAAACGCATCCGGCGCGTCGCCTGCTCAATGCCTTGGCCAAGGCCGGTATAGGCTGGAGCAATAGTGGGCAGGGCGATGATGTGCTCTATGCCAAGATCGAAGAGGTGGTCTTCCGCATCCTCAATGAGTTCATTGATGAACTTGATCTGTTCGAGGAGTTGCTTGATGAGTTCACCGCTTTCCATGAGCAGCAGCAAAAACGTGAAGACGCTGTCGACAAGCGCACACGTGAAACCGAAGAAGGCCGTGCCCGTGCCGAGCTGGCACGAGCCATGGTGCAGCAGACCCTGAATCGTCGCCTTACCGGTCGCCAGTTGCCGTTGGTGGTGGTCAAGCTGTTGCAGGATGCCTGGCGTAATGTGCTCTACATCAACTGCCTCAAGGACGGTACCGAGTCCGAAGCCTGGAAGCAGTCGGTCAAGGTGGTGGATGCCCTGATCTGGAGTGTGGTGCCCCAGCCCGGCGGTGAGTGGAAGCAGCGTCTGGCCGATGTTGCTCCCAAGCTGGTCAACAGCATCAAGAAAGGCTTGGCTGCTGTCAGCTATGACGTGCTCAAGACGGAAACCCTGTTGCGCGAGTTGTCGCAGGTGCATCTGGGCCTGATGCGCGGCGAAGAGGCGCGTACGGTCAATGTGCTGGATGCCCGTAACGCTCGTGCAGAAGCGCCCGGGCAGGTTGCTGCTGCCGAGGTGGCGGGCAGCGATGCTGCCAGTGTTGCCGCTGTCGTGCTGCCCGAGGCTGAGCAGTTGCCGGCTCAGGTGGAAGCGCCTTTGTCCGGCGATGACCAGAATGTATTGCTGGTCAGCCGTCTCAATGTGGGCAGCTGGGTGGAGTTCATCGAGCCGGAAAAGCAGGACAGGCACAAGCTGGTGGCCCGCATCCGTTCCGTGGACAAACTGATTTTTGCCAACCGTCGTGGTATCAAGGTGGGCGAGATGACGGGCATGAAGCTGGCGGTGGACATGAGTGTCGGCCGTGCCCGTGTCGTGGAGGAGGGCGAGTTCATTGATCGCGCCCTCGAGTCGGTCATAGGTAATTTGCGCGACCTTGGCAGCAAGGCTGTCCCCGGCAGTAAATAATCCGGAAAAGCAGGAGTCCGTTTCAGGCCATGGAAATCAGTGCGGACCACTGGTTGCGCGATGCGCGGCATTGTCCTTCCCCCAACTGCAATCCACGCCCTGACAATGCGGCCATACGCCTCATCGTTATCCATGGCATCAGCCTGCCGCCGGGAGATTTTGGCGGCCCCTGGATTGATCGCCTTTTCACCAATTCCCTGGACCCTGCAGCCCATCCCTATTTCGCCGAGATCGCCGGACTCACGGTGTCCAGCCATTTGCTGATCCGTCGTGATGGCGAGATCGTGCAATATGTGCCTTTCGATCTGCGCGCCTGGCATGCAGGGCGCTCCAGCTACCAGGGCGTGGAAAACTGTAATGACTTTTCCATTGGCATTGAGCTGGAGGGCGTTGATGATCAGCCCTATAGCGAAGCGCAGTACCGGCAACTGGCTGCCGTCACCCGCGTGCTGAACGAAATCTATCCGCAAACTTTCGGCCATATTGCCGGCCATAGTGAAATCGCTCCCGGTCGCAAAACCGATCCGGGCCCGGCTTTCGAGTGGTCGCACTATCGCGCCCTGTTGTCCTCTCAGGGAGAGACTGAATGAATCTGCTGGTGTTGCTGATTGCCTTGGGTCTGCGCCAGCTCGGCCTGGCCGAGGGTTTGGCAGCAAGCTCGTCCGCTGCAGCGCGGGCCTGGGTACGAGGCTGGGAGTCACGCGCCGACCGGGAGGGCTGGGCGAGTTTTCTCACCGTGCTTCTGATCGTATTGCTGCCGACACTGCTTACCGCGGTGCTGGCGACTGTGCTGAGCGGCGTCTGGCATACCTTGCTGTTGGGTCTGGTTTCGCTGCTGGTGATGGTGGCAATTCTGCTCGATCACCAGCGCCCCGATGTTTTGCGTCGTGAAACCGAAGCCTGGTTGGCCGCGGATGAAAAAGCCCGCCTGCTCATCGTACAGGCCGAACTAGCTGATCTTGAGCGGGCGGCAGCTGAAGAGTTGCAGCGTGCGCGCCAAGTTTTGCTGGCCGAGCAATTGCGCGAGATTTTTTCTCCGCTTTTCTGGTTCCTGCTTCTGGGGCCTGCCGCTGCCGTGGCCTATTATTTTTTGCGTCTCACCGCCGAGCGTGACAATGCGGCCGCCCTCAAGGCGCGTGAGCTCCTGCATTATGCGGAGTGGCCGGTGGCCCGCGCGCTGGCCCTGAGCTTTGCGCTGGCGGGCGATTTCCTCTCCACCTGGCAGCATTGGCGCGCGCATGTACTGGATGCCGGTATGGAGGCCTTGCCGCTGCTGGATGAAAGTGCGGCTCATGCGCAGCACGTCAATCTGACCATGCGCCGTGATGTCATGCCGGGCGAAGTGCTGGGCGATGCCCTCAAGGCCATTCACGCCCTGCTGCAGCGTGCGCTCATCATCTGGATCGTGCTGCTGGCCCTGCATACGCTCTGGCCCTGATGCGCCATTTCCTCTTTTTCTTCCTTTGTTTTTTTCCGCTTGCCGCCGCCGCGCTGACACTGAGCGATGCGGATGGCAAGACGCTGACCGTCCACGCTCCCGCGCAACGCATCATCAGCCTGGCGCCACATTTCACCGACATGCTGCAGGCCATGGGGGCGGGCAAGCAGATCGTGGCGGTCAGTGACGATCACGACAGCCGTGGCCGCTACACTCGCAGCCTCAGTGGCTATCCGCTGGTAGGGGATGCGGCCGCTCTCAATTACGAGCGCATCGTGGCCTACAAGCCCGATGCCATCATTGCCTGGGGCAGTGGTACGCCGCGTGCCTGGATAGAACAGCTGCGCCACCTCGGGCTACCGGTCGTGGTGCTGGAAGCCAGGAGTCTGCAGGAGATTGGCGGGCAACTGGGTCTGCTGGGCCGCCTGACCGGCCATGAGGCGGAGGCCGCAAAGCAGCAGGAGGCATTTGCTAAAGCCTTGCAGGGCCTGCAAGGCCACGCGGCCGGTCCGCGGTTGCGCTATTTCTACCAGATCTGGTCGCAGCCCTTGTACTCCCTGGGTCGCCAGCATCTGCTCAGCCAAGCCCTGGCGCTATGCGGGGCTGACAATATCGTCCCGACAGGTCCGGTCATGGCCCCCCTTATCAATCCCGAATTCGTGTTCAAGGCCGATCCCGACGTCATCTTCTTCGGCAAGGTGGACGAGGCAGCCAGCCGTAGCTACTGGTCCCGTTTCAGCCAGCTCAAGGCTGTGCGCCAACAGCATCTGCTGGCCGTGGATGACCGCCGTCTGACACGCCCCGGGCCGGACATGCTGGCCGCCGTGGCGCCACTTTGTGCGCATCTTTCCGGCTGGCGCACGGATGCCTCACGAAAATGAAGGCAGGATTGGCCGCATTGGCGCTGGTACGGACGGGCCGCTATGGCATAATCCGCCGCGACTTACCGGTCACCCTGCTGCCCGCTCACAAAGCCGTGGCGGAGCGTTTTTGTACGAGACTTCACCCGGAGTCTCCCTGATAAGACTTAAGGAAACCCCTCATGTCTGTTGAACGGTTTTATGACGATGTAGACCCGGAAGAAACCCGGGAATGGCTGGAAGCCTTTGCTTCCGTGGTAGAAGCCGAGGGTGTGGAACGCGCCCGCTTCCTGCTGGAAAAACTCTCCGAGACGGCCCGCCTTTCCGGCGTGAATCTTTCCCGACTCAACACTCCTTACGTCAACACCATCGCTACCAAGGACGAAGCCCCCATGCCGGGCGATATGTTCATGGAGCGCCGCCTGCGTTCGCTGATCCGCTGGAACGCCCTGGCCATGGTGATGCGCGCCAACGACAACGACGACGAGCTGGGCGGCCATATCGCCACCTTCGCCTCCAGCGCCATGCTTTATGACGTCGGCTTCAATCATTTCTTCCGCGCGCACAACGACACTTTTGGCGGCGACCTGATTTATTACCAGGGTCACTCTGCCCCCGGTATTTATGCGCGTTCCTATCTCGAGGGCCGCATTGATGAAAGCGATCTCGAGAACTTCCGTCGCGAAGTCGACGGCAAGGGTCTTTCAAGTTATCCGCATCCCTGGCTGATGCCGGATTACTGGCAGTTCCCCACAGTGTCCATGGGCCTCGGCCCCATCATGTCCATCTACCAGGCGCACTTCATGAAGTACCTGGTGAACCGGGGCTTCTCCAAGCCGGAAAATCGCAAAGTCTGGGCTTTCCTGGGCGACGGTGAAATGGACGAGCCGGAATCTCTTGGCGCCATTTCCATGGCCGGCCGTGAAAAGCTGGACAACCTTGTCTTTGTCATCAACTGCAATCTGCAGCGTCTGGATGGCCCGGTGCGTGGCAACGGCAAAATCATCCAGGAACTGGAATCGGTTTTCCGTGGTGCCGGCTGGAATGTCATCAAGGTGGTGTGGGGCCGCAAATGGGATCCGCTGTTGGCACGTGACGACAAGGGTGTGCTGCGTCAGCGTATGGACGAGTGTGTGGACGGCGAATACCAGGCCTACAAGATGCACGGCGGCGCCTACACACGCGAACATTTCTTCGGCAAATATCCGGAGCTGAAAGAGCTGGTCTCCCATCTCTCTGATGAAGAAATCTTCAATCTCAATCGTGGCGGCCACGATCCTTACAAGATGTATGCGGCCTATCACGCGGCCACCAATCACACGGGCCAGCCGACCGTGATTCTGGCCAAGACCGTGAAGGGTTATGGCACCGGTGCCGGTCAGGCCGTGAACAAGACGCACGGCATCAAGAAGCTGGATATCGAATCGCTGAAAGAATTCCGCGACCAGTTCGATGTGCCCTTCACTGACGAAGAGCTGGCCAAAGTGCCTTTCTATCGTCCGGCTGATGATTCACCGGAAATCCGTTATCTGCGCGAACGCCGCAATGCCCTTGGCGGTTATCTGCCGGCGCGCCGTCAGGAAGCGATGACGCTGGATATTCCCGAGCTGGGCACACTGGGTCAGGTGCTGGAGGGTTCGGACAAGCCCATTTCCACCACTATGGCCTTTGTGCGTATCCTGAATGCGCTGACCAAGGTGAAGGGTTTTGGCGAGCGCATCGTGCCTATCGTGCCCGATGAGGCGCGTACCTTCGGCATGGAAGGCATGTTCCGCCAGCTTGGCATCTACTCCAATGTCGGCCAGCTTTACGAGCCAGAAGACAAGGGCCAGGTGATGTATTACCGCGAGGACGTAAAGGGTCAGATCCTCGAGGAAGGCATCAATGAAGCGGGTGCCATGAGTGCATGGATTGCGGCCGGTACGGCCTACAGCATGCACAACCAGCCCATGATCCCCTTCTACATTTTTTATTCCATGTTCGGCTTCCAGCGCATCGGCGATCTCGCCTGGGCGGCGGGTGACAGCCGTGCACGCGGCTTCCTCATCGGTGCCACCGCAGGCCGTACCACGCTGAACGGCGAAGGCCTGCAGCATGAAGACGGCCACTCGCATGTGCTCTCCAGCACCATTCCCAACTGCGTGTCTTATGACCCGACTTACGGTTATGAGCTTGCGGTGATCGTGCATGACGGCCTGCGCCGCATGTACAAGGAAAAGGAAAGCGTTTTCTATTACATCACCACGATGAACGAAAACTATCCGCAGCCGGCCATGCCGGTGGGGGCGGAAGAGGGCATCGTGCGTGGCCTTTATCTCTTCAAGGAAGCCCCCAGCTCCACGGCGAAAATCGTGCAGCTGATAGGTTCGGGTACCATCCTGCGTGAAGTGGAAGCGGCCGCTGATCTGCTGGACAAGGTCTTCGGCATTCGTGCGAATGTCTGGAGTGCCACCAGCATGAACGAGCTGCGCAAAGAAGCGCTGGAAGTGGAACGCTGGAACCTGCTGCATCCCACAGACGAGCCGCGTGTGTCCTGGGTGACGCAGCAGCTGCGCGCCACCAAGGGTCCGATCATCTCGGCCTCCGACTATATGAAAATCCACAGCGAACAGATTCGCGCCTTCCTGCCGGGCCGCGTCTATTCCACTCTGGGTACCGATGGCTTTGGTCGTTCCGATTCGCGCGAAAAGCTGCGCGATCACTTCGAGGTGAACCGTTACTTCATCGCCGTGGCCGCGCTCAACGCGCTGGCCGATGCCGGTGATATCGGTCGCAGCGTGGTGCAGGATGCCATCAAGCGCTTTGGCATCAATCCCGAAAAGCCCTATGCGCCAAAAGCGTAAGGGCCATACGAATAAAGATGTTTCCTACAAGGAAACCCTGAAAGGAGTGACAGCGTGAGCAAGCAAGCGGTTCTTGTTCCGGACATAGGCAGCGATGAAGCCGATGTCATAGAAATCCTGGTGAAAGTCGGCGACAGCGTTGAAGCCGAGCAGTCTGTCATCGTGCTGGAGTCGGCCAAGGCCAGCATGGAAATGCCCTGCCCGGTGGCAGGCACGGTAGCGGATATCGCCGTGAAAATCGGCCAGACCATCAAACAGGGCGATCTCGTCATGCATGTGGAGGCTGCAGGTGCTTCTGCTGCAGCGCCTGCGGAAAAGCCGGCCGATGTGCCCGTGGCAGCCATCAAGGAAGAGTTGCAGCAGGTCAGCACCGTGCTCACTCCCCCCGCTAGTGCGCCTGCTGCTTCTGCTCCGGCAGCCAGCGGTGGTGTGCAACTGGTGAAGGTGCCGGATATAGGCTCCGACAGCGCCGATGTGATCGAGATTCTGGTCAAGGTGGGCGACCGCATAGAACTGGAGCAATCCATTTTCGTGCTGGAATCCGCCAAGGCCAGCATGGAAGTGCCCAATACCGTTGCTGGTGAAGTGCAGCGCATCCTTGTCAATGTGGGTGACTCGGTATCGGAAAGCACCGTGCTGCTTGAAGTGTTGAGCAGTGCGCCTGCTGCGGCCGCTGCCCCCGTTACAGCTCCGGCACCGGTTGCCGCAGCGCCAGCCAGTGCTCCGGCAGCGCCTTCGCGTCCGGTAGCCATTGCCAATGAAACCTTGAAGGCATTGGCCACGGCCGTGTCGGTGGCCAGCAATGGTCACAATGTGCATGCAGGTCCTGCAGTCCGCCGTCTTGCGCGCGAGTTGGGTGCGGATCTTTCGAAGATCAAAGGTACCGGCCCGCGCAACCGCATCCTCAAGGAAGATGTGCATGCTTTTGTGAAGCAGGCGCTGAGCGAAGCGGCGAAAAAGAAAGACAGCGGCTCCGGTTTCGGCCTGCCCGCTTTGCCGGCCATGGACTTCAGCAAATGGGGCGAGATCGAGCGTGTCGAACTCACCAAAATCCAGAAGGTCTCGGCGCAGAACCTGCACCGCTCCTGGATCACCATTCCGCACGTCACGCAGTTTGATGAGGCCGACATCACTGATCTCGAAGCCTTCCGCGTTGCGCAAAAAGACGCGATGAAAGCCCAAGGCCTGTCGCTCACCATTCTGGCCTTCCTGGTGAAGGCTTCGGCCCATGTGCTGAAGCAGTACCCGAAGTTCGCGAGCTCGCTGGATGTGGATGGTGCTCATCTCATCCAGAAGAAATACATCCATATCGGCGTGGCAGTGGATACGCCCAACGGTCTGGTGGTGCCGGTGATACGCGATGCCGACAAGAAGTCTGTCAGCGATATCGTGCGTGATCTGGGCGAGCTCTCGAAAAAGGCACGTGACAAGAAACTGACACCGGCGGATATGCAGGGTGCTGTGTTCAGTATCTCCTCGCTGGGCGGTATTGGTGGTACGGCTTTCACTCCCATCGTGAACTGGCCGGAAGTCGCCATCCTCGGCGTGTCGCGTTCCTCCACCAAGCCTGTATGGGATGGCAAGGCTTTCCAGCCGCGCCTCATGCTGCCCTTGTCGCTGTCCTATGATCACCGTGTGATCGATGGTGCAGATGCCGCACGTTTCACCACGGCGCTGGCCAAGGTGCTGTCGGATATCCGTCAGGTGTTGCTGTAAATGCAGCTCATGCACTGCATGCAAAAAGGCCGTGGCGTTATCGCCACGGCCTTTTGGGTTTTCCTTTTCTCATTGATGTCCGGCTGCAGCAGCCAGCAGGTCTATCAGTCTTCGCAAGGCTTGCGGCAGGGTGAGTGCGACCGCATCATGGATGTAGCCAAGCGGGAAGCCTGCTTGCAGGAAGCCAATAAATCCTGGCCGGAATACGACAAGGACCGGAAGGCTCCGTAAAGCCGCTCAGCTCTCTTCTTTCAGCATTTCCTCGCAAATCCGCCCCAGACGCATCAGCCCCCGCTCCAGATCGGCCGACCAGGGATAGCCGCAGTTCAGGCGTATGTAATTGTCGAAGCGCTTGCCGCTGGTGAATATCTTGCCCGGTGCAATATAGATCTTTTCGATCATCGCACGCTGGAACAGCGCAATGCTGTCTATCCCTTTTGGCAGCTCCACCCAGAGCAGGAAGCCACCTTCTGGTCGTGTGAGCTTTGTTCCCTCCGGGAAATGCTTTTCCACGCTTTCGCGCACATAACGTATCTGCTCCTGAAACTCTTCGCGCAGATGCCGCATATGGTGCTCATAGCCGCCGCTCTCCATGAATTTGGCAATTGCCGACTGGAACACCACCGGTGTTGAAACGGTATTGGTGAATTTCAGGTGCGTGATGGCCTCCTGCCAGCGTCCGGCATCCACCCAGCCCACGCGGAATCCCGGCGCGATGTTCTTGGTAAAAGAACTGCAGAGCATGACATTGCCGGTTTTGTCCCATGCCTTGAGCGGGCGCGGACGTTGCCGTGCAAAAGCCAGCTCACCATAGATATCGTCCTCGATGACGGGAACACCGCGCTCCTCCATCAGGTTAACAAGCCGCTGCTTGTTTTCATCCGGCATGGTGCTGCCCAGCGGATTCTGCACTGTGGGCATCACGATCACGGCTTTAACGGCCCCCGGCTTTTGTGTGGCCAGATCCAGCGCCTCCAGTGAAATGCCGGTGCGCGGATCGGTGGGAATTTCCAGTGCTTTCATCCCCAGGCTTTCAATAATTTGCAGGATGCCGAAATAAGTGGGTGACTCCAGCGCAATGGTGTCGCCGGGTTTGGCAACCGCACGCACGCAGAGATTGATGGCCTCCATCGCACCTATGGTGACGATGATGTTTTCCGGATGCAGCAGTACATCCAGATGCGCATAGCGTTTCACGATTTGCTCGCGCAGGGCGGGCAGGCCCATGCTCATGCCGTAACGGCCTATGGCATCGAGATTGTCGCCATCCTGCACGGCGAGCAGTTTGCGTAATTTCGCAGTGGGATAGAGCGCAGGGCTGGCACAGGCGGCGCCCAGAGGCACGAGGCCGGGCTGCCGTGATTCGCTGATGACCTGCATGATGGTGTCGACCACGGTCACGGTTTTGGCGCGGGCCTGGGTGCGCTGCATTTCCGGCTCGGCCAGGCGATGTGCCCGCTCGCGCACAAAGAATCCTGACTTGGGCCGTGCCTCCACGATGCCGATATTTTCCAGATGCCGGTAGGTGGTGACCGCCGTGGCCAGGCTCACCTGTTCACGTTCACTGAGTTCACGCACTGAAGGCAGGCGGTCGCCGCTCTTCAGGCTGCCATGGTCGATGGCGCGTTGCAGTTTCTCGGCCAGTTGGCGGTAGAGCGGTGCATTCATGAGGGGCTCCTCGTATGAGGCATGACAGATGGAGCAGGCAGTGACCATTACAGATTGGGCAGCTCTTTATCTGTCATGGTAACAAAAAAAATATCCTATATCTGTCATGGCTGCCAGCCCCGCTCTAGTCTTGCGGCATGAATACTCGATCACTGGTTTTGCAGGCGGACTCCCATTACCGGCTACCCTTTCCGGGGCGTTGGCGCTTGAGCTGTGCCCGTGGCCGGCTCTGGATTACCCAGACCGGAGCAGGAAGGGATCATGTGCTGCAGGCCGAATCGCAGCAGGTCTTCGAGGCCGGAGAGGAACTGCTGATTGGTGCTTTGCTGGATTCGGAGCTGCAACTGGAGTGGCTGCAGGCCGAGGCGCTGCAAACAGTGCCGGCTTGGCAGGCACGTTTTGTTCTGCTTCTGCAGCGTTGGTGGCAACAGCCCTCCAGCTTTGCTGCCACCGGCCGCAGTGCCGTCATGCAACACAAGGAGAGCCATGGTGCCGGACACCACGTTTGCCCACCGCTTTGCGAAAAGCTGGATTGAAGCCTGGAACCGGCACGATTTATCCGCCGTGCTGGCACATTACCGTGATGATTTCGAAATGCGCTCACCCTATATCGCCAGCATCAGCGGCGTGGCCGAAGGTATGCTGAAAGGCAAGCCGCAGATAGCTGCTTACTGGCAGCAGGCGCTGGCGAAATATACGGCTCTGCATTTTTCCCTGGAGCATGTGCTGGTCGGTACTGAAAGCTTCATGCTGGTCTACCGCAGTGTGGGCGGACGGCTTGCCGCCGAGGTCTTTTATCCGGATGCTGACGGCCTGATCTATCGCGCCAGCGCGCATTACGGCGCAGAGCCTGCTGTCTGAGGAATACCCATGACGGAACATGAACTGAATGCCTTGGGCCAGCCGGTCGGTTTTGCCCTGCCGGACTGGGTGCCACCTCTCTTCATTCCGCATGAGCCTCTGAGCGGGCGCTTTTGCCGGCTCGAACCGCTGGATGTAGCACGGCATGCCGAAGGCTTGTATGCCGCCAATTCACTGGATGTGGATGGACGTAATTGGACCTGGCTGCCTTACGGGCCTTTTGCCGATTTTTCCGCCTACCGTGAATGGCTGGAGAAAAAAGCTGCAGAGCGGGATCCACAGCTTTATGTGATTGCCAATGCCGCTGATGGCTTGCCGCTGGGTGTGGCCGCTTTCATGCGCATTTATCCGGCTCACGGCATTGTTGAAGTGGGTCACCTCAATTTTTCACCACTCTTGCAGCGCAAGCCGGCCGCCACTGAGGCCATGTATCTCATGATGCGCCGGGCTTTCGAGCTGGGTTATCGCCGTTATGAGTGGAAATGCAATGCGCTCAACCATCCTTCGCGCCGTGCGGCCGAGCGTCTTGGCTTCCGCTTTGAGGGTGTGTTCCGGCAGGCGCTGGTCACCAAGGGGCGCAATCGTGATACGGCCTGGTATTCGGTGATAGATACGGAATGGCCGGGGCTGCAGAAGGCTTTTGAAGCGTGGCTGTCGCCATCGAATTTTGATGCGCAGGGCCTGCAGCAGCACAAGCTTGAAGCGCTGGTGGAGGAAAATCGCGCAGACTGATCAGCGTGCGCGATTCCACAATACCTCGCTGCCACCATTCTCGCGGGCCAGTGCCCGTGCCAGCACGAAAAGATAATCCGAAAGCCGGTTCAGATACTGCAGGGGCAGTGCACCTACAGAGTCATCGCCATTGGCCAGCGTATGTACACGGCGTTCGGCACGACGACAGACCGTGCGCGCCACATGCGCCAGGCTGGCGGCACGACTGCCTCCCGGCAGGATGAACTCCTTGAGCATGGGCAGGTCTTCATTAAGCCTGTCGATTTCCTGCTCCAGCAGATCAATCTGCTCTGCTTTCAGCAGCGTATAACCCGGAATACAGAGCTCACCGCCCAGATCGAAAAGGTCGTGCTGGATTTCACCCAGCAGATGCTGGGCTGCATGTTCACTACCCAGCTCTGCACGCAGCAGCCCGATTTGCGCATTCAGCTCGTCCACCGTGCCAAAAGCCTCAACGCGTTCATGATCCTTGGCCACGCGTGAGCCATCACCAAGACCAGTGCTGCCGTCATCGCCGGTACGTGTATAGATTTTTGAAAGGCGGTGGCCCATGGTGATTCTCCATACAGAAATGAAACGGCCCGCATTTGCGGGCCGTTTCAGGGTCTCAGAACTTGAAGCCTACATCAAACCGGTATTCGCGTCCGGGCAAGGGGGAACCACTGTAGCGATTAGGCGTAGAGGGCGAAAGTGAGCGTATGCCATAGTCATAATGATCGCCAGAGTTTCCAATGTTGTAGATCGAAAAACCGGCTGCCAGCTGGTGCCATGTGAGACCTAGGCGGGCATCGACACGGTGATAGCTCGGGATTTTCAGGTCGAAGTCATTGGTTTGATCATTATCCATGTACTTGCCACCGGTATAGGTATCGCTTACCGCCAGGTTAATAAGGGAAATGATCTGCCAGTTGACTCCGATATATGCCAGATGCTCCGGAACCAAAGGAATAGTGTTTTCTGCATCAAGCCCTTCACGGAATTTTGCTTCCTGCTTTGTCAGGCTGGCATTCAGTGTTACACGATCAAACAGTTCTGTGGTGCCATTCAGTGTGATGCCACGGCGCAGAGTCGGATCAAGATTGTCATTAGTGCCGGCAACAGGATCGTACATGATCTCGTTTTTCAGCTTTTGCTCATAGCCGGTCAGGACGATGCGGCTTTTTGCCTGCGTATATACCAGCGAGCCTTCCAGATTGTGTGCTGTCTGAGGTAGCAGGGGTGAAAAGACAGGCTGATACGTAACGGGATCAGACTCGTAGACCTCATCAACAGTGCCTAAGCGTACGCTACGGCTGGCACTTAGCATGCCGGTAAAACCTGCGCCCAGTTCTTGGCTCAGGCCGGCTTCATACATGCCTTCTTTGTAGGTTTGCGAGCCTGGTGCTGCTGCAGAATCAAATGCGCCGGGGGCACTGCTGTCATATGTGTCTGTGCCGCTTTGTTTGACACGGGATTGACGAGCACCGAGTGAGAGACTGGTCTTTTTCCATTTGCTGGTCTGGAAAAGATAGGGTGAGGTAGTTTCAGAGTCGATGGAGATGATATGAATGGGGGCCGTATTGGCACGTTGTCCGCGACTGGATCTGTAGTCAGTTTGGTACCAGTCCAAACCTGCCCGAAGATTGTTGCTAATGGGGCCGGAGGCATAGGAAAAGTTGATGCGTGGTGTCAGCGAGACAGTGTCTAACTCGGCATCGACATATTTGTCGTAGGCATGGCCATAAGCGTAATCACCAAAGTATGACTGCTGCTGCTTGTTGCGTTGGCTGCCATCGATAATGACGCTGAGTGAGTCGGTGATCGCCATTTTCCAGCCAGCAATCAGGAAGGTGCGATCCTCATTGGCATAGTCATCTGGTGTGCTGGTGCCACGAGGATCATTGTGCAGCTGATCAAGGCCAATATCAGGGTCGACCGTGCGCCCAGCAGGCAGACCGCTTTCCAGCTTGCTCACCTGTCCTTGTAAGAAAAGCTCCTGCTGTCCGAACTGAAAGCTCAGGTTGGCACCACCGGTGTTGCGCTCGACATCACTGTTCTCACGATAGCCGTCTGTTTTCTGGTGCTGTCCGGAAACGCCGAGAGCAATACCCTGACTGACAAGCTGGGCCGATGCGGTTGCCTCTTGCGTGTCAAAACTACCAGCGGCCAGATTGATAGCGGCTCCCGATTTTACAGGCCGGCGGGTGATGATGTTGATGGTGCCGCCACTGGCGCCATCTCCGTAAAGTACGGAGCCGCCACCGGGCTGGATCTCAATCCGCTCGATGCTGTCCATCGGGATGCCGTTGATGTCAGTAGCACTGATGTCGATATCGTTCAGGCGGCGACCATCCACCAGAATCAGGGTATTGCTGCTGGCTGTTGCACCAAAGCCGCGCAGATCTACGCTACCTTCTTTGCCTGTGCTGCCTGTGAGCTGCTGTACGGAGAGGCCGGGTACACTGGTGAGCAATTGTGAAAGATTGCGTGCCGTGGACCTCTCTATGTCCTGACGCTCAATGATGTAAAGCGGTGTGCCGGCTGTTTCCGGGTTGAGACGTGTGGCGGCTACTACCACTTCGGGCAGTGTTGTTGCTTCTTCTGCATAGGCAGTGGTGCAGAGGGCAATCGCTGCAGCAAGCGGCAAAAGCGGCAAAGAAATAGAGGCAGAAAATTTCATCAAGAACTCCAGGCTGTTTGGGTCCCCGCAAACAGGAAGATCAGCTGGAGGCATGGAATACGATGAGGAAAAGCGGGCGCAGGGAGACGCCATTTTCCGGTCATCAGCCCGCCGCACTGACCGCGACAGTACACCTGTGAAAGTGCACAGCCTTTCAGGCCGGTCTCCGGGCTTGTCGGTGGATGTTTTCCCGGCGTTTCGCCTTCCCGTCACGAGGACAGTGGCACTCTGAAACGCCTTTCCGACTTACCGTTGCGGGGGCAGCATTGGCCTGGGCTTGAAAAAAGCCGCACCAATTTCCCGTCCGTCCCTGTTTGCGGCAGGGCCGGACCGGCATCGTTTCTCACCTGAGAAAAATGCCGGACACCTGAAAGTGGCGCGATTCTAGGGGCTGAGTCCGGTGTGGCCAAGCGGATTCTGCCGGAGGGGCAGCGGGTTTCCGGGCAGGGTGATGATTTCGCCGAAAGCGATTGGCCGGACAAAGGCCTGTTGCAGCGAGAGACCGGTGAGCAGATGCAGGCTGGCGCGCAGGGGGCCGGCATGGCTGATGACAAGCAGGTCATTGGCAGGCAGGGCCTGCCAGCAGTCGCGCAGTCGCGCGAGCAAGTCAGCCAGGGATTCGCCATTTGGGCAGCGTGCTGTCTGCCAGTGATCGCCCCAGTGGCGTGCTTCCGGTGAGTCTATTTCGCTCCAGGCTTTTCCTTCCCAGTCGCCAAAATCCAGCTCCATGAGGCGGGCATCGTTTTGCGCATTGTCATGAGTCTCTGCACAGAGTGATTGCGCCAGGTGCAGGCAGCGCGTCGAGGGGCTGGAGATAACGGGATAATGGCTTGCTCCGAGTGCACTCAGCTTTGTGCGCAAGCTGGCCAGCTCATCAGAAAAGCTGTCGGCGAGGGCGACATCCAGCCGGCCATAGCAAAGCCCGGGCGGTACGGCCGGCTGCGTGTGGCGTATCAGATGAAGCGGCACAGGCTCACGGCTCCCAGCAGGAAAAGCAGCTCACTCAGTTGCTGCAAGGCACCGAGACAGTCTCCGGTAAAGCCGCCCAGCCAGCGTCGCAGCCAGTGCGCAAACCAGAGACGCAATGGCAGCAGCGGCAACACAGCCAGCAGGAACAGGGGGGGTAGAAAGAAAAAGGGAAGGGTGGCTGTAGCAGCGGCGAAGAGAAAGGCCGGCAAGTTCATGGCTGTGGCCAGTGGCTTGGCTTTGCCGTTTTCACGGGCATAGCTCTCGGTCAGCAGCATGGAAACGGCGCTCAGGCGACTCACACCGTGCCCGGCAATCAGCAAAAGCAGTAGCCACTGCAGTGGTAGCGAAAACAGCAGCAGGAATTTCCCGCCCAGGGCCATGATGAGAGTCAGTGCGCCGAAAGTGCCGAGCCGCGAATCCTGCATGATGGTGAGGATTTTTTCGCGCTCCCAGCCGCCACCCATGCCGTCGGCAAAGTCCGCCAAGCCGTCTTCGTGAAAACCACCGGTGATGAGCAGCGAGGCCAGCAGGCCGAGAAAAATGGCGACTGGCAATGCAAAGGCAAAAAGCGCCAGCCAGATGACGGCGGCACAAAGGCCGCCAACCAGCAGACCCACCAGCGGGAAATAGCGTGAGGAGGCATTGAGGGCGGCTTCCGAATAAGGCGTGGAGGCAGGCACCGGGATGCGCGTGAAAAACTGCAGGGCCAGCAGGAAATAATGCCACTCACGGCGCAGCAAGCTCATGTCGACCCCGCTGCTGTGCTCACGCCTGCATCGGTAAAGGAAGCCATTTCATTCAGCATGGCCACCGCCGATTGCAACAGAGGCCAAGCCAAGAGGGCGCCACTGCCTTCGCCCAGACGCATGTCCAGCTGCAATAAAGGTTGTGCCTGTAGCGCCTGCAATAAAACCTGATGGCCTTTTTCTTCCGAGCG
>JAVHYE010000062.1 GCA_031119295.1 Pedobacter sp. | reverse complement strand
GGTCCATGGTGTCACGCAGGGATTTGGGATCGACGCCATCAAGACGTGCAGCCAGCACTTTGGCGGCACCGACGCTGACAGCGCTATTGAGCAGATCATCGCCGGCCGAAGCGGCCAGCTTCATCTTCAGTCGCTCAAGTTCTTTTTCCAGCTCACGGTTACGCTCGGCCAGCTGACGCACTTTTTCTGCGGCCTGCGTCAGCGGAGCACGCACCACGGCAGCCACTTCGCCGAGTGCCAGCTCTTCCGCCTTCACATAAGCCAGCGCACCCGTACCTGTCTTGGCTTCGATACGACGCACACCGGAAGCCACGCCACCTTCGCTGGTGATCTTGAAAAGACCGATATCACCGGTGCGGGAAACGTGGGTGCCACCGCAAAGCTCGATGGAGAAGCCCGGCGTGCCCATGCTGAGCACACGTACCGTATCACCGTATTTTTCACCGAAGAGGGCCATCGCACCCTTCTTGCGCGCATCATCAATCGCCATCAACTCCGTCTGCACAGGCAGATTGGCGAGAACCTCGGCATTCACCAGCGCTTCGATGGCATCCAACTGTTCAGGTTTGATGGCTTCGGGCTGGGAAAAATCAAAACGCAGATAATCGGCGCAGACCAGCGAGCCTTTCTGCTGCACATGGGTGCCCAGAATATTGCGCAGGGCCGCATGCATTAGATGCGTCGCCGAGTGATTGCGCTTGGTGGCTTCACGCAGACCGGCATCCACCTCCGCCTTCACTTCATCACCTACGCGCAAACTGCCGCGCGTAATCACGCCATGATGCAGATGGGCACCGCCCGCCTTGGTGGTGTCACGCACTTCGAAACGCTTATCAGCGCCATCGAGATAACCGGTATCACCAGCCTGGCCGCCCGATTCGCCATAGAAGGGCGTGCTGTCGAGCACGACTACGCCCTGCTCGCCTTCGTTCAGCACATCAACGTTGTCAGCGCCCTTGAAGAGCGCAACAACGCGACCAGACCCTGCCGTGCCGTCGTAGCCCTGGAATACCGTATCGGCATCCACCTTGATGAGGCTGTTGTAATCCAGATCAAATTTGCCGGCTTCCTGCGAGCGCTCGCGCTGCTCTTTCATGGCCTGCTCGAAGCCAGCCATATCCAGCGTCAGACCACGCTCACGCGCGATATCGCCAGTGAGGTCATCAGGAAAACCATAAGTGTCGTAAAGCTTGAACACGACCTTGCCGGGAATCTCATTGCTCTTGAGGCCAGCCAACTCCTGCTCCAGCAGCTTGAGGCCCTGCTCCAGGGTCTTGGCAAACTGCTCTTCTTCATTCTTGATCGCACGCTCGATAGCCGCCTGCTGCGATTTCAGCTCGGGATAGGCTTCGCCCATTTCCGCGACCAATGCCTCCACAATCTTGTGGAAGAAAGTACCGCTGGCGCCCAGCTTGTTGCCATGGCGGCAAGCACGACGAATGATGCGGCGCAGCACATAGCCACGCCCCTCATTCGAAGGCAGCACGCCGTCGGCAATCAGGAAAGAACAGGAGCGGATATGGTCGGCCACCACTTTCAGCGAGGCCTGGCCTTCATTTTTGCAACCAATAGCGGCAGCCGCTGCATTCAGCAGGCTCTGGAACAGATCAATCTCGTAGTTCGAATTAACGTGCTGCATTACCGCACTGATGCGTTCAAGGCCCATGCCGGTATCCACCGATGGCGCTGGCAGTGGATGCAGCACACCATCGGCCGTACGGTTGAACTGCATGAACACGTTATTCCAGATTTCGATGTAACGATCGCCGTCCTCATCCGGGCTGCCTGGAGGGCCGCCGAAGATGTGATCGCCATGATCAAAGAATATTTCCGTGCAAGGGCCGCAAGGGCCAGTGTCGCCCATGGCCCAGAAATTATCCGAGGCGTAAGGCGCGCCCTTGTTATCGCCAATGCGAACCATACGCTCGGCCGGGATGCCGACTTCTTTGGTCCAGATGTCATAGGCCTCGTCATCGGTGGCGTAAACCGTCACCCACAACTTGTCTTTCGGCAGACTCAGCCACTTGTCACCGGTCAAGAACTCCCACGCATACGTAATGGCATCGCGCTTGAAATAATCACCGAAACTGAAGTTGCCCAGCATTTCAAAGAAGGTGTGATGGCGCGCGGTGTAGCCGACGTTTTCCAGATCATTGTGCTTGCCACCGGCACGCACGCACTTCTGCGAAGACACGGCGCGCGTATAAGCACGCTTGTCCAGACCAAGGAAGCAATCCTTGAACTGGTTCATACCGGCATTGGTGAAAAGCAACGTGGGATCGTTGCCGGGAACAAGCGAACTGGAGGCAACACGGGTGTGCCCCTTTTCTTCAAAGAAACGGAGAAAGGCTTCGCGGATGGCGGCGCTTTTCATGCAAAACTCCGGGCTTTGTCTCCCGGACTGGCGACATGCAGCGGGACGGACGGCTGGAAAAGACCGGCGATTATAGCGGCACAAAGGCCTGATTCGTAGGGGATTTTCGGTCAGGTCGTGGCCGGCGAAAGCAAGGCCCCGGGAAGCAGGAAAAGGAAGAGAAAGGGGCTAAAAAAAGACCAGATCAGTCTTCGCCCGGGAACTCGCAGCGCAGGGCCTGGCTGACTTGGGAGCCTGTGAAGCCCCGGTATTGCAGGAAACGCAGCTGCCTGGCCTTCTCTTTCATGTCAGAAGGCAGGCTCCGGCCAAAGCGCTTCTGGCGCACCAGTGCTGCCTGCTCCAGCCAGTCGTAGCCGCTATCGGACAAGGCCTCCTCCAGCAACTCAGGCGCCAGTCCCTTGCCCCTGAGTTCGGCCTCTATCACGCGCGGCCCATAGCCCCGCTCGGCACGGCTACGGACATAGATTTCGGCAAAACGCTCATCGGATTGCAGACGACGCTGCACCAATGCATCCAGCAAGGGCTCGACCACATCCGTACGGCCACCCAAATCCAGCAGCTTCTGGCGGATTTCCTGACGGGAATGCTCGCGGCGGGCCTGCATGGCCAGTGCCCGGCCCTGCAGGAACTCGACAGTGGGCTGCCCGGAGGAGGCATCCTCCGGGCTGAAGGCAGACTCAGACGTCCGCTTCGTCATAGGCATCATCAAAATCGCCATCGGCCGGCACGGGCACATCGCCAATCAGCTGCTCGCGAATCTGCTTTTCGATGTCCTGGGCGATGGCCTGGTTTTCTTCCAGATACTTGCAGGCATTGCCCTTGCCCTGGCCAATCTTGCTGCCCTGATAGGCGTACCAGGCGCCGGACTTGTCGACGAGGCCGAGCTTGACACCCAGATCCACGATTTCACCCAGACGGTTGATGCCCTGGCCGTACATGATCTGGAACTCGGCCTCCTTGAAGGGCGGTGCCACCTTGTTCTTCACCACCTTCACACGGGTTTCCGAACCCACTACTTCCTCACCCTCTTTCACTGCACCGGTACGGCGTATGTCCATACGCACCGAGGCGTAGAACTTGAGCGCGTTACCACCGGTGGTGGTTTCCGGGTTGCCGAACATCACGCCTATCTTCATGCGGATCTGGTTGATGAAGATGACGAGGGTATTGGAGCGCTTGATATTGCCGGTGATCTTGCGCAGGGCCTGGGACATGAGGCGGGCCTGCAGACCCATATGCGAGTCGCCCATTTCACCTTCGATTTCCGCACGCGGCGTAAGCGCTGCCACGGAGTCGACCACGATGACGTCCACCGCACCGGAGCGCACCAGCATGTCAGTGATTTCCAGGGCCTGCTCGCCGGTATCCGGCTGCGATACCAGGAGATCTTCCACCCTCACACCCAGCTTGCCGGCATAGGAAGGATCCAGCGCATGTTCGGCGTCCACAAAGGCGGCTGTACCACCAGCACGCTGGCAGGCAGCAATCACCTGCAGGGTCAGCGTCGTTTTACCCGAGGATTCCGGGCCGTAGATTTCCACGATACGGCCACGCGGCAGACCGCCAATGCCAAGAGCAATATCCAGTCCGAGAGAGCCGGTAGAGATGGCGGGAATGGCACCCGCTGCTGGGTGGTCACCAAGGCGCATCACGGAACCTTTGCCGAACTGCTTTTCAATCTGGGAAAGGGCGGCGGAAAGGGCTTTCTGTTTGTTCTCGTCCATCATCGGATCCTCTTTGTTTGGCGTTCTTCAGCAATCGTTACGTTACGGGCTTCATGTTCAGGCGCTGCCAATCATGCTGTCCATGCGAACAGTGCTGTACTTTCGCACAGGAAAAGCTAGCTGGCAACACCCATTTTTTCCAGCAGGCCTGTCAAAGCCCGCTCCACCGTCTGCCGGCGCACCGCATCACGATCGCCAGGAAAGAGGCAACGCTCAGCCACTACCCCCTCCGGGCCCGACCAGGCCAGCCAGACAGTACCGACAGGTTTGTCAGCAGAGCCCCCATCAGGACCGGCAATGCCGCTGACTGCTACCGCCCAGGTAGCGCCCGCCTGGCTCGCAGCACCTTCAGCCATGGCCAACACCACCGCTTCACTCACAGCACCGTGCTGGCGCAGCAAATCAGTCGGCACACCCAGCTCGCGGGCCTTGGCCTTGTTGGAGTAAGTCACCCAGCCCTGGCCAAACCATGCCGAACTGCCGGGAATGCGGGTCACTGCCTCGGCAATGCCGCCGCCCGTGCAGGACTCGGCCGTGGTCAGGCTGGCACCAGCGCCTTTCAAGGCGTCGCCAACACGGGCGGCGAGTTCGGTAATGACATCAGACATGGAAAAGGACAGCTGCAGGAAAACAGGCACACACGATAAACGCTAACGCCGGCAGCAACCAGACGAGAAAGACCGGTGCCGCTGTCAGCACAGCGCCCCTCTGGCCGCCGTCGCCGCCACTCCTTATCATGCGGCGCCTTGCTCCCGTATATGGAAGAAACCTGCCCATGAGTCCGGACCTCAGCGATCACACGCCCATGATGCAGCAGTATTTGCGCATCAAGGCCGAACACCCGAACGAGCTGGTGTTCTATCGCATGGGCGACTTCTACGAGCTGTTTTTTGATGATGCCGTCAAAGCGGCACGGCTTCTGGACATCACGCTGACGGCGCGGGGCAAATCCGGCGGCAAGCCCATTGCCATGGCCGGCGTGCCCTTTCATGCCGCCGAATCCTATGTCGGCAAGCTCACGCGTCTTGGCGAGTCCGTCGTCATCTGTGAGCAGATTGGCGATCCCGCCACCAGCAAAGGGCCGGTTGAGCGCGCTGTTGCACGCATCGTCACTCCGGGCACCGTGAGCGACGAGGCCTTTCTCGATGAGCGCCAGGACACGCTGCTCTGTGCCATCTGCCAGCAAGGTGAAATTCTGGGCATTGCCGCACTCGATATTTCCAGTGGGCGCTTCAGCCTGCAGGAAACCACAAGCATCGAAACACTGGCCGCCGAGCTGGCACGCCTGAATCCTGCCGAATTGCTGGTCGCTGAAGATAGCCTGTTGCTGGAGCAGGTTAGTGATCGCCGCGGTGTGCGCAAACTCATGGCCTGGGAATTCGACAGCGAAGCCGCCGAACGCTCGCTCTGTCAGCAATTCCAGGTAAAAGACCTGCAAGGTTTTGGCTGCGCCGAACTGAAGACCGGCATCGCTGCCGCCGGTGCGCTGCTGGGCTATGCCAAAGAAACCCAGCGCACTGCCCTGCCGCATCTGCGCGGCCTGCGCGTGGAAAGCGCGGAACATGTACTGCAGCTGGATCCGGCAACACGCCGCAATCTCGAGCTCACACAGAATCTCAACGGCGAATTCGAACACAGCCTGGCCTGGGTACTGGACAACTGCGCCAGCGCCATGGGCAGCCGCATGTTGCGACGCTGGCTGCATCAGCCCCTGCGCAATCGCGACGTGCTGCAAGCACGTCAGGAAGCCGTTACCGAACTCAAGACCAATTACCGCTTCGAGCCGCTGCGCGAAATCCTGCGTGATGTCGGCGATGTGGAACGCATACTGGCGCGTGTTGCGCTGAAATCCGCACGACCACGAGACCTTTCCCGCCTGCGCGATACGCTGGCCCTGCTACCGCAACTGCAAGCCGACCTGCGCGGCTTTTCCGGCGCACATCTGGCCACATTGGCGCGCAATATCCGTGAATATCCGGAGCTCAGCGAGCTGCTGACACGCGCCATCATAGAAGTGCCGCCTGTGGTCATGCGCGAGGGCGGCGTGATTGCCGAAGGTTTTGATGCCGAACTCGACGAGCTGCGCGCCATCAGCAGCAATGCCGGCGATTATCTGCTGCAGCTGGAACAGCGAGAGCGCGAAACCACCGGCATCAGCACCTTGAAGGTGGGCTACAACCGTGTCAGCGGCTATTACATCGAGCTCACGCGCGCGCAGGCCGAAAATGCGCCGGCACATTTCATTCGTCGCCAGACCCTGAAAAATGCCGAACGCTTCATCACGCCGGAACTGAAAGTTTTTGAAGACAAGGCACTGTCTGCCTCTTCACGCGCACTGGCACGTGAAAAAGCCATTTATGAAGAGCTGCTGGAAAAACTGATTGGCGATATTGCAGCATTGCAACTCACTGGCGAAGGCTTGGCTGAGCTGGACGTACTAGCCAACTTTGCCGAGCGCGCCAGTCAGCTGAATCTGGCCTGCCCGGAGCTGGTCGATGAGCCCGGCATCGTCATTGAAGCGGGTCGTCATCCTGTCGTGGAAAAAGTGCTGGATGCGCCTTTTACGCCCAATTCGGTACATCTCAGCCCCGAGCGCCGCATGCTGGTCATCACCGGCCCGAATATGGGTGGTAAATCCACTTTCATGCGCCAGACTGCGCTGATTGTTCTGCTCGCCCATGTAGGTTGCTTTGTCCCCGCCACCAGTGCACGTATCGGGCCCACCGACCGCATTTTCACGCGCATAGGCTCCAGCGATGATCTCGCCGGCGGCCGCTCCACGTTCATGGTGGAAATGACGGAAACCGCCAACATCCTGCACAACGCCACACCGCAAAGCCTCGTGCTCATGGATGAAGTGGGGCGCGGCACCAGCACGTTTGATGGTCTCTCGCTGGCATGGGCAGCGGCTGATTATCTGGCTCGTGAAATTCGTGCGCTTACGCTTTTCGCCACGCATTATTTCGAGCTCACCACCCTGCCCGAGCAGGACGAGGGTGTCGTGAATGTGCACCTCTCCGCCGCCGAGCATGGTGAGCGCATTCTTTTCCTGCACAGCGTGAAAGAAGGCCCTGCCAGCCAGAGCTATGGCCTGCAGGTGGCGCAGCTCGCCGGCATCCCGGCGGCCGTCATCCACAATGCCCGCGGCAAGCTGGCTCAGCTGGAAAATCAGGAGGTGAGGACCCAACTGACGCATCAACCCGCCAGCAAGCCACAGCAGAATGACCTCTTCGCCAGCGGCCCCTCGGCCGTGGAACGCAAGCTCGGTAATATCAATCCCGACGAGCTCAGCCCGCGCGAAGCCCTGGACCTGCTCTATGCCCTTAAAAAACTGATGTAATCCAGCAGAATTATCGATAAATCATGGCATTGGCGTGGATTGCCAGTCGCAGGGTCAGACAGTAGACTAGCCGCCGTTTTCGCACCCCCGTTCAGCCCACCCGAGGTAAGGTCAGCATGACGTTCGTAGTCACCGAGAACTGTATCAAGTGCAAGTACCAGGACTGTGTAGAAGTCTGCCCGGTGGACTGCTTCTATGAAGGCCCAAACTTCCTCGTGATCCATCCGGACGAGTGCATCGACTGCGCCCTTTGCGAACCGGAATGCCCGGCCAATGCCATCTTCTCGGAAGACGAAGTGCCGGCTGACCAGAAAGAGTTCCTCAAGATCAATGCCGAGCTGGCCGAAATCTGGCCCAATATCACGGAAATCGGCGAACGCCCTGCCGATGCCAAGGAATGGGACGGCAAGCCGGGCAAGCTGGCCCTGCTGGAACGCTAAGCAGCGCATCCGTACAAGCAATAAAAAAGGCAGCCTGGGCTGCCTTTTTTATTGGCGGTCTGCTGTCCTTGCAGAAGCCGCCGAATTAAAAAGGGGCGGTTAACCGCCCCTCGCAGAATCACAAGCTCCCTGCCCGATGATTCCCTACCTCCGTGTGCCCCATCCTTTGGCATGCCGTCCTGGCAAGATTCCCTATCCCGTCGCTCCCTGCGACAGGAGCAATACTAGCCAAGACGACTTCTCGCTCAAGCCGGGCATGAGCCAAAAACCCCGGCCTCGCAGCGTCCTGAGAATATTTTTCCCTTTATAAACAATGAGGTAATAAAATTCCGAGTGATTTCCACGGGTATATTTGCGCAATTTCTTACCCTCTTGTGAGATATCTCGCACAAAGAAAAGGGCCGGATTCGCAGGAATCCGGCCCTTTTGAAAGCCCGAGCAGCGGCTTTTACATCATGGACTGCTGGTAGTTCTGCAGGCCTATGCGCTGGATCAACTCCAGCTGCGTCTCCAGCCAGTCGATATGCTCTTCTTCACTCTCGAGAATCTTCTCGAAGAGCTCACGCGAGCCGTAATCCCCTACTTGCTCGCAGTGGGCAATGGCCACCTTGAGGTCGGGATGGGCCTGCAGCTCCAGCTTCAGATCGCAACGTAGGATTTCTTCGACATTCTCACCAATGAAAACCTTGTTGAGGTCCTGCACATTCGGCAGCCCTTCAAGAAAGAGAATGCGCTCAATCAGCAGATCCGCATGCTTCATCTCGTCGATGGACTCGTGATACTCGTGCTCATCCAGCTTCTTCAAGCCCCAGTTTTTATATATGCGGGCATGCAGGAAGTACTGATTGATGGCCGTGAGCTCGTTCACCAGCACCTTGTTGAGATAGGCAATAACCTGGGCGTCGCCTTTCATGGCCTGCTCCGTCAATTGAAAACGGCGACAAGCTTAGCAGAGCGAATTAGTCAAAAGCGGGGATGAGAGCGAAAAAAGTCAAGGAATTCAAAGAGAAAAGAGAACGATTATCAGGCAGCGCCAGCGATATCCTTGGCGGCTTCCTGCAGGGACTCGTTCAGCACATCACGCGCCGTCAGGGCACAGCGACCACATTGCGTGGCCACACCCAGGCAGTTACGCAATTCGCGCATACTGCAGCAGCCTTCCTGGACGGCATCACGAATCTGGCTGTCAGTTACGGCACGGCAGATGCAGACATACATAAAGGAGGATTCCGGCAGGGGTCAAACGTAATGAGAATACTTATCGTTATTAGACTGCATGTCAATCCGGGCAGCTGCCGTTTCGTCGCCTCACCCCACCGAACCGGCAACGGCCCATAAAAAAAGGCCCGCATCATGCGGGCCTAACAGGGGTACAACGATTACTGCCATTTGAGGAGTCCAATCAGTGCGGGGGTTGCATTGACTGAATGGCTTCATATTGCATGCGGCACCGGCCCATATCTGTTGAGCGGCTGTGCGCGTCCTGTTACAGGGTGTTATCCCCAGTCGCCCGCGCCTTGTTGCGGGCATGCCGCAAGGCCTGACGTACCGGCCAGCGGAAGGTGAAGCAGGCCCCACCCAGCTCGGCACTTCTGTCGACTTCCATATGGCCACCATGCCAGAAGGCAATGCGCTGCACGATGGACAGGCCCAGACCATAGCCACCGGAGGCTCGGGTACGGCTGTCATCCAGACGGGCAAAAGGCTCGAAGACTTTCTCGCGGTCTTTTTCCGGAATACCGGGACCATCATCTTCCACGCGTATCCAGGCGGCATTGCCTTTCACGCCACCGGAAATGCGCACCTTGGTACGGGCATAGCGTACGGCATTGCCCGCCAGATTTTGCAGGATGCGATGCAGATAACGCAGTTCTGCCTCCACACGCACATCCGCCCCATCCTCCATTATTTCGATGATGTGGCCGGTATTCAGTGCCATGGTTTCCTGGCCAACACGATGCATCAGGTTCTTGAGCTCTATGGTTTCAAACTTGAGCGAGGGCGTACCCTGCTCCAGCTTGGCATAGGTGAGGATTTCATCGATAAGCTGGTTCAGCTGCTCAACATCCTGATCCAGCAACTGCAATTGATCAAAACGCTGCTCGCCATCATCGGTTTCCGCCAGCATTTCCATACCAAAGCGCAAACGCGCTACCGGTGTGCGCAATTCATGGGAGACCGCGCGCGTCATCTCGCGCTGGGAATCAATCAGGCGCTGTATATGTTCAGCCATGCCATTAAAGGCATGCGCAAGCTGGCTGACCTCATCCGAACCTTGTACCTGCGCACGCGCACTGAGATCGCCGCCGCGAATACGCCGTACCGCCGACTCCATTTTCTTGAGCTTGCGCTCCAGGGGATGAATGATGAAATAAGCCGCCACGGTAATGATGGACAATGCCGCCAGCGCCACCATGAGCACCAGCTGCATAGGCATCCAGTCAAAAATATAAAGCGGGCCCATCACCAGTACGCGATCACCACCTGGCAGAGGTGCCACAATGCGCAGCGAAGAATTTCGTGTACCCGAACCTTCCTTCAGCACCAACACCACTTCATTACGGCGTATACGTGCCTGCTGGTCACGATCCAGCGCCGCCTTGTAGATCGGCATCATGACCACGGGATAGGGAAAATAACGCTGCAGCTCCTGCAGGCGCTGTTCTTCGCGACCGGGATAGTGGCTCAGCTCTTCGAGAAAAAAGACCGCCAGGGCCTTGGCTTGCTGCTCGCTGACCTTGGACATGCGCGTCTTGATATAAAGCTCGCGACTGCCGGGAATACGGGAATAAATATCGGCGTAACTCTGCCCTTCACTGGCACGAAAAATAGCGCGGCCTTCGGATAGCCGGGCCAACTCATCTTCCGTGAACTGCTCGGCGACTGGCGGAACAACCGTGATGGGGCTGTCCATGATCTGGCTGGCTTCGGACAGCCAGGTGATGCGCGCATCACCTTCCTGTCGCGACACCCCCAGAGCAATCAGACGGAACATGCCGGTGGCCATGTTCTCGCGATAGGAGTCGGCACGCTGGGCATTGACGGCCTGAATGAAAAAATACCCGGCCAGCGCCACCGCCGCGATGACCAGCAGCAAACCACCATAAATTCGTACAAATATGCTGCTGGGCATGCGGGCGACTCAGCCTGGCTTCACACAGGCATGCTTAAAGAAGAATCAGGCCGATTCCTTGACGAAGAGATAGCCCTTGCTGCGCACGGTCTTGATACGGCGCGGATTCTCCGGGTCGTCACCGATCTTGGGACGTATGCGGGAAATGCGCACGTCGATG
This sequence comes from Pedobacter sp., assembly GCA_031119295.1. GTDB lineage: Bacteria > Pseudomonadota > Gammaproteobacteria > Pseudomonadales > Moraxellaceae > UBA2031. The sequence goes on along the minus strand of JAVHYE010000062.1, from coordinate 8,318 downwards.
GAGCGGTCCTGGCCATCATATTCAATGCCGCGCAGACGCTCGAAGATGTCTTCACGGGACAGAATGCGGCCGGCATTGGAAGCCAGCAGCCAGAGCAGGTCGTATTCGGCACTGGTGAACTCCACCGTATTGCCTTCGAGAATGACAGCACGGGCACCGTTGTCGATGACCAGCTCGCCGAAGTCCAGACGATTGGGGACCTCTTCCACCACCATGTCGGAGCGACGCATGAGGGCACGGATACGGGCCAGGAGCACACGCGGCTGGGCGGGCTTGGCCACATAATCGTCAGCGCCCATTTCCAGGCCCAGCACCTGGTCCATGTCTTCGGCGCGGGCCGTGAGCATGAGGATGGGATGTTGATAGCCCTGGGTGCGCACCTCACGGCAGACCGTCAGGCCGTCGGCGCCCGGCAACATGATGTCCAGCACCACCATATCCGGCTGGTCCTCGATGATGCGGCGTATGGCACGCAAGCCGTCCGTTTCCACCCCGACTTCCAGGCCGTTGCGGATCAGGTATTCCTGGGTAAGAGCGGCCAGGCGCTCGTCGTCTTCCACAATCAGTACGCGGGGCAACTTTTCCGTAGTCTGGTTCATGCTCGAATTCCCTTAAGTCAGATCAAATCGAAGTCAGATCAACTAGATACCGGCCAAAATCAGGAGCCGGTGAATTGTAACTGCCAAAATGTAACTGCGAGGGAGCATACGAATTGTAACTGCGCTTCCCAAGCCCCCCTAACGAAACAGATACAAGACCGTGGTATCTGCTCACATAAGGCCTGGACAGTCACTGAGCGGACAAAATCCGACCACTATATATAGTGTCCACACCGTACAGGCCCGGAGCCTGCGGAGTGATGGCCGTCACAAGCCGGACATCCACTGGCAACCCACAGGCTATCCACAGCTTTTCCCTGCCCCTTTTTACTTGCAGCCCTCCAACAAACGGCTTATCTTGTAGCCCTACAGAGGTACCGACACCATATGTTGCGTTGCAGCCCGGCAGTAAACTTTCACCCACCCGCCCGATTTCTCATAACAACACGGGGTGAAAGGCGAGGGTTTCACATGTGGTTATCACCAAAGCACCAGGATTACAGGGAGTTTGACGGTCCGGAATGACCGTTCGCAGCGGAAGGCGACACCCCAAGATATTGTGTTTGACCTTTTGCGCTGAAACTCCCCTGCCCCAGGCGCGGCGCAGGTGTCGGCACCCCATTCTTTTACCGTTTTTGACCCATTCACCTGTTTACGGGACGCATCATGCATACGGAAACGACCTCCTCAGGCAGCCCCGCCGCTGCCACCCCGGTAGCTCCGGCCTCCTCGGACATCCTGGCCACCGCCCCCGGCACCCTGCGCCTGATCAAGCGCAACGGCACCGTGGTGCCCTATGACGACAGCAAGATTGCCATCGCCATCACCAAGGCCTTCCTTGCTGTGGAAGGCGGCACCGCGGCAGTCAGTACTCGCATACATGAGACGGTGGCCCAGCTCACCGCCATGGTGTCCAGCACCTTCAAGCGCCGCATGCCCACCGGCGGCACCGTGCATATCGAGGAAATCCAGGATCAGGTGGAACTCTCCCTGATGCGCTCCGGCGAACAGAAAGTCGCCCGTGCCTATGTGATCTACCGTGACGAGCGCAGCCGCGCCCGCGAAACCGCCCAGCCTGCTGCGGCCGCCCGCACCCAGACCAGCCTGCAGGTCACCGATGCCCACGGCCAGCGCAAGCCTCTCGACGTTGCCCGTCTCGAAGCCCTGGTCAGCAATGCCTGCGAAGGCCTGCAGGGCGTGGATGCCAGCCTCATCATCGATGACGTGCTGCGCAACCTCTACGACGGCGTGAAAGAGTCCGACATCAACACCACCATGGTGATGTGCGCCCGCGTACTCATCGAGCAGGAACCGAATTACACCTACGTCACCGCCCGCCTGCTGCTGGATCATCTGCGTGCCGAGGCCCTGTCCTTCCTGAATGTGGCCGAAAGCGCCACCCAGGGCGATATGAGCGCCTATTACCCCAAGGCCCTCAACGCCTATATCGCCAAGGGCATTGAACTCGAACTGCTGGCGCCGGAACTCGCCACTTTCGATCTCGCCGAACTCGGCCGCGCGCTCAAGCCCGAGCGCGATTTCCAGTTCACCTATCTCGGCCTGCAGACCCTGTACGACCGCTACTTCATTCACTCCAATGATGTGCGCTTCGAACTGCCACAGGTGTTCTTCATGCGCGTGGCCATGGGCCTTGCCGTGCAGGAAAAGAATCGCGAAGCCCGTGCCATCGAGTTCTACAACATCATGTCGACCTTCGATTACATGGCCTCGACACCCACGCTGTTCAACGCCGGCACCCTGCGTCCGCAGCTTTCCAGCTGCTACCTGACCACCGTGCCCGATGATCTGCACGGCATTTTCGGCGCCATCCAGGACAACGCCATGCTCTCCAAATGGGCGGGCGGTCTGGGCAACGACTGGACGCCGGTGCGTGCCCTCGGCACCTATATCAAAGGCACCAATGGCAAGTCGCAGGGCGTTGTGCCCTTCCTGAAAGTGGCCAACGACACTGCCGTGGCTGTGAATCAGGGTGGCAAGCGCAAAGGCGCTGTCTGTTCCTATCTGGAAACCTGGCATCTCGATATCGAGGAATTCCTCGAGCTGCGCAAGAACACCGGTGACGACCGTCGTCGTACCCACGACATGAACACCGCCAACTGGGTGCCTGACCTGTTCATGAAGCGCGTCTTCGACGATGGCGAGTGGACCCTGTTCTCGCCCGCCGACACCCCCGATCTGCACGATCTCTACGGCGCGGCTTTTGAAAAGCGCTACAGCGAATACGAGCAGCAGACCCGCGACGGCCAGCTCAAGCTCTTCAAGCGTCTGCGTGCCCAGGATTTGTGGCGCAAGATGCTGTCCATGCTGTTTGAAACCGGCCATCCCTGGATCACCTTCAAGGATGTTTGCAATCTGCGCTCGCCGCAGCAGCATGTTGGCGTCGTGCACTCTTCCAATCTCTGCACGGAAATCACGCTCAACACCTCCGCTGAAGAAATTGCCGTCTGCAACCTGGGCTCCATCAATATGGTGAACCATGTGACGGCTGCCGGCCTCGATGTCGAGAAGATCAAGGCTACGGTGAAGACCGCGCTGCGCATGCTCGACAACGTGATCGACATCAATTACTACGCCGTGCCGCAGGCGCGTAAGTCCAATCTGCGTCACCGTCCGGTGGGCATGGGCATCATGGGCTTCCAGGATGCGCTGTATGTGCAGAACATCGCCTACGCCTCCGATGCCGCCGTGAAATTTGCCGACACCTCCATGGAAGTGATCAGCTACTACGCCATTGAAGCCTCTGTGGATCTGGCGCAGGAGCGTGGCAGCTACTCCACGTATGAAGGCTCGCTGTGGAGCAAGGGCATACTGCCGATTGACTCCGTGAAATTCATTGCCGACAACCGCGGCGAGAATTATTGCGACATCAACACCAGCACCACGCTGGACTGGGCCCCGCTGCGCACCCGTGTGCAGACCGAAGGCATGCGTAACTCCAATGTGATGGCCATTGCCCCCACTGCCACGATTTCCAATATCTGCGGCGTGTCGCAATCCATCGAGCCCACCTACCAGAACCTGTATGTGAAATCCAACCTCTCCGGCGAATTCACCGTGGTCAATCCCTTCCTCGTGCACGAGCTGAAAGCACGCGGCCTCTGGGATAATGTGATGGTCAACGACCTCAAGTACTACGATGGTTCCGTGCAGAAGCTGGATCGCATTCCGGCTGATCTCAAGGCCATCTATGCCACCGCCTTCGAAATCGAACCGCGCTGGCTGGTGGATGCGGCCTCGCGTCGCCAGAAGTGGATTGATCAGGCGCAGTCGCTCAACCTCTATATCAACAATGCCTCGGGCAAGAAGCTGGATGTCACCTATCGCATGGCCTGGTATCGCGGTCTCAAGACCACTTACTACCTCCGCGCCATTGGTGCCACCGCCGCCGAGAAATCCACGATTTCCGATGGCGCGCTGAATGCCGTGAAAGCCACGGTAACGGAACTGGTGGAAGCGGCTCCGACCGCAGCACCAGTCCCAAAAGCCTGCAGCATCGATAATCCCGATTGCGAGGCCTGCCAATAAGCTGTGGCCGTCCCCGGCGGCGCCTGACTGCGTTGCCGGGCGCTTGATCGGTCCTCACATACCTTATGTATGCTGCGGCCGCTCAAGCACCCAGCGCCTTGCCAGACACCACCGGGATCGCCCTCGCGAGTGGCATGGATTGAAGGCGACAAAAGCGGAACACCATTGATGCAGCTCAACGTGTCAATGTGCAAAAGCAAAGAACGTAGGGTGGGTTAGCCCGAAGGGCGCGCCGCTAAGCAAGTCCCCTTGGGGAATAACCCACCGTTGTCGGAATAAAACCGGCAACAGCAGAAAGAAAAGCAGAACCCGAAAAAACAAACACGGTATTTGTCAGCGCGCGCTTGCTACACGGAAAACGCAAGGTCAGATGACGCGACACGTGACCCATAAATGATGCGAGGACGAGAGATGATCTCCTGGGATGACTTCAATGAGGACGAAAAGCCTGTTGCAAAGCCGGCGCCTGCGTCGGCAGGAACTGCGCAAGCAACTGCGCGTGCAACAGCTGCGCCGGCACCAGCAGTGGTTTCTGCTCAGCCATCTGCAGCTGTCGCTCAACCTGCTGCCCCCGCTCTGGCCACCCTCTCCGGCACCAGCGCCAGCGTCGCCCACCCCGCCGCCATCGTCGACAGCGCCCTGAAGCAGCTCAATGCTGAAGATGCAGCCGCCGCCGGTGATGCCAAGGCCCGCGCCGCTGCCGCACTGGCCAAGATGGATGTCGCCCCCGGTCTGGAAGAGCTGGAAATGGGCGCCGCCCGTGTGCAGGTAGACGACAAGCGCATGATCAATTGCCGCGCCGATCTCAACCAGCTCGTGCCTTTCAAATACGAATGGGCCTGGCAGAAATATCTCGATGGTTGCGCCAATCACTGGATGCCGCAGGAAGTGAATATGTCGAAAGACATTTCCATGTGGAAATCCCACGACGGCCAGCTTTCCGAAGACGAGCGCCGCATCGTGATGCGCAGCCTGGGATTCTTCTCCACCGCGGATTCCCTGGTGGCGAACAATCTCGTGCTGGCCATCTACCGCCTCATCACCAATCCGGAATGCCGCCAGTACATCCTGCGCCAGAGCTTTGAAGAAGCCATCCACACCCACGCCTACCAGTACTGCATCGAGTCGCTGGGCCTGGATGGTGGCGAAGTCTTCAATATGTACCGCGAAGTGGAAAGCGTGGCGCGCAAGGCCACTTGGGGCCTGAAATACACGCAGGCACTGGGTGATCCCACCTTCACCACCGGCACCCCGGAAACCGACCAGGAATTGCTGCGCAACCTGATCGCTTTCTACTGCGTGCTGGAAGGCATCTTCTTCTACTGCGGCTTCACCCAGATTCTCTCCATGGGCCGCCGCAACAAGATGACGGGCGTCGCCGAGCAGTTCCAGTACATCCTGCGCGATGAATCCATGCATGTGAATTTCGGTATCGACGTGATCAACCAGATCAAGATCGAGAATCCGCATCTGTGGACTGCCACTTTCCAGCAGGAAGTGATTCAGATGATTCTGGAAGGCACACAACTGGAAGTGGAATATGCACGTGACTCCATGCCGCGCGGCGTGTTGGGCATGAATGCCGCCATGATGGAGGAATACCTCCAGTTCATCGCCAATCGTCGTCTGGCGCAGCTGGGTCTGCCGGAACAGTTCCCGGGCGTGAAGAATCCCTTCCCGTGGATGTCGGAGATCATGGACTTGCGTAAGGAGAAGAATTTCTTTGAGACGCGAGTGACGGAGTATCAGACTGGCGGGGCGTTGAGCTGGTAAAAAAATCTAAATCACTAAAAAACTAAACTCAAAAAGGGCCATTCGGCCCTTTTTGCTAACTTGGAAACCAATACATGGAATGGGTAACCTGTCAAAACGTACAGAATGAAACTTGGAGAAGACTACTAGAGTTCGCAAATACAGAGCTAACTTATGAGCTAATAGAATCTATTCACGGCGCAGCGACAACCTCATCCAAAAAGCAAAACTATAAAAAGCAAGCATCCCAAGTAAGATCTGCAATTCTGCAAGCAAAAGAGTACTTCCAAGCCGCCAGCTTGTCTTCGCTAAATACCAGCCCTAATCACCTTTATTACGGTATGACCTCTCTAAATACGGCCACAATGCTAACCCTAGGAAACGGAGATAAATCACTAGACAGGCTGAGACTCGACAAAAGAAACCAAAGTCATGGGCTAATTTTTACAAATGGATGCTCAGAGACGGCCTCAAAAACTGGGTTAGAAATACTAAAAACAACTCATATAGAAGTTGCTGAAAATGGCTTCTTTAGGAACTGGTATGAAACCCTCCCAAAGAAAGGAAATATATATGGCTTAACTGAAACAATAGGCAGCAATGGATCCTACAAATCTTTTAACTCAATTGGCCACTATAAAACAGACACCTTTTCAGAGATTAGCGGTGGAAAATCATCAATCTTGGGAATTATAGAAAACATACCAGACATATCAACTGAGCTATATCGCTTTGGAAAAGACATAGCATTTAGCAGAGCATCCATATCATTTATAAAAGACGAAACAAGAAAAACACAAAAATATCAATGGCTAATTCATGCCGCTGGCAACAAAGACTCACTTGATGCAATTCGTGAGGCCTTTGAATTCAAAGGAAGTGACATCAACACGGCATCAGAGACAATAAGCGAAAATGAAAAAAGCGGATCAATTTCAATAGCATACTATGACGGAATGGAATTCAACTTTCCTATTTCACGAATGGACATGAATAATCAAAGTTATATTTATGCAGCGCACTCTGGACTACACGAGATTGTTGAGGCATTCGGCGCTGGATTTGCCTTTAGCATGCTTGCTAGGTACTACCCAGATATCTGGGTTTCTTGTTTAGAGTCTCACGGGAAAGCCGCCAAACTCATTGAGCACATTATCGGAGTACTCATACTTAAATATCCAATACTTGCACTTTCTATGATTAGTGGGAAAGATACGACAATCTCTACACATCGCCCTTACTGGCATCAAGCGTAAGGATAATCGCCGCCTATCCGCGCGACATCCCACTTTATTTTCAAATCCCCGTTGTTTATTTGCAAGGGCGCGTCCTCGCCGGACGGGCCTTACTTTCTTTGCCTCGGCAAAGAAAGTAAGCAAAGAAAGCCGACCCGGGCCGTTCGCCGATGCTTCGCATCGGTGCCCTGTGCTGCTCAGGATCTGGCGGGGGCTCGGCAACTCGCGCGGGCTTTGCCCGCACTCAGACAGTCCTCGCCCTCTTTCCGCCAGACCCTTCCGCTGCTCGGCGAACTCTACGGGGAGTTGAAAAGCAAAAGCACGCGTCGCTGCGCTCGCTGAAAGCAAAAACCAAAAGCAAAGGCGCTGGGCCCCGGACTGAAGCCTTCCGGGGCGACAGTTTTCTTTTTAAGAAATTCGTCACCCCGGCGAAGGCCGGGGCCCATGCGATGGTGAAATGGCAGACGGACTATGGGTCCCGGCCTTCGCCGGGATGACGAGGGGTTTTGGTTTTTGTTTTGGTTTTAGCGAGCGAAGCAAAGCATGCTTTTCTGAAGTTACGGCGAGGACGGAAAGAGAGCATCACCGGCCGAATGGCGACAGCCCGCACATAGTCAGCCGCTTGCGAAAACCTGCTTCACCTACGCACCCGCCAAACAAAGAAAATCCGTAGCCAATTGCGAGTCGCCGCACGGTGCGAGCCCCACCCGGATGCCATCTGCCATAACAATGAACAGAGCCAAATAAAGGGCTCTCCGCAGGAGTCGCCTTTCCTTTGCTTACTTTCCTTTGGCGAAGCAAAGGAAAGTGAGGCCCCGCCGGCAGGGCGCAATCCCTCTTGCAAAGAGACAGCAGGTGCAACCCAGTCGGAGCACCTCACCAAATCCCCGACGACATAAAAATCCCCGCACTCCAGGGCACCCCAAAAGCAAAGCCCAGCCCGCACATACCGCACCCTGAAAAATCACCCAAGCATGACTCAAAAAGACCAACAATCAGAGCATCAGAAAACTGTGAGAACGATGTGAGAATTTTGTTAGAAAAAAATAAAAATACGAACACTCAATAAATAAGGATACGAGTCACTCACCTACAGAAAATCAATAAACCCGCTGAACTGCCTGACCAGCTAAAAAAATGAACGGCCTTTAATCCCGACGAATCACAAAAACGAGAACCATTCCCG
>JAVHYE010000203.1 GCA_031119295.1 Pedobacter sp. | reverse complement strand
CCTGGCCACATTTAACCGATGATTGTCCTGCGATGTCCTGCGGCGCTGTCCGCCTGCTCCTAGATTCCGGCCCTGCATGACGGCTTGCCGTCTGCCCGGAGGGTGCAGGAAGGCGCCCGGCCAATAACAAAAAGACCGCCGCAAGGCGGAGGACTCGCATCATGACTTCGTTTTTCTCTCGTGCTTTTTCTGGACACGCCCTTTCCGGAAAAGCCGCCTTGCTGGGACTGGCGCTGGCTTTGCCGGCCGCTTCCCTGCAGGCGGCTGCTCCGGTGCTGGATGTGGTGGACCTGTCGTTCTACAGCAAGCCGGCCACGCTGCCGGCGACTCAGGGCGCGCTCATCAAATACCGGGCGGCCAGCATCAATCTGGGTGCCGGTGCACCCGTGACCGCGGCCTGGAATGTGATGTACCGCTCCACCGATGCTGTGGGTGCAGCCAATGCCGTGACCGGCACCGTGATCGTGCCGACAGCCCCGTGGACCGGTTCTGGTGCACGCCCTGTACTGGGTTATGCCGTGGGCACGCATGGTCTGGCACAAGGTTGTGCGCCTTCCGTGCAGATGGCGCGTGGCACGGATTACGAAGCGGCAAATATCGTGGCGGCCCTGAAAGCCGGTTATGCCGTGCTGGTGAGCGATTACGCCGGCTACACCACGGGCGACACGCCGACTTATCTCGCCGGAAAATCTCAGGGCCAGGCTGTGCTGGATATGTTCAGCGCCGCCACACAGATTCCTTCGGTGGGCATCAGCAGCAGTGCGAAAGCCGTGATCTGGGGTTATTCGCAAGGTGGCCAGAGCGCAGCTTGGGCGGGTGAGCTGAAAGGCAGCTATGCGGCCGGTCTCAATCTGGCCGGTATTGCTGCTGGGGGCACGCCGGCGGATTTCATCACCACGGCAAATTATCTGGATGGCAGCGCGGGTGAATCCTTTTTGCTGCAGGGCGTGATTGGTCTGGCGCAGCAATATCCGGCCGGCATCCCGCTGAATACGCTGGTGAATGCCAACGGGCAGGCGGCGATTGCCCAGGGCAAATCCAGTTGTGTTTTTGAAACCCTTTTCGATTTCATGAATCACCGCGTTTCCGAATACACCATAGGCAACCAGCCGCTTGCGCAACTGGTCGCCATTCCTTCCGTGCAGCAGACGCTGCTGGCGCAGAACCTCGGTAATACCAAGATTCCCGTGCCGATTTACCAGTATCACGGCAAGGCAGACGAATTCATTCCCATTGCCCAGCACACGGCGCTGAAAAAGAAATACTGCAGCAAGTTCAGCAACGCGACCTTTGGCGTTTATCCCTCCGAACATATCGCCACGCAATTCCAGGCCGCGCCCTATGTGCTGAACTGGCTGACGGATCGCGTGAACGGAAAAATCACGTTGGGCACTTGCCTCACCTTGGCCGCAGAACCGAAATCCACGGCCAATCCCGGTGGCGGCAATTTTGTGGTCTCGCTGAAGGAGTGGCCCTTGATCGGCGCCATCGGCCTCAAGACTTTGGGCCAGTCGGTCGCACTGCCGGGGGATTCCACTTTCACCGCGGATACGGATATCACGGCGCAAACCATCAAGGGCACGCTGGCCATTCCCAGCTTCACCACCAATCTGAAAATTGTCGGCTTGCCGGCGGATGTGAAACTGCAGGTGACGCCAGTGGGCGAAACCTCGGGTACGGCCTCGCTGGATGACGACGGCCAGCTGCATGTACATGGCATGGCCAAGGTGAATATCAAGGTGGTGTCGGCCGGTGTGTCCGTGTTGCAGATTCCTTTTGGTTGCCAGACTTCGGCGCCGGTGAATCTGCCGATTGATTTTGATGGCCCGATTTCTTCGCTGGGCAATGGTGGTCTGCGCTTCAGCGGCACCACCACCTTCCCGAATATGACGGGCTGCGGTTTGTTCACCGGTCTTTTCACCACGCTGATGTCCGGCCCCGGCCAGACCTACAACTTCATGGTGAAACCGCCAGAGCCCACCACCTGGTAAGGCGTGCCTGTTGCTGGGGCATGGCCACCAGCAAGGTATGGCGGTGTTTCCATGCCGCCCTCCACGCGAGGGCGGCATGGTCTTTTTCATGAGATTGCTGTTTTCATGAGTGATGGTTGGGAGTGTGATCATGATGCTGTTACGTGATTCTGGCGGGATATCGCCCGCGGCAGTGCCGGATCAGGCAGGAAGAAAAATGAAGCAGAAGGGAATGTGGCTGGCGGTATTGCTGCTGGCATTGATGCTTGCTGCCATCATGCTGGGGCGGTTTTTACGTGAGGACGCTCCGGCACAAATTTCCGGTGTGGCTGCAGCGCCGGCTCAAGCTGGTCAGCATAAGCCGGTAGCCATTGATGAACGGCCGGATTTTGCTTCTGTCATGGAATGGCAAGTGCTGCAGGGGGTGGCGGCGCAGCATGCCGAACCGGAAAAGGAGCTGCAGCGACTGGTGGAAAAGCTGCGCTTTTCCAAACAGCAGGAAGCCTGGCAACAAATACGCGGCCAGGAAAAATCGCCAGAAAGCACGCAGCGTCACGCTTTGGCGGTGGCCTTGCTGGCGGATATTCCGGCCCGGCTGAAAGCGGGTGATATGGACAAGTCAGCTGCGCTCAGGCTGCAGCAGGAATTGCTGGCTGATGTGGTAAGCGATCCGGCCTCGCGCTCGGCGCGTGCCGCCGCCGAGGCAGCTCGTCTGGAGTCTGTCGTATTGCAGGCGCAGCCCTGACCTTGTCTGATCGGCCTTGCCGTTTTGGCCGGCAGATGAGGCTTGCTGCTGCAATCCGGTCTGCGCAGAATCCGGCTGATGCTGTCGCCGGGAGCGCTTGCGAGCGGCCATAAAAACAACAAAACCATGCTTCATGAGGTGTCAGATGGATATCGATACCGAATGCATTCCTCTGGGCCATATCCAGACCTATTTCGATCTGCGCAAAACACTGCAGCTGGATATCGACTGGCTGGTGCGGCGCAGCCATGTCTCCGTGAACAATCCGCACGAGTTGCTTGAGGCCATCATCGGTCTGGACCAGCAGGATTTTTATCGCAATGCCGGCATCAATTATCAGCCGGGCGATACCGGCTGCTTCATCAGTGCACGTCAGGTAGTGGCGCTGGTGGATCAGGCAGTGCAGGCACTGGAAATGCCTTATCTTGGCCTCGCCATGGGTAATCTCATGACGATTTCCCATCACGGCATGGCCGGTGTGGCGGCGGTGACCCAACCCACCTTGCAGGGCTGTCTCGAAACCATTCGCCGCTTTTGCACCGAGCTGTTTCCGGCGCTGGACATGGATGGCGTGGTGGAGACGCATGAAGCGCGTTTTGTCATCAGCGAAAACATTTCACTGGCGCCTTACACGCATTTTTTCCTGGAGCTGAACATGGTCAGCTTCTACAACATCTTTTCGCATCTGGTGCAGGGCGATCACGAGCTGACGGAAGTGCGCTTCGCCTATCCGGAACCGGCCTGGGGCCATATCTATCGTCGTTATTTCCGTTGCCCCGTGCGTTTCGGTCAGGCTGAAACGGCGCTGGTGGGTGATCCCGCATTGGCACATTACGAGCTGCCGCTGGCCAACCGCCTGATGGCCATGGCCGCCGAACGCACACTGTTCGAAAACATTCCCACGCGGGCCATACGTCTCTTGCCGTTGCGCCTGCGGCGTTTGCTGGTGCGCTATTACGGCGCCTTTCCTTCGCTGGAGCGCGCAGCCTCTGATCTCGGCATGAGTGGTCGCACCCTGCGCCGCAAGCTGGCGGAAGACGGCACCAGCTACCAGCAGGAGCTGGATGCCGTGCGGCAAAAACTGGCGCGGGAGTATTTCCAGCGGGGAGGGCAATCCATCACCGAGCTGGCCCTGATGCTGGGTTTTTCCGATTCCTCGGCCTTTGCCAAATCCTTCCGACGCTGGACGGGGATGTCGCCTTCGGAGTTCCAGGAGCA
>JAVHYE010000202.1 GCA_031119295.1 Pedobacter sp. | reverse complement strand
TTTATAAGTTTCCTGAGCATCACGAGCGTCCTGAATCAAGGCACGGGCATGATCGTCCAGACGCTGCACACGGGCTTTCTGCGCCACGCGGAATTTCTCCAGGAATTCAGCACTGTAAGAGCTGGATTCCGGCGGCTCACGGAAACCGTTTTCCGGGTTGTACATATCGAGTTCGGGGCTGCTGAGCAGAGGTAGGCCTTCATTCACCACCGCCGGGTCCATGCAGCCCATGAGGATATGCCCTTCGCCAGCATGCGCACTCACGATGATGAGGCCATCGGCCGGCACCATGGTGGCCATATTCAGCTTGGTGGGTTTGCCGGCAGGATCGTGCGCAATACGTGAGCCCACGGCTTTTTCGGCCTCGGCCTGATAAAACGCAAACAGCGAACCGCCACCGGAATTGCCGAAGAGCAGGACTTTCTCCGCGCCCTGCTCGCGCAGGTATTGCACACCTGCCGCCACATCCAGGATCAGGTCTTCATGAATGGCGGTGGTGTCGTTATTGAGGCAGCGCGTACCGAGACCAAGCACGGGAACGCCGGCTGCCACCAGGGGCGGAATGCAATAGTGACGGGAAAAGTCTGCACGCGGATGCATGACCAACACCGCCACTTTTTGTCGTGTCGCGGCCGCCGGCGCGTAATACAGGCCGGTACTCCAGCGCATATCGGCCGCCTGCAGATTCACGGGACGCTGCTCGGTGCCGGCGGCCAGCTCGCCCTTGTACACAAAGGGCATGCCCAGCCAGTAGGTCTTGGAAATCAGGATCATCTTTTTGACTCGCGGGCTCAGATATAGAGTTTGACCTTGGGATTGCGCGCGCCCTTGTAAGCATCTTCCGGAATCTGCGCTTCCGGCGTTTCAAACAGAGCCTTGTAGGCATCGTCATGGCTCATGCCGAATTTCTCTTCATCGGTATCGAAGGTGAATTCGATCATCAGCATATTGGGATCGATGACGTAGAGGCTGTGGCAGAAATCATGGTCTGTCTCGCCCACCATCATCACGCCTTGCGCTTTCAGGCGATCACGGAAGGCTTCCCAACTGGCACGATCATTCATGCGGAAGGAGACGTGATTCACCCATAGCGGCATGCCGAGGCCGGTGGAGGGATCGGTGCGGTAGTCCGGGTTCTCACCCACATTATTGATCTCGAAAAAACCCAGGGCCTGGCCGCCGCCCATATCGAAAAAGAAGTGGCGGAAATAACCCTTCTTGAGGCGGTGGTTCTCCACATGAATGAGGGGCATGCCCAGCTTGTGGTGATAGAACTCATAGGTGGCACGGGTGCATTTGGTGCCGAAGGCGATGTGGTGTATGCCCTGGGTGGGCACATCAGGCAGGCTTTGCATGGCGGGGCTTCCTGTTTTTCTTGCTGTTGTTCTGGCTGCTTTCCTATCAGCCCACAGGAATAGCTGCCGCGCACCCAGCCCGCCTCCTTATTCGCCAGCACGCGGTTATTTTTTTGCTTCTGCTTTCAAATCAGCGACTTGGGCTTTTCCGGAATTATCACTGCGGAACGTTTGCAGGCATTTCGCGGCGATACTGGCCAGGTGCCTTGCCGGTAATTTCACGGAAGGCCGCATAGAAGGCGGAAGAAGAGCTGAAGCCCACGGCCAGGCCCACATCCAGAATGGCCTCATCCGGCTCCGCCTTGAGGCGGGCGCAGGCAGCCGCCACGCGCTGCTCCTTGAGATAAAGACTGAAACTGCGCCCCAGTTTTTCATTCAGAAGCTCGGAGAGCTGATGTGCCGTAATCCCCACGGCCTCGGCCAGAGCCGGCAGGCTCAGGCCTTCGTTCTGGTAGAGATGCTCTTCGTCCATGAGACGGGCCAGGCTGGCCACAGCCGCCTCCACATCCACATGAGCCAGGGTGGAACGGCGATAACGCTGGGCCTCGGCCTCTTCCTCCACGGCTTCGCTGACGACCGCCATGAGCGCGGGATAACGCGCCTCGAGCAGAAAGAGCGCCATCAGCAGCAAGGGAATCAGGGCGAGATAAACCGCGTCAAAAGCGGCATTCACAGCACCCAGCAATGCCGCAGCGCCGACGGCAAGACCGACCGCGGCAAAGGCCAGCACCAGCCAGCGCTCCAGCCGCAAACGTCCGGGCCGGCGCAGGCGGGCAATGGGCCGGAACACTGCCAGCATATACAGCGCCCCCGAGCCCGAGGCCGCCACCAGCCACCAGGGCTGACGTAAAGGCTCGCTCGGCTGCCAAGCGCCGAAGGCAAACAAGGCATAGCCCAGCACCAGCACGGCGGGAATGAAATGCAGACACTCACGCCGACCCGCATCCAGTCCGCGCAACCAGCGCGCATGCAGCCAGCCCAAGGGGCCGACCAGAAAAAGAAAGGGCAGGCAGAGAAAAAGCAGGGCCGGAAAATCGGCAATGACACCGCGCCATACCGCCAGCCAGGTGAGCTGGATAATGCCCAAGGTGAGATAGAGCAGAAGCAGCCAGGGCGAAGTCCGTCGCGGGGCCAGCCAGTGTGCTGCCGCAAACAGCAGCGGCAGGACTACGCCCAGAAACATCCAGCCATTGATAAGAAGTGCTTGCACGGTTTGTGATTGTTTTTGCCGGCAGGGACCGCCGAGTCTAGGGCCTGTGCGCGTGCATTTCGAGCATCCGGCTTTCCTTAGCCACATTTCTGCTTCTGCGGTGATAAATCCGGAAGCGCGAACGCGCAGCCATCATTAGCATCGCCACACTTTCTGCTGGTCGACCCTCTCCATGCCTGATCTTCTGCACGCCCTGCTGCTTCTGGTTTCCGGTATTGCCGCCGGCTTCATCAATACCGTGGCCGGTGGCGGCGGCCTTTTCACGCTCGCCGCCCTGCTCTTCATGGGCATACCGGCCGATCTCGCCAATGGCACCAATCGCGTCAGCGTCGCCATCCAGTCGCTGGAGGGCGTGCGCGGCTTCCACCAGCACGATGTACTGGATACGCGCGCCATTCTTCCCCTATTGGTACCGACACTTTCGGGCTCGCTGATAGGCGCCCTTACCGCCTCATGGATGCCGGTCTGGCTTCTTAAACCTTTATTACTGGGAACCATGATGGCCATGGCCACGCTCATGCTGCTCAAGCCTTCGGTGATGACGCCACCCGATGGCCTGTCACCGCTGAAGCTGGTCGAGAGCAAGGCCGGCTGGCTGGCGCTGTTCGGAGCAGGCCTCTACGGCGGCTTTATCCAAGGCGGCGTGGGATTTTTGCTGCTGGCGGGGCTGGTGGGCGTGCTGCGCTACAGCCTGGTCCAGGCCAATGCCCTCAAACTGGTATGCACAGCCATTTTCGGCGCTGTGGCGCTGACGGTATTTGCCTGGCGCGGACAGGTGCTGTGGGTGCCCGGCCTCATCATCTCGGCCGGGACCCTCATCGGGGTGAATGTATCGGTGAAGTTTGCCGTGAAGGCCAAGCAGGAAACGCTGCGACATATCCTGCTGGTGACGGTGATAGGCGTGTGTGCAGGCGCTTACTTCCGCTGAAAGCCTTTAGCATCAAAGCCCGACGTTGAAGCCCAGCCACCAGCCCATGCTGTTTTCGACTTCATAGTGAGCGGTACCGGCAGCGGGTATTTTGCCCGCCAGTTCGGCATCCAGTCCGACCACGCCATAGCGGCCGCCCACTTCGATTTCTGCCTTGTCACCGATTGCCAGATTGAGGCCAAAGCGGGCGCCATAGAGCAGACCGTTGTCATCGCCACCGTGGTAGGCGACCTGTTCATCCACATCCATCCAGCCATAACCCAGCTCGCCGCCCACAAAGGGACGCAGGCGGGAGGTCGATATGGCCGGCAGGAAATAGTTGTAACTGAAGTTCAGCAGATTGAGGTCGACCTCATCGCCTATGGCGTAGCTGGTCCACTCGGCCACGACACGGCTGCCACCACCCGGCTGACCCACACCGACGATAAGGCCGAGGCCGGTCT
>JAVHYE010000061.1 GCA_031119295.1 Pedobacter sp. | reverse complement strand
TGCTTACTTTCCTTTGGCGAAGCAAAGGAAAGTAAGGCCCCGCGGGCGAGGCGCAGCGCGATTGCAGTATCAGCAGAAGAAAGTCGCGGAGCACAAATATCCGGGTAGATAATGAGGTCACCCCGGACTCTGCGTCACTCCATCCGGGCTATAACTGCTCTTCTTCAATAGTGAAGTCGCCGCTTTGCAAACTCTTGATTACAGTCAGGAATCTATCCAAGAAATCCATTTGATCTTTTATACATGAATTTACACTATCCAATCTTTGGCACAGAAGAAGACACTGTTCGTCTGAGTCGAAATCAAAGCCCCATAAATCGTTATGTATGATTGCATTTCGTTCTTCGAGAAGGGACTTCAGATCGCCTGTATGCCGCTCCAAAGTACTTTCATCAAACCCGAAATTGAATCTTGCGAGTATGGTTACCGAGAAGAGATCGGGCTCATGCTTTATATGATCGCCATGATTACTTATATTGTTGATCCACATGGTGATGGCAGCACCTAGCGTTGAATGATTTGCCTTTTCAATTCGCCGCTGCAGCCTCTTTTCAACATCCTCAATAGCTCCTTGCATCGGGGTAAGTAAAGACAAGACCTTTAGCAACCGTTCTAGTCGCTGGAAATTTACAAGCGCTCTGCCCAGCGTATGTAAGGCCTTATCTTTTGGCGTCATGACTGCTCAGTGATATTACATTGGCTAGTGCTTACCATTGCGTGGTCTCTCACGGATAAAGCCTCTGCTTCTCCCATCTCCTATCCCCATCCAGCAAATACAAAACCCGGTCATGCAATCGCGACGGCCGCCCCTGCCAGAACTCGATGCGATCCGCCGCCACCGCATACCCGCCCCAATGCGGCGGCCTTGGCACCCCGGTGACATATTTCGCCGCAAACCCCGCCGCCCGCGTCACCAATGTGGTGTGACTATCCAGCGGCTGACTCTGCAAGGAAGCCCATGCCCCTACGCGGCTCTGGTAAGGCCGTGACGCAAAATATTCATCCGAGATTTCCGCACTCACTTTTTCCACCCGGCCCTCCACACGCACCGAGCGCTCCAGTTCCGGCCAGAAAAAGGTGAGGGCGACAAAAGGATCACCTTCGATCTGCAGACCCTTGCGCGACTCATAGTTGGTGTAGAAAACGAAATGATCGTGCTCTATGCCCTTGAGCAGCACCATGCGCGCGGAAGGCCGGCCGTTTTCCACGGTGGCCACATTCATGGCCGTGGGCTCGTGCACCTTGGCTGAGATGGCCTCGTCCAGCCAGCGGCTGAACTGCTCCAGCGGATTCGCCAGGCAGTCTTCCGGACTGAGACTCTGGCGGCTGTAGTCCTCGCGTATGGCGGCAAGATCGTGGCGTTCGGTCATCTGCAACATATCCTCAACAAGTCGGCAACCTGCCGTTTATCCCAAGGCGACACAGTAAGCCCAAAATTGGCGCGTGTAGTGCATCCTCTTGGACAGGGCATGCATTATCCTGTGCATTCCCGCGGTTGCGGCACCGTCAAGGAAGAAGTCTGCGGGCCGCCTGTGTTTCTGCCTCAAACAAGGACATCATCATGACTCCTCTCGGTCCTGTCGATCAGCTTTTCCTGTGGCTGGAAAGACGACAGCAGCCCATGCATGTGGCTGGTCTGCAGCTCTTCACCTTCCCCGAAGACGCCGGCCCCAAATACATACGTGATCTGGCCGAGCAGATGCGTTCCTATGACAAGCCGGTCTCGCCCTTCAACAAGCGCCTGGAAACCCGCTTCGGCCAGGCCTTCTGGGAATATGACGACCACTTCGACATAGACCACCATTTCCGCCACGAGGCCCTGCCCAAGCCCGGCCGTATCCGCGAGCTGCTGGCCCTGGTCTCGGCCGAGCACAGCAATCTGCTGGACCGTGCGCGCCCGCTCTGGGAAGTGCATCTGATCGAGGGCATACAGGGCAAACGCTTCGCCCTCTACTCCAAGATCCATCACTCCATGGCTGACGGCATTGCCGCCATGCGCATGAGCATGCGTGCGCTCTCTACCGACCCCAATGACCGTAATCTGCCCCCGACCTGGGCACGCGAGCGCAAACGCGCTCCCAGCACCGGCATACCTTCACCGGTGGATGTGGCCTCGAATATGGCGCGTCTTACCGGCGGCCTCGGCAAGCATGTGAGCGGCATGCCGGCCGTTCTGAAAGAAATCATGCGCGTTTCCAACAAGGCCGAGCGTGATCCGAATTATGTCTCGGTCTTCCAGGCGCCCAACTGCCAGCTCAACCAGCCCATCACCGGCTCGCGCCGTTTTGCCGCGCAGTCCTATTCGCTCTCGCGTATCAAGGCACTGGCCGATGCCTTTGACTGCACCCTGAACGATATCGTGCTGGCCATGTGCGGCAGTGCCCTGCGTGACTACCTCATCAGCATGCACGAGCTGCCGGACAAACCGCTGATTGCCATGGTGCCGGTATCGCTGCGCCGTGACGGCAGTGAAGACGGCAACCAGATCGCCATGATCCTGGCGAATCTGGGCACGCATATCGCCGATCCGCTGAACCGTCTGCGCGTGATCAAGGCTTCGGTGGAAGATGCCAAGACGCGCTTTCGCCAGATGAGCCAGGAAGAAATCCTGAACTACACCGCGCTCACCATGGCACCTACCGGCATCAATCTGCTGACCGGTCTGGCGCCGAGCTGGCGTGCCTTCAATGTGATCATCTCCAATGTGCCGGGGCCCAAGCACCCGCTGTACTGGAATGGTGCGCGCCTGCAGGGCACTTATCCTGTGTCCATTGCACTCAACCGCATTGCGCTCAATATCACGCTGACCAGCTACTGCGATTCACTGGAGTTCGGCCTCATCGGTTGCCGCCGTACGCTGCCTTCCATGCAGCGCCTGCTGGACTATCTGGAAAACGGCATACACGAGCTGGAAGTGGCGGCGGGGCTTTGCGGCATTCCCAAGCGCTTTGCCTGATTTATTTGCTTCATAAAAAAGCCCGCGTATGCGGGCTTTTTTATGTCAGTCTGCGTGGAAAAGATCGCGGCGCTTGCCGCGTTTGTCCTTGTAGAAATCCTTGATCAGCAGCATGTCTTTTTCGATATCGCCGCTGGTATGTAGCACCGGGCCCAGACCGCCATGCTTGCGCTCATAGTCCAGAAAGGCCATCACCACAGGCACCTCGGCCGAATGCGCAATATGGTAGAAGCCGGTTTTCCAGTACAGAGCCTTGCTGCGCGTGCCTTCGGGTGAGACCACCAGCATGAGTTCATGCGCTTCGCGAATCGCCTCGGCTGAAGCGGCCACCATATTGCCGGCCGCACTGCGCTGTACCGGAATGCCGCCCAGCCACATCATCACGCCACGAAAGGGCGGTTTGAAAATCTCTTCCTTGCCCATCCAGTAAATCTTGAGGCGCAGTGCAAAGGCCACGAAGAGGGTGAAGGGCAGGTCCCAGTTGCTGGTATGCGGTGCAGCAATGAGCACGGCTTTTTTCACATCCGCCGGCAGGCTGCCTGTGACTTTCCAGCCGCAGAGCTTGAGGACGATGAGAGAGAAAGTGCGCAGGAGGATATTGACGACAGGCGTGTCGAAAACGGTACGCCGGTAATGCTGCATGAAGGCCTCGGGGAGATTTTATTGTTATGCGCCCGAAAGGCCGGCGCCGGTTGAGCCAGAAGCTCGCGGACATCCATGCCGGCGCGCAGTCTACCCGGCGCTGCTGCCTTCTTCACTAGCTGATGATGCTTGTATGACCGATGCCTGCAGGGCCTGACGAACGTCAGCCAGGCGAGTCATGGATTTGATGCCGGCAAACAGGGCCCTGGCTTCGGGCCAACTGCGTGTGAGCATGGCCAGCCATTGCTTGTAGCGGCCTATGGCGCCGGACTCGGTCCATATCGCACCGAAGCGCTCCTCATCCGGCTGGCTGCCGGCCTGCACCATGGCCATGAGGAATTGCTCCTGCCAGTGCGCCAGCGCCGCCCAGTCCAGCACGCTGTCATCGCCCTGCAGGCGATTCACCAGGGCCGGGTCTGTCACGGCACCGCGGCCCAGCATGAGATCGCTGCATCCGGAAATTCCACGGCAGCGCAGTGCATCCTCTTGCGTCCAGATTTCGCCATTGGCCATGACGGGCAATTTCACGGCCGCCCGTATTTCAGCAATCGCTTCCCAGTGCGCTGGCGGGCGATAAGCATCGGCTTTGGTACGCGCATGCACGACCAGGGCATCGGCTCCCGCCGCTTCAATGCCCAGCGCATTATCCAGCATGTATTCGCGATCATTCACACCCAGACGCATTTTTGCCGTGACAGGAATATGTGCAGGCACCGCATGACGCACCGCCGCCACGATGGCATGCACCACATGCGGCTCGTCCAGCAGCACGGCACCGCCGCGATGCCGGTTCACGGTTTTGGCGGGACAGCCGAAATTGAGATCAATCGACGGCGCGCCCAGCTCGGCTGCCAGCGCCGCATTGTCGGCGAGCACGGAGGGCTCGCTGCCCAGCAGCTGCACGTGCACCAGTGTGCCGGCCGCCGTGCGGCAGCCCGTTCGTAATTCAGGGCAGGCGCGATAGAAAACACGGGCGGGATGCAGGCGATCCGTGACGCGTATGAATTCGGTGACGCAGGCATCATAGCGGCCCATGCGCGTGAGCACGTCGCGCATATAGAAATCCGTCAACCCCTCCATGGGAGCCAGAAAGATTAGTGGGGGCAAGGACTGTGTCATCTTGTTCCGCTTTTCATTCTGCACAGAAAAACAAAAGGCCCCATGCGGGGCCTTTTGCGTTTACACGCTGTCAGCGCATGGCTGCCATGCCGGCAAACTGGATGAGATCCAGTATGGGCTGCGGGTACATGCCCAGCACAAACATGAGTACGGTCAGGCCCAGCACCATTACACCACCAGCACGCGAACCCCAGTCCTTGGGTGCATCGTAGCGACTCATTCCCGGCTCGGGCAGGAACATGGTGACCATGACGCGCAGGTAGTAGTAAAGACCGACAGCACTGCCAGCAACCACCAGACCCAGCAAGACCCAAAGTCCGGCACTCACACCGGCCGCCACGATATAGAACTTGCCGATAAAGCCTGCCGTGACCGGAATACCGGCCAGCGACAACATCATCACCGTCATCACGGCGGTGAGATAGGGGCGACGCCAGAACAGGCCGCGGTAATTGAAAAGCTGATCCGCATCCTGGCCCTTGTAAGGGCTGGACATGAGCGTGACCACACCGAAGGCGCCCAGCGAAGTCACTACATAAGTCACGATATAAACCGTCACGGCCTCTGCAGCCGCACCCGCCACCAGCGGCACCAGCAGATAGCCGAAGTGCGCAATGGAGGAATAGGCCAGCAGACGCTTCACGCTGGTCTGCTGCACGGCCAGCAGATTGCCGACGATGATGGAAGCAGCCGCGAGTACGCCGAGGATGAAACGCAGTGTCTCGGAATGCAGGGCACCGGTTTCATAAAGGAAGCGCATGAGTGCAGCAATCACGGCGGTCTTGCTGGCGGTTGCCAGGAAAGCGGCCACCGGAGCCGGTGCGCCTTCATACACATCGGGCGTCCAGAGATGGAAGGGCGCAATGGAAAGCTTGAAGGCGAGGCCAGCCAGAATGAGCGCCGTGCCCGTGAGCAGGATGGGATCATTCAGGCCGTTGGCATAAGCCACGCTCACGCCGGCAAAGCTCAGGGAGCCACTGACGGCATAAACCAGCGCCATACCGAAGAGCAACATCGCGGAAGCCGCTGCAGAGAGCACCATGTATTTGATGCCGGCTTCCAGCGCACGCTTGTTGCGGAAGGTGTAGGCCACCATCCCGTAAACCGGCACCGAGAGCAGTTCGAGGCCGATGAAAAGGCCGGCGAAATGGCGGCTGCAGACCAGCACCAGAGCACCCAGCGCCGCGATCAAAAGCAGCAGGTAGATTTCTTCACGGTTGTCCTGAAAGCCTTCCATATAGGCATTCATCAGCGTGGAGCAAGCCAGCGTGGTGATGAGCAACAGGCCCATATAGAAACAGGAAAAACCGTCCACCACGAAAAGCGGTGTCAGTGGTACCGGTGGCAATTCGAAAGTGACATAGAGCACAGCCAGCAGTGTGGCATTGAGGCCCAGCACGCTGAGTGTGCCGGTCCACCAGTGGTGACGGCGCCAGGCGATGAAAAGCATCACCACTACAGCGGTGAGCGCCAGCGTGATGAGCGGCAGCAGCGCGAGAAGTTGTTCCATGTTCATAGAGACAGAGTTCATCGTAGCAGCGCCTCAGGGAGCAACAGTGGAAACAGGTTCGGGAGCGGCAAGCGCATCCGGATTACCCAAGGGAATGCTGATAGTGCCGGCATCCTGTATCAGTCCTTGTGCTGAGACCTGCGTATGGCCTTGTGTATAAACCGCATGCACCGATTTCATGGCCGCCGCAGACGTATTCAGCACCGGCTGCGGATACAGACCCAGCACCACCAGTATGCCCATGAGGCTGAGCAGCACGGTGAGTTCGCGACCAGACAAATCAGGCAGCGGCTCGGCAGATTTTGCAGGACCGTAGAAAGCGCGCTGCATCATGAGCAGGGAATAAATCGCGGCGAGAATCAGGCCGCCCGTGGCGAGAATGGTGAGCACCGGCGCCGAGGGGAAACTGCCGAGCAGGATGAGGAATTCACCCACGAAATTGCCCAGACCCGGCAGGCCCAGCGAAGCCGCCGTGAAGACCATGGCCACCGGCGGCAGGAAACGCAAGCGCGTCCACAGGCCACCCATTTCACGCATGTCGCGGGTGTGCAGACGCTCGTAGATTTCACCGCAAAGAATGAAGAGGGCGCCGGCGGAAATACCGTGGGCAATCATCTGTATCACTACACCCTGCAGGGCCAGCTCGCTGCCGGAATAAATACCCAGCAGCACAAAGCCCATATGCGAGATGGAGGTGTAGGCGATGAAGCGTTTGATGTCGTGCTGGGCACAGGCCAGGATGGCGCCGTAGAAAATACCTATCACGCCCAAGGTCATCGCTATCGGCGCAAATTCTTGCGAGGCATTCGGGAAGATGGGCAGGGCAAAACGCAGGATGCCGTAAGCCGCTGTTTTCAGCAGGATGCCGGCGAGATCCACAGAGCCTGCCGTGGGCGCCTGCGAGTGCGCATCCGGCAACCAGGAATGCACGGGCACGACCGGCAACTTCACCGCAAAGGCGATGAAGAAGCCCAGCATCAGCACCATTTCCATGCCCGACGTCATCACCGTGGTACGCAGCACGTCGTAGTCGAAAGTCACTACGCCGGTGCTACTGTTGTGCACGAAGACCAGACCGAGAATGGCCAGCAAGAGAATCAGGCCGCTGGACTGGGTGAAGATGAAGAATTTGTTGGCGGCATAAATGCGGCCCTTGCCTCCCGGCGCGTTGTGTCCCCACAGCGCAATCAGGAAGTACATGGGCACCAGCATCATTTCCCAGAAGAAGAAGAAGAGGAAAAGATCCAGCGCGAGGAAGATGCCGATGACACCGCCCAGATTCCACAGCAGGTTCAGGAAGAAGAAGCCGACATGCTTCTGGATTTCACTCCAGGAACAGGCCACGGCCATCACACCCAGCAGACCGGTGAGCATGACCATGAGCAGGGAGAGGCCATCGAGACCGAGATGGAAGCTGATGCCGAAACGCGGAATCCAGGGCAGCTGGAATTCTTCCTGCCACTGGCCATGCGAGCCGGCTGCATTCAGCGTGTAATTGCCTTTGAGCCACAGCCAGCAGGAAAGGATCAGCACCACGGTCATGGTGATGAGCGCAATCCAGCGCGGCACATTGCGGCCGAAGCGTTCGCTCTGCCAGCAGAGCAGACCGCCGATAAAGGGGATGAGGATGAGCCAGGGCAGAATCATGTCAGGCCTATTTCCTTTAAATCAGTGCAAACGCGGCAATCACCAGCACCAGACCCATGGCCATGGTGGCGGCGTACCAGCGCAGCTTGCCGCTCTGCGTCACGCTGAGCAGCTCGTTTCCTTTTTGCGTCAGCCACGGCAGCAAGCCGATGGCGGCATCAAACCAGTCGCGACCCAGCAGGCGCACGATGGCCATGAAGGGCTTGACGAAAATCCAGTCGTAGAGCCAGTCGAAGCCCCAGGCATTTTTCCAGAGACCGCCAACAGTGCGGCCGACAGCGCTATTGGCCAGTGCCGTAACAAAACGGCGCTCACCGGCAAACAGCAGCCAAGAAATGAAGACACCGAACAGCGCCACGCCCATGGAGATGAACTCGATGGTGTGTTTGCCTTCTTCAATATGCGCACCGGCACTTTCCGGCAGCACGCCGGCCAGCGGCGGATGTATCAGTGCACCAACAGCCGTGGACAAGACCAGCAACACCGCCAGCGGCAACCAGTAAGAGGAGCCGTGGATTTCATGCGCATGTGTTTTTTCCTCGCCGTGGAAAGCGATGAAAATCAGGCGGAAGGTGTAGATGGAGGTGAGCAGGGCGCCCAGCAGACCGGCATAGAAAAAGAGATGGTTGCCGCTGGCCCAAGTCTCCCAGAGGATTTCATCCTTGGAATAAAAACCCACGGTGAAGAAGGGCAGGGCGGCAAGTGCCGAGCCACCAATCAGGAAGCAGGCATACACGAAGGGAATTTTCTTGCGCAGGCCGCCCATCTTGAAGATGTCCTGCTCGTGATGCGTGGCAATGATCACTGCACCGGCCGAGAGGAAAAGCAGGGCCTTGAAGAAGGCATGCGTCATCAGATGGAAAACCGCTGCACTCCAGGCGCCCGCACCCAGTGCCAGGAACATATAACCGATCTGGCTCATGGTGGAGTAGGCGAGAATGCGTTTGATATCGGTCTGCACCAGCGCGGTGAAACCAGCGAGTAGCAGCGTGATCGCACCCACGACACCGACAAGATGCAGGATGTCCGGTGTCAGGATGAACAACGTGTGCGTACGCGCAATCAGATATACGCCAGCGGTCACCATGGTGGCCGCGTGGATGAGCGCAGATACCGGTGTGGGACCCGCCATGGCATCGGGCAACCAGGTTTGCAAAGGCAGCTGTGCAGATTTACCAACGGCGCCACCCAGCAAGAGCAGAGTAGCCACTGACAGCGTGGGATCACCGGAAGCAAATTTCTGCGGTGCCAGTGTCAGCAATTCGGAAATGCTGAGTGTGCCGAGTTCGCGGAAGAGAATGAAAAGACCGATGGCCATGAAGGTATCGCCCACGCGGGTGACAACGAAGGCCTTGCGCGCAGCAAGACCATTGGCCGGATCCTTGTAATAGAAGCCGATGAGCAGATAGGAGCAGATGCCCACGCCTTCCCAACCGAAATAGAGGAAGAGCAGGTTATCGCCCAGCACCAGGAAGAGCATGCTGGCCACAAACAGATTCATATACGAGAAGAAGCGCTCGTAGCCTTCTTCGCCGCGCATATACCAGGAGGCGAAGAGATGGATGAAGAAGCCCACGCCGGTAATCACGCCCAGCATGGTCAGCGAGAGGCCATCCAGCTTGAGTGCAAAATTCGGCGCAAAGCCCGGCACGCTCATCCAGGTCCAGAGCTGCTGCGTGTAGCTGCCACCAACGGGAACGTGCTGGATGAAATCAATACCTGCATACAGCGCAGTGAGCGCTGACAGGCCCATGGAGCCGACGCCAATGGCGGCCGCTACATTTTCGGAAATGCGGCCGCGAGAACTCGCCAGCAGCAGGAAGCCGATCAGGGGAAAGAGGAAAGTGAGGAAAAGAAGGTTCATCCGCGCATCTCGCTGGCTGCGTCCACATCAAGGGTGCGGAAACGGTGATAAAGCTGGAGCAGGATGGCGAGGCCTATGCTCGCCTCGGAAGCGGCGAGACTGAGGATCAGGATGAACATGATCTGGCCATCAGGCTGACCCCAACGCGCACCGGCCACCACGAAGGCGAGGGCGGCGGCATTCATCATCACTTCCAGGCTCATCAGCATCCACAGGACATTGCGGCGCGTCATCACGCCTATCAGGCCCAGCACGAACAGCACGCCTGCGAGCAGCAGGCCGTATTCCATGGGAATGGAGGAGCTCATTGCACGCTCTCCTTTTTGTAATCCGGTCTGTGATCCTGACGACCGAGATGCCAGGCCGTGACAAGGGCGCCCAGCAGCAGCATGGAAGCCAGTTCGACGGCCAGCAGATAAGGACCGTAAAGCGCGATGCCCACCTGCTTGGCATCAACGAGGGTCTGGCCGGCAGGACGCAGGGCGCTGGTGTTGAGCGCATACAGCAGTTCAGCCAGCAGAATGAGTGCAAGAAAACCCGGGCCTATCCACACGCGCGGACGCAGCCACTGCCGCTCCTGCTGTGTGGTGGGCTCGCCGAGATTCAGCATCATCACCACGAAAACGAAGAGCACCATGATGGCACCGGCGTAAACGATGATTTCCAGCATGCCGGCGAAAGGTGCGCCAAGGATGAAGAAAATCATGGCGACCGCGAGCAGCGAGATGATGAGATTGAGCAGGGAGTGCACCGGGTTCTTGCCCAGTATCACACCCAGCGTGGCGGCAACCGCGACGCCGGCTGCCAGAAAGAATCCGATTTCAAGAACAGACACTGATGGACTCTCCGATCAAGGCAGCAGGCTTTTCACGTCGACAGGAGCGGCTTCATTCTGAGCCGAGCCCTTGGGCTTGCCAGCGATGGCCATACCCGCGACGCGATAGAAGTTGTAATCCGGGTATTTGCCCGGGCCGGAAATCAGCAGGTTTTCCTTCTCGTACACGAGGTCCTGACGCACGAACTCGGCCATTTCGAAATCCGGCGTGAGCTGGATGGCATTGGTCGGGCAGGCTTCTTCGCACATGCCGCAGAAAATACAGCGCGAGAAATTGATGCGGAAGAATTCCGGATACCAGCGGCCATCTTCCTTCTCAGCTTTCTGCAGCGAGATACAGCCGACAGGGCAGGCCACTGCGCAAAGATTGCAGGCCACGCAGCGCTCTTCGCCATCCGGATCGCGCGTGAGCACGATGCGGCCACGGTAGCGCGGCGGTACATAAATCGGCTCTTCCGGATACATGAGCGTGTCACGCTTGCGGAAGCCGTGGGAGAACACCATCACCAGAGAACGCAGCTGGGTGTAGGTGCCGATGATCAAGCCTTTGAGTGTCATGTCGGTATCCTCAAGGCATCGTGTAAAGAACGATGGCGCCAGTGACGAGCATGTTCAGCAGCGTCAGGGGCAAACACACCAGCCAGCCGAAACTCATCACCTGGTCGTAACGCGGACGCAGCAGCGAGCCGCGTACCAGCACGAAGAGCATGATGAAGAAAGCAGTCTTGCCGGCGAACCAGAAGAAGGCCGGGATCTTGGTCAGGATGGGGAAAGTCTCGGCGAACGGTGCGAGCCAGCCGCCGAAGAAGAGCGTGACGAGCAGGGCGGAAATCACCACCACACCCACGTATTCGCCCACGAAGAACATGCCCCATTTCAGGCCGGAATATTCGATGTGATAACCGTCGGCCAATTCCTGCTCTGCTTCCGGCTGGTCAAAGGGATGACGGTGCGTCACCGCAATGCCAGCCACGAGGAAGGTGGCGAAGCCGAGTATCTGCGGGAAGATGAACCACACACCACGCTGTGCTTCCACGATATCGCTCATGCTGAAGGAGCCGGCCTGCACCACCACACCCATGAGCGCGATACCCATGAAGACTTCATAGGAAAGTGTTTGTGCCGAAGCACGCAGACCACCCAGCAGGGCGTATTTGTTATTCGATGACCAGGCACCGAAAAGCACGGCGTAAACTGCAATGCCGGCCATGGCCAGGAAGAAGAGCACGCCGACATTCATGTCGGGCGCCACACCCCAGTCCGGCGTGATGGGAATGACCGCCATCACCAGCAGCAGGGCAGACATGGCTACTGCCGGTGCCAGCCAGAAAATCAGCTTGTCAGCAAAAGGCGGCGTCCAGTCTTCCTTGAAGAACATTTTCAGCATGTCGGCCGCGAGCTGGAAAATGCCGTAAGGACCAACGCGGTTGGGGCCATAACGGTCCTGCCACCAGGCCAGCAGACGGCGCTCGACAAAGCTGAGCAGCGCTGCCGCAATCACGGTGGCGAGCAGAATCACCACGGCTTTCACCATGGCGACGATGATGGCGATGACTTCGGGCGTGAACCAGGCAATCACGGTATTGAGCATTTCGTTCATGCGCCTGCTCCCACCATGACGGACTTACCGGCAAACACGCTGACACCGGTCAGGCCTACAGGCAGACCCAGTGTGCCCACAGGCAGCGTGGTGCTGACACGCACATCCAGCTCCAGCAATTCATCACCGATTTTCACCGAGGCTTTCTTGCCATCTGCCAGACCGAGACGGCCGGCATCGGCTGCACTCAATGCCACGTAGGGAGCGGCAATACGCTGCTGCACGGGCTTGGCGCGCGAAGACATTTCTTCGCTGCCGAAGAGGTGATAAAGCGGCAGGGCCTTGAGGCTGCTACCAGCGACAAACGCCGCAGGTACGGTCGCGAAATAAGCGAGCTCGCCACGGCCTTCGATCAGACGCACACCGGGATCACCGGCCTTGAGATGACCACCAACTTCATCCTGGAATTTGTTCCAGGACTGCGGCGAGTTCCAGCCCGGGGCCCAGGCAAAGGGAATCAGCGGCGACGGCTCATTGGGACCACCATAACCTTCCATGGAGAAGGCGAGAGCAGAATCACCATCTTGCGAGGCGCGCGGCTCATGCACGGAAATCGGTGCACGCATCGCAGTGCGGCCGGAATAACGACGCGGCGAACGCGCAATCTTCAAACCCTTGATACGGAAGGAGGCATTCGGTGCTGCATCCACGATACCGGCCAGCACCGGGTTGGCTTCAGCGCAATGTGCTGTCACTTCATCCAGATGTGTCCAGTCGATTTCGCGGTTTTCCACCGTGGTGTGCAGGGCATGCAGCCAGCGCCAGGATTCGTGGATCACGGTGTCCGGCTTGTAATAGACCGGATCGTAAACCTGGAAGAAACGCTGGGCGCGACCTTCGGAGCTCACCAGCGTGCCATCGCCCTCAGCGAAGCTGGCCGCGGAAAGAATCACGGATGCTTTTGCTGTGGTGTCGGTCTGTTGATGATCGACAACGATGACGGCTGAGGCACGAGCCAGGGCGGCATCAACGCGCGATTTTTCAGCACGACGATAGATATCGTTTTCCACGATGACCACCGCATCGGCATCACCGCTTTCCAGTGCAGACAGTGCAGCATCCAGCGACTCACCACCGAGCAGGACCTGGCCCATGCTGTTGGCTTCGGAAAGACTGAGCCAGATGCCCGGCGTCTTTTCCACATTCTTGAGTGCAGTAGCGATATTCGCAGCAGCTTCCAGCACTGCCTTGCTCTGCGAACCCATGCCGGCAACCACCAGAGGTTTGTCGGCAGCGAGCAGAGCAGCAGCAATGCGCTTGGCCAGCGCAGCACTATCAGCATCCAGATCATTAACAGCAGGTGCGCTGCTATCGATGAGATGCGCCACGGCAAAACCGAGACGGGCAATATTGTCGGGAGCCGCGTGATAGGTAGCTTCGGCAATATCGTCGAGACGCGTTGCATCAAAGCTGGCAATAAAGACCGGGCTCTTTACGCCCTGACCGATATTGGCCAGCGCTTCCGCCTGCCAGGGCTGCACGCGATTCGCGGCGGCCATCTTGATGACCTTGTTCTTGGCGGACTGGCGCAGGGCCAGCGCCAGACGTGCCGAAGTCTGCGTGACATCTTCGCCCAGCACGAACACGGCATCGTGTTCTTCCACTTCGCGCAGCGTGGGTGTGCGCACACCGCGCTCGAGAATATTGCGGGCCAGTTTGAGGCGCTCGAGTTCGTCGGCATTCACACCGGCAAAATAATTCTGCGTGCCCACCAGCTCACGCAGGGCGTGATTGGCTTCCAGACTGGCGCGCGGCGAGCCTATGCCAATCACACGCTTGGACTGGCGCAGCAGGTCAGCCACTTTATCCAGTGCGATATCACCGGAGAGTTTGCTGCCGTCGGCCAGCTGCGGCTGACGCGGACGGTCTTTGCTGTTCACATAGCCATAACCGAAGCGGCCACGGTCACAGAGAAAGTACTGGTTCACGGAGCCGTTGAAACGGTTCTCGATGCGGCGCAATTCGCCATAGCGTTCGCCCGGGGAAATATTGCAGCCGGAAGCGCAGCCGTGACAGATGCTGGGCGCAAACTGCATATCCCATTTGCGGTTGTAGCGTTCGCTATGGGTCTTGTCGGTGAACACGCCGGTGGGGCAGACCTCGGTGAGGTTGCCAGAGAATTCCGATTCCAGCGTGCCGCTTTCGACGCGACCGAAATAGACGTTGTCATGCGCGCCGTAAACACCGAGATCGGTACCGCCCGCGTAATCCTTGTAGTAACGCACGCAGCGATAGCAGGCGATGCAGCGGTTCATTTCATGATTGATGAAAGGACCGAGATCCTGGTTCTGGTGCGTACGCTTGGTGAAGCGGTAACGACGGGAGTTGTGGCCCGTCATCACGGTCATGTCCTGCAGATGGCAGTGGCCACCTTCTTCGCAGACCGGGCAATCGTGCGGGTGATTCGTCATCAGCCACTCGACCACGGAAGCACGGAATTCTTTCGCCTCTGCATCTTCGATGGCGATATACATATCGTTGGTGGCCTGCGTCATGCAGGACATCACCAGACGACCGCGCTTGTCATCGGCATTGGCGTACTGCTTCACCGCACACTGACGGCAAGCGCCCACGGAGCCCAGCGCCGGATGCCAGCAGAAATAGGGAATATCGAGACCGAGCGAGAGGCAAGCCTGAAGCAAGTTGTCTGCGCCGTCGACTTCGTAAACCTTGCCGTCAATATTAATCGTGGCCATTACGCACTCACCCCGCTTTGCACAGGCGCTGCTGTTGCAGTGGCCGTGGGCGAGATGCCTTGTTCAAATTCGGAACGGAAATACTTGATGGCCGAGCCCAGCGGTTCGACCGCGCCAGGCGCATGCGCGCAATAGGTTTTGCCCGGGCCGAGAAAGCCCACGAGCTGCAGCAGCACATCGATATCAGCGGCCGTGCCTTCACCGCGCTCGAGCGCGCGCAGGAGCTTCACACTCCATGGCAGGCCGTCACGGCAGGGCGTGCACCAGCCACAGGATTCGCGGGCGAAAAACTCTTCCATATTGCGCAGCAGCGACACCATATTGACGGTGTTATCCACGGCCATGGCGAGACCGGTACCCATACGCGTGCCGACCTTGCCGATGCCGGCCGCATACATCTGTGCATCCAGATGTTCGGGCAGGAGGAAGCCGGTGCCGGCACCGCCGGGCTGCCAAGCTTTCAGCGTGTAACCTTCACGCATGCCGCCGGCATAATCTTCAAACAATTCACGCGCAGTAATGCCGAAAGGCAGTTCCCACACGCCGGGATTTTTCACCTTGCCGGAAAAACCCATGAGCTTGGTGCCATGGTCTTCCGAGCCGGGACGGCAGAGCGATTTGTACCAGTCGTTGCCATTGGCCACGATGGCCGGCACGTTGGAAAGCGTCTCGACATTATTCACGCAAGTCGGCTTGCCCCACACACCAACAGCGGCGGGGAAGGGCGGCTTGGAGCGCGGATTGGCGCGACGGCCTTCGAGAGAGTTGATCAGCGCCGTTTCTTCGCCGCAGATATAGCGGCCGGCACCGGTGTGCACATAAAGCTCGAAATCAAAACCGGAGCCCAGCACATTCTTGCCGATATAGCCGGCAGCACGGGCTTCATCCAGTGCCTGATTCAGATTGCGGGCGGCATCCACATATTCGCCACGCAGGAAGATATAACCCGTGTTGGCCTTCAGCGCGCGTGCCGAAATCAGCATGCCTTCAATCAACTGGTGCGGCATCTGCTCCATGAGCAGCCTGTCCTTCCAGGTGTTCGGTTCCATCTCGTCTGCATTGCAGAGGAGGTAGCGCACATTCTGGCTGTCGTCTTTCGGCATCAGGCTCCACTTCACACCGGTGGGGAAGCCCGCACCGCCGCGGCCTTTGAGGCCGGAGTCTTTCACTGCATTGACGATGTCGTCGGGCGCCAGTTCTTTCAGCGCTTTTTTCGCGGCGGCATAGCCGTTCTTGCTTTCGTATTCTTTCAGCCACACCGGCTCGGCATCATCACGCAGACGCCAGGTCAGCGGATGCGTTTCGGCCGTGCGGGCAATCTTGTTGGCAGGGCCAAATGAGGAAAGTTTCATTTGTATTCCTCCAGCAAGCCGATAACGGATTCGGGAGTGAGGCCGCCATGGGTGTCTTCATCCACCATCATGGTCGAACCCTTGTCGCAGTTACCGAGGCAGCACACGGGCAATAAAGTGAAGCGGCCGTCTTCAGTCGTTTCGCCAACACCAATTCCGTACTTCGCCGTGATGGCTTCCATCACCTGCTCGTGGCCATTGATGTAGCAGACCATGCTGTCGCACACCTTGATGACATGGCGGCCGACTTGCTGGCGGAAAATCTGGCTGTAGAAAGTCGCCACGCCTTCCACATCGGAAGCGGGAATCTTCAGCACTTCGGCAATCGCGGGAATGGCGCCATCGGGCACCCAGCCATGCGCCTTCTGTACGATCTTCAGTGCATCGATGCTGGCCGCGCGTGCGTCAGGATAATGATGAACAACGTGCTCGATTTCGGCACGCAGTTCGGGAGCCAGCGTAAAGCGGCTTGTGGCAATAAGGTTTGTCATCTGTCCACGTCCGCCATCACGAAATCAATGGAAGCCAAATACGCAATCAGATCCGGGATCATGGATCCGCGAATCACGGCAGGAATCTGCTGCAGATGCGCAAAGCTGGGCGTACGTATACGCGTGCGATAGCTCATCGTGGCTTGGTCGGAAGTCACGTAATAGCTGTTGATGCCCTTGGTGGCTTCGATCATGGTCGAGGCTTCGCCTGCCGGCATCACCGGACCCCAGGACACGGACAGGAAGTGCGTGATCAGGGTTTCGATATCCTGCAGCGTGCGCTCCTTGGGCGGCGGCACGGTAAGCGGGTGATCAGCCTTGTAAGGGCCGGCCGGCATATTCTTCAGGCACTGCTCGATGATGCGCAGGCTCTGGCGCATTTCTTCGATACGCACCATGGCACGATCGTAGGCATCGCCGTTCTGGGCCAGCGGCACATCGAAATCGAAATTCTCGTAGCCGGAATAAGGACGGGCTTTGCGCAGATCGAAGTCGATACCAGTGGCGCGCAGACCGGCACCGGTGACGCCCCACTCCAAAGCTTCTTTCGCGTTGTACTGCGCCACACCTACGGTACGGGCTTTCATCACGCGATTTTTCATCGCGGCTTTTTCGTATTCGTTAAGGCGCTTGGGCATCCAGTCGATGAATTCACGCACCTTGCGATCCCAGCCCTGCGGCAGATCGTGTGCAACGCCACCGATACGGTACCAGGCCGGATGCATGCGGAAACCGGTCACGGCTTCGATCACGTCATAGGCTTTCATGCGGTCGGTGAACATGAAGAAGATGGGCGTCATGCCGCCCATGTCCTGGATGTAGGTGCCGAGGAAAAGCAGATGCGATGTCATGCGGAAGAATTCCGCCATCATCACGCGTATCACTTCCACGCGCTGTGGCACCTTGATGCCGGCCAGCTTTTCCACCGAGAGCACATAGGGCAGGTTGTTCATCACCCCGCCGAGATAATCGATGCGGTCGGTGTAGGGGATGAAGGAGTGCCAGCTCTGGCGCTCGGCCATCTTTTCGGCACCACGATGGTGGTAGCCAATGTCAGGCACGCAATCGACGATTTCTTCACCGTCCAGCTGCAGCACGATACGGAAAGCACCGTGAGCAGAAGGATGGTTGGGGCCGAGGTTGAGGAACATGAAGTCCTCATCGGCGGTGCCGCGCTTCATGCCCCATTCTTCCGGGTTGAAACGCAAGGCTTCCTGTTCCTGGTCCTGACGCAGGGCGGTCAAAACGAAGGGATCGAATTCCGTGGCACGGGCAGGATAGTCCTTGCGCAAGGGATGACCCTGCCAGGTACGCGGCAGCATGATGCGGAAGAGACGCGGATGTCCGTCGAAGTGAACGCCGAAAAGGTCGTAGACCTCGCGCTCATACCAGTCGGCATTCGGCCAGATGTGAATGGCGGTCGGCAGCTTGAGATCGCTTTCGGAAAGCGCGACCTTGATGCGCACATCCGAATTACGGTCTATCGACAGCAGGTGATAGAACACCGTGAAATCGGATTTGGGCTGGCCTTCGCGATGTTTGCGCAGACGCTCGTCAATCGCTGACAAGTCGTAGAGCATCACATAGGGCTTGGGGAGGTTGCGCAGGAAGCGCAACACTTCGATCAACTGCTCGCGTGGCACCCACACAGTGGGCACATCATCTTTGGTGGGCTGGAAAACCAGGCCATCACCAAATTTGGCGAACAGCTCACGCACGACCTCATGCTGAGTGCCGGGCGTGACGGGCGGAAGCGGGGCGTCGTCGGCCATCGTCTTGTCGTCGCAATATTGAAAAACAGTTTTTGATGCCGGCTCCTGTGAAGCCGGCATCAGGAATTTTTTATTTGCGAAAGGCGGCTGCGCCGCCCTTCGTCAAACCTGGTCGGGCGTGCGCAGATTGGTGACGGCGATGCGCTCTTCCTGTTTGCGCTCACGCTCAGGCTGCATCTGCGGGCGGTACACGCCCTGGTCACCCATCACCCAGGACAGCGGGCGGCGCTCTTTACCGATGGATTCCTGCAGGATCATCAGTGCCTGCAGAAAGGCTTCGGGGCGCGGCGGGCAGCCGGGGATATACACGTCCACGGGCAGGAACTTGTCCACGCCCTGAACCACGGAATAAATGTCGTACATGCCGCCGGAGTTGGCGCAGGCACCCATGGAAATCACCCACTTCGGTTCCAGCATCTGTTCATACAGACGCTGCACCACGGGAGCCATTTTCATGAAACAGGTACCGGCCACCACCATCACGTCGGCCTGACGCGGTGAGGCACGTATCACTTCGGCGCCGAAGCGGGCCACGTCATGCGGTGCGGTAAAGGCGGTCGCCATTTCCACATAGCAGCAGGACAGACCGAAGTTGTACGGCCAGAGGGAATTCTTGCGGCCCCAGTTGACCGCACCATGGATCATGTCTTCGAGACGACCCATGTAGATGTTCTTTTCGATATCCGCTTCCAGCGGATCAGGCACCGTTTCCTTTTGCTGTATCGGATACTGCTCGTTGGGAGCATTCGGGTCGATACGGGTCAGGGTGTATTTCATTTTATTGACGGCGCCTCAATCAGGATGCCTTGCTGGCGGATTCTGCTTCTTTACGGGCACGGCGGCGACGCGCCTCCGGCGCCCAGTCCAGCGCACCGATGCGCCAGAGGTAAACCAGACCCGCCAACAAGAAAAGCACAAAAACCGTGACCTCGATGAAACCCATCCAGCCGACCTCGCGGGCAGACACGGCCCAGGCATAGAGGAAGAGGGCTTCCACATCGAATATGACGAAGAGCATGGCGACCAGATAGAACTTGGCCGAAAGACGCATGCGCGCGCCGCCCTGTGGGAC